>CALQBK020000010.1 GCA_943328795.2 Bifidobacterium breve
CGGAAGGGATGCTGCACCTTCGCGCTCACGCGAAGAGCGGGAGGTGGGATGAGTTGGAGCGTACAGTGTTGGCGACCTGCCGGTGGCAACCAACAAGTCGAATTACTCGAGCCAACCCTGCTTCATGACGGCTTTGGATCATCACGCCCACACGCAAGAGACCGCCACGCCGGAGCCGCAGTGCCCGGACCAGTACTTCCCCGCGAAGGACGTTCCGAAGTTGGACGAGTGCTTCTCCGAGGGCACGACGGTCGGCACGTTCACCCCCGAGGTCCTCTGGGACACCGAGACGTTCACGATGGGCACCACCGCGTCGGTGAGCTGCATGATGCAGCCCATCGTCTGCTCGCTCACCGATGACAACGGCGACGGCCAGATCGACGACGACGACGTGCCTGACGTCATGATCATCACCTACAGCCCCGGCGTGCTCCGCGCGTTGAGCGGCGAGGACGGCAGCGAGCTCTGGGCGACCAGCGGGAACGGCCAGATCCAGATCACCGGCGGCGCGGCCTGCGGGGACATCGACAACGACGGCGTGCCCGAGGTCATCGCGGCCACCAGCAGCGGCGTGGACGTGTTCGACAACGAGGGCAACGCCGAGTGGTCGTGGACGGGCGGGTCGGGCCACATGGACGGCACGTCGGACGCCCCCGGCATCGCCGACATGGACCACGACGGCGACCCCGAGGTGCTGATCGGCAACTGCATCCTCGACAACAGCGGCAGCCGCCTCGGGTGTGGCACCTCCGGCTACGGCACGTCGTCGAACGTCGGCTCCGCGGCGTTCGCGGTGGACATCAACCAGGACGGCGAGCTCGAGCTGGTGGCGGGCAACGCCCTCTACGACATCAACGGGACCGCGCTGTGGACCAACGGGCAAGCCGATGCCTACCCGGCGGTCGGCAACTTCGACTCCGACGAGTTCGGCGAGATCGCCACCACGGGCGACGCCCGCATGAGGGTGCAGGATGACGACGGCACCGTGCTCTGCAGCGCCGCCATCCCCGCCGCCTCGGGCTCCTACGGCGGCCCCCCGACCGTCGCGGACTTCGACGGCGACGGCGAGGCCGAGATCGGCGTAGCCGCGAACTCGACGTACACGGTGTTCGAGACCGACTGCTCGGTGCTCTGGCAGTACACGGGCACGACCGATCCTTCGTCGGGCAACACCGGCAGCTCGGTGTTCGACTTCGAAGGCGACGGCATCGCAGACGTGGTGTACGCGGACGAGCACTGGGTGTGGGTCTTCAACGGCGCCGATGGCTCGGTGAAGATGCAGGACACGACCCACTCGAACAACACGTGGCTCGAGTACCCGACGATCGCGGACATCAACGCCGACGGGTCTGCGGACATCGCGGTCTGCAACACCCCCGGGAGCTGGGGCTCGCGCAACGGCGTCACGGTGTTCAGCGACGCCGACCGCTCCTGGCGCTCCGGCCGGCCTATCTGGAACCAGCACGGCTACAGCATCACGAACGTGAACGACGACGGCACGATCCCGCAGTACCAGGACACCAACTGGCTCACGTACAACAACTTCCGCTCGGGCGATCTGACGCCCGGCGTCGGGTACAGCGGGCCGGACCTCTACGCGAAGATCGAGGACGTCTGCGTCGACGAGTGCGCGAACGGCAACGTGACGGTGTGGGTCGAGGTCGGGAACCAGGGCTACTCGGACGTGACGGACCCGTTCAACATCGAGATCATCGGGGCGACCGACTCCGGCGACGTCATCCTGGACACGGTGTCCTGGACGGTCGGCCTCGTGCAGGGCCACCAGAGCGACTCGCTCTCGATCGAGCTCACCGGCGTGCCGACGCCGCTGTACGACCTGCGTGTGGCCGTCGACGGTGGGAACTCGGAGTCCTTGTCCGAGATCAACGAGTGCTACGAGACGAACAACGAGGACACGTGGGGCAGCATCATCTGTCTCTGACAGGTGACATTGCCGCATGCCTACGCCGACTCCTCGCGCCGCCCGTCCTGCTCCCCGGGAGTTCAAGCTCGAGGAGCTCGACGACCCGAAGCCGATCTACGCGGTGTGGGAGCTCACCACCCGCTGTGACCAGCCCTGCCAGCACTGCGGCACGCGGGCGGGCTCTGCACGCGACGACGAGCTCTCGACCCCGAAGGTGAAGGAGGTCGGCGCGGCCCTCGCCAAGCTTGGGTGCCGCGAGGTCACGCTGATCGGCGGCGAGGCGTACTTGCGCGCCGACGTCGAGGAGATCATCGCGTTCCTCTCGGACACCGGCATCCGCGTCACGATGCAGTCCGGCGGGCGGGCGTTGACGCGCGACCGGTGCCGCAAGTTCGCGGCGGCGGGGTTGCAGGCCGTGGGCATCAGCATCGACGGCTTGGAGGAGCAGCACGACACGCTCCGGGGCAACAAGGGCTCGCACAAGGCCGCGCTCCAAGCGGTGAAGAACGCGCGAGAGACGGGCCTGATCGTCACGTCGAACATGCAGATCAACCGGCTGAACCAACACACGCTGCGGGAGACCGCCGCGATGTTGCGGGACCACCAGGTCCGCGCGTGGCAAGTGCAGCTGACGACGCCGATGGGGAACGCGGCGGACCACCCCGAGTGGATCTTGCAGCCGCCGGACGTCGTGACGGTGCTCGACACCCTCGCGGAGATCCAGCTCGACGCGGTCCAAAACCCGCGCGCGCACGAGAAGCCGCGGCCCATCGGGTGCTTCAACGTCCAAGCGGCCAACAACATCGGGTACTTCGGGCCGCATGAAGAGGTCCTGCGCTCCCGGCCGGGCGGCAGCGCGCGCCACTGGATTGGCTGTGGGGCGGGCCGCGCGGTCATCGGCATCGAGAGCGACGGGACGGTCAAGGGCTGCCCGTCCTTGCCCACCGCCCCGTACACCGGCGGGAACGTGAAGGACCTCGAGCTCGCCGACATCTGGAAGCACGCCGACGCCCTGAACTTCGCGCGCAAGGACCGCCTCGACGAGCTCTGGGGCTACTGCAAGCGCTGCTACTACGCGGATATTTGCAAGGGGGGGTGCTCGTTCACCGCGCACACGCTGCTCGGGCGCAGGGGCAACAACCCGCTCTGCTACCACCGCGCCGTCCAGCTGCGCCGAGAGGGGATCCAGGAGCGGTTGGTGCAAGTCGAGCGCGCCGCGGGGGAACGGTACGACTTCGGGCGATTTGAGATTGTGGAGGAGAAGATCACGGAAATGCCTTGACTTCCGGCTGCACGTTCCTGTATAGGCCGGCAGCCAACCCCAACGGAGGTCCAATGCGTCTCGTTTCCATCGCCTCGTTTCTCGGTTTCTCGGTGATCCCCGCCCTCGCGGGCTGCAGCCAGAACTACAAGGGTGTCGACGATACCGGCATCGGCAACTCGATCGACAGCGACGCCGACACGGACGCAGACTCGGACTCCGACTCGGATGCCGACAGCGACGCCGACTCCGACACCGACAGCGACTCCGATACGGACGCCGACACGGACACCGACACGGACACCGACACCGATGCAGACTGCGTCCCGACCGGCGGCGACTGGAGCTGGGTGATCCAGACCCTCGAGGTCGGTGACTCGACCACGGGCATCGACCTGGACGGCGACGGCAGCGTGGACAACGCGCTGTCCCCGGTCGCGAGCGGCATGAACGTCGCCATCGCGGACGCGATGTCCACGAGCAGCACCGTCATGGTCGTGCAGTTCTGGGGCGTAGACGACTGGTGCAACGACAGCATGGACGGCGCGATCGGCGCGGCGACGGACACGGACGGGAACGCCTCGGACAACGGCTCCGGCTCCGAGAGCTTCGACGCCGAGCTGGACGGCTCCGGGCACATGAGCCTGAGCTCTGGCGCGACCATCAGCGGCAGCACCTGGACGGCCGAGATCCCCTCCGCCGAGGTGACCATCGGCGGCTGGAGCTTCGAGCCCGTCACCCCGATCTACGTCGAGGGCACGGCGTCCGAGACGATGAACTCGGGCGTGCTCGGCTTTGCGCTCGACAAGGAGCTCATGCGGCAGATCGCGACCGACAACGGGTGGGACCCGTCGTTGGCGGACAGCGCGGCGGACCTCGACATGGACGGCGACGGCGAGACCGACGCGATCTCCGTGGGCTTCACGTTCGAAGCCCCTACCTGCACGCTCTTCTAACTGGGTCCCGGTTCGGCCTCGCCGAAGACGGCGGAGCCGAGACCGCGCGGGCCGGGCGGGTTTGAGCCCAAGCGGTGAATCTCCCCGACGCTCCGGCTTACCCGGCCCCAAGCACGTGGACGCCCTCGTCCACGGCCTGCGCGACGACCGCCGCGTCCCCGAGCACGAACAGGGACCGGCCAGTCCGCCACGCGCGGTGTAGGTCGGCGAGCGAAGGCTCGATAGCAACCGTGAAGTCGGTCGCTGGCGTGCCGTTTGGCAGCTCCCCGACCGCCCCGAACGGCGGGACCAGCTGCCCCGTCGCCAGCGTCGTCACCAGCGCGTGCGCCTCGGGCTCGCGGCCGAGGAGGTCGCCGAACAGCCGGTCGCGGCGCCGGCGCTGCACGTCGAAGCGCTCTGCGACCCCGACGAGCGTCCCCCCACCGCCCGGGCCCGGCGCCTTCCGAAGGTGCAGCCAGCAGCTCGCCTGGGCATCGAGCAGGATGCGCGCTACCCGCTTCTGATCGGCCTCGTAGAGCGCGGCCTCGCCGAGCGGCTCCCAGGTCCCGACCCAGTACCGCGCGAGCTCGCCGCAGTGGTGCGCGAGGCAGTCCACGTAGCAGCCGAAGCCGGCGAGCGCGTCCGCGTCGAGCCACCCCTCCCGCTCGATCTGCCAGCCGGGGAGCCCACCCCGGTGAACGACCACCACGGCCTCGAGCTTGCGCTTGCGCGCGGCGATCAGCGCCCGGCGCAGCTTGTCGAGGTGCGCGTCGTCGTAGCGCCCCTTCTCGGGCTCGACCGCGGCCCAGGTCACGTCGAGGGCCACGAACGCCCCGTCCGCCGCGCCCTCCACGGCAGCGTCCCAGAGAAAGCCCCCTCGGACCAGGGTCCGGGTCACGCCGGCCGGCTCGCAGCGAGCAACGCGAGGGTCTCCACCAGCGGCAGCCCCACGACGTTGGTGTAGCTGCCGTGCACGACCTCCACGAGCGAACCACCACGCCCCTGGATGCCGTACCCGCCGGCCTTGTCGAACGGCTCGCCGGTGGCGATGTACGCCGCGATCTCACGCGCAGTGAGCGGGCGAAAGCGCACGCGCGTGGACACCACGCGGTGGGTCTCACGCGCCCCGAGCCGCAACACGACGGCGGTGTGAACGGCGTGCTCACGGCCGGCGAGGTCCCCGAGCATCGCGGCTGCGTGCGCGGCGTCCACCGGCTTGCCGAGCACCCGGTCGTCGATCGCGACGGTCGTGTCCGCGGCCAGGACCGCCGCACGTTCACTCCGGCCCGCGACGACCCTCGCCTTCGCGCGCGCCACCCGCAGCACGTAGGCGCGAGGCAGCTCGCCGGGGAGCCACGTCTCGTCGGCGTCGGCCGGCTGCACGGTGAACGGCACGCCGGCGCTCTCCAGGAGCTCGCGGCGGCGGGGGCTGGCGCTAGCGAGGATGAGCACGCATCGCCCATTAGCCCGAACGATTGACGAGGCGCAGCAGCCCGGGCAGGCCGCGCTGTTCGCGCGGGGCCCCGTTTCCGGATAGCCCGCCCGAAACCGAGGTTTCCGATGCGCTCCTGGCCGCTGCTCGCGCTCACGCTCTCCGCGTGCACCCACAAGGACGTCGTGGACGACTCCGCGGGGCCCGGCGACTCCGACTCCGACTCGGCGATCGACAGCGGCGACGGCAAGCAGCGCTTCGTGGTGCTGCACACCAACGACAACCACAGCCACTTGGTCGGGTGGGGCCCGAACGCCGAGTACACCCCCGAGACCACGGGCGATGACCAGACCGTGGGCGGCATCGCGCGCACGATGACCCTCGTCCAGCAGATCCGCGCGTCCAGCCCCGACCAGGTGCTGCTCTTCGACGCCGGCGACTGGATGAACGGGGACCTGTTCATGCTGCTGGCCCAGACGGACCCAGCGGAGCTGCAGATGTTCCAGGCGCTCGACTACGACGCCGTCACGCTCGGCAACCACGAGTTCGACCGCGGCCCCGGCTACCTGGGAGACATGCTCGCGAAGGCCGACTCGCTCGGCGTAGACGTGCCGATCGTCGCATCCAACGTCGTCGCCAACCCCGACGACGCCGCGGACGACTCGCTCGAGGCTGAGCTCGACAGCGGGCGCATCGAGTCGACCAAGGTCCTCGTGCTCGACAATGGGCTCCGGCTCGGCCTGTTCGGCCTGATCGGCGACGACGCGCAGTCGATCACCCCCGGGATCGCCCCGTCGAGCTTCCTCCCCCAGGCTGACGCCGCCGCTGCGTCCGTGGCCTCGCTGGAGGCCGAGGGCGTCGACCTGGTCTTCGCGCTCTCGCACTCGGGCGTCACCGACGACCCGTCCACGTCGCCCGACAACCTGATCGCCCAGGCCGCCCCCGACATCGACGTGATCGTCGGCGGGCACAGCCACACGCCGCTCCCCGAGCCGCTCACCGAGGGCACGACCACGATCCTGCAAGCCGGCGCGTTCGGGCGCTACCTCGGGGAGCTGCACCTGGCCTGGGACGGCACCACGCTCGAGGTGGAGTCCTACACGCTGCACGAGATTGACGACAGCCTCGTCGGCGACGCGACAGTGAACGCGCAGGTCGAGGGCTTCGAGGCCGAGCTGGACGCCGGGCCGCTCGCCGCGCTCGGCCACACGCTCTCCGAGCCAATCTTGGCGGTCCCCGGGGACATCTCCACGGTGGAGTGCGCCGAGTCTGGCCTCGGCGACTTCATCACCGACTCGTACCTGTCGTCGATGAACGCGACCAACCCCGCGGACCCGATCGACTTCAGCTTCGAGAGCCAAGGCGTCGTGCGCGACAACCTCGTCGCCGGGAACACCGGCGTGGAGGCCTTCAGCGACGTGTTCCGGGTCCTCCCTCTCGGGTCGGGCAACGACGACGTGCCGGGGTACGACCTGGTGGACTTCTACGTCACGGCCGCCGAGCTGTTGGACGTGTGCGAGGTCACCGCGTCGATCTCCCCGAGCTACGGCTGCAACTACTTCATCGAGGTGTCCGGCCTGCGCTGCAACATCGACATGAGCCACTCGACGTTCAACCGGGCACGCAGCATCGACCGCTGGAACGGGACGGGCTGGGACGCGATGGACAGCAGCAGCGCGAACACCGAGCTGTACCACGTGGCCGTGGACTCCTACGTCGCGAGCCTGATGGGGATCCTCGGCGGGCTCACGTTCGACGCCATCGTGATCACGCCGAAGGACGCCGCGGGCGCCCCGGTCGAGAGCCTCGACGCGATGCGCTTCGACGCGGACGGCACGACGGACGGCGTGCAGACGATGAAGCTGTGGCAGGCCCTGCTGGCCTATGGTCAAGGCCAGCAGGACACGGACGGCGACGGGGTGCCGGAGGCCCCCGCGGCGTACCTCGCCGCGCAGGGGCGCATCGTGGGCTACGAGCCGTGAGCCCCGGCGGGGATCAGCTACCGTAGAACGCCACGAACAGCGCGAGGCCGGGGAGCGAGCCGCCGGTGAGCGTGTCGAACGCCAGCCCGTCGGCCGTGGCGGTGTAGGTGGTGATCGGCGCGGCGGGGATCGCGAACACGCCGACGCCCGCGGCGGTGCTGCTGTTCGTCGCGCCGGCGACGGTGAACAGGCCGTCGCTGCTGTCCGTGTCCATGTAGAAGGTGGTCGCAGCGGCGCCGGTGACCGTCGCGCCGCCGACGGGGGCGAACGCGCCGTCGAGCACGAAGCCCATCAGGATCCCCTGGGTGTCGGGGCTCCACGCGCTGCCGGCGAGCGCTACGCTGCCCACCATGCCCTCCTTGAAGGTCGCGCCGATCGAGAAGATCGTGCGGTCTGCCAGCATGCCACCGGGCTGGATCTCCTCGAGCGTCGCGCTCGAGATGCCGGTGCCCGTGGGGTACACGGTGCCTTCGCCGGCGCAGTCCTGGACGATGATGACGAGGCCCAGGGTGGGCTTGACCTCGAGGCCGCGGATCGTGAACGTGCCATCAGCGGCCACCGTCGTGTTGCCAAGGGGGGTCGGCTCGCCGCCGCTCAGCGCCGGGCCCGGGTCCACGGCGACGACGCAGAGGCCCTCGGTAGCGGGGGTGCTGGCCGGGAAGTCCACCGCGACGCCGCTGACGTCGTAGACGATCGGCATGTCGGTGTCGGTGTCGGTGTCGGTGTCCGAGTCGGCGTCCGTGTCGGTGTCCGTGTCGGTGTCCGCGTCCGTGTCGGTCGACGAGTCGCTGTCGCCACCGCCGGAGCAGGCCGGGAGGAACGTGAAGCCCGCGAGGGCCAGGGGGAGGGTCAAGAACAGGGTGCTGTTGGACATGGGGTCTCCTCAAATTGCCCTTGTGGGCCAGGTGTGCGCAGGTGCGCGGTGAAAATTTAGAGCGCTGTGAACCGGATGTACACGGCATAGGCAGGAAGGCTTCCCAGCAACGTGGAATTCCACGCGTGCAGGTCACCATCGCCAGCCGAATACGTGAAAATCGGCGCCGCCGGGATCATGAACAAGCCGCCTCCGGCGGCGTCCGTCGCGAGGTTCGCCGTTGCGTCCGCGCCGTACACGCCGTCTGCGCCGTCCGCGTCCTGGTAGTACACCTGCGGGACGCACCCGTTGCACGTGACCGTCGCGCCAGAGACTGGCTCCCCCGCCGAGTCCTCGACGAACCCCGCCATGTACCCCGAGGTCGCAAGATCACCCGACCAGCCAAGGGTCTCCAGGTCGGCCTGCTCCACCGCAGCCCAGTCCAACGACACGCTCAGGGCCTGGATGTCCGTTAGCTGGTCGCCATCGCCGAACCCCGCGATCTGCGTCGGGGAGATGCCCGCCGCCGTCTTCATCACCGTGTCGGGCTCACCCTCGCAGTCGTCGATGATGAGGAACATCCCGATGGACGGGGCGCTCTGGATGCCGGCGACGACGTAGCTGCCGTCGTCGCACACCTGCGACGACGCGAGCACGGTCGGCTCACCGCCGGTGATCGCCGGGCTCGGGTCAACGGCCGTGATGCACAGCCCGGCCGCGGCGGACCCGCCCGTGCCGAAGTCGTAGGTGGTCCCGGTGACCGAGAACCCGTCCGACAGGTCGGCGTCCTCGCCACAGGTGGTGGGCGCTACACCGGTGTCGCTGTCGACCGTGCCGCCCTCGTAGGGGATGTTGCGCCCCCAGCAGCCGGTGAGGGCCAGCGTGAGGAGCCCCGAGCAGGCGGCGAACGAGCGATGTGTTGAGACGGAAACAACCCGGCGCAAGGCGGGCCTCGGGGGTGGGCGGGCGGCGCGTGCATATCGCGTTTTCGCGGGGGCGCGTCAACGAGAATCTCCCCCGCACGAGCCCTTTTTTTGGGTTAACGCCGCGCTCCCTCCAGAGCCCCGATGCCCGCTGTCGCCTCGCTTCTCCTGGTCACGCTGTTCACACCGTTGGCACACGCGGCCTCGATCGCCGCCCCCTCGGTGATCTCCACGCCCGACGGCGGCGCGGCGACGGCTGATCCCTCGGCGATCTACTACAACCCCGCTGCGATCGGCGCGACCGAGGGGTTTCACCTGCTCCTGGACGGCCAGGTCGCCCTCATCAACGTGTCCGCCACCGCTACGCGCAACGGCGGCATCGACCCCAACACGGGCGATCCATACGACGTACTGAACGCCAACGTGGCGGTCCCCGTCGGCCTGCTCGGGGCGACCTGGACGGTGATCCCCAAGCGGCTCACGTTCGGGCTCGGCGTCTACGACCCCTTCGTCGGCGGCGGCAAGTACCTCACCGAGGACGGCTCGCCGGACCTGACCGCGAGCGGGCGCTACCACGGCGTCAGCGTCACGATCCTCACGTTGGCGGTCACGCCCGCGGTCTCGGTCACGCCGATTGACGGGCTCCACGTCGGCGTCGGTGGGTCCTACGTGATCGACCACATCGAGGCCCTCCAGGCCGCCGATCCGCTCGGCACCGAGGGCATCGCCCCCGACGAGCTTGGCACCACGCCGCCGGCCAACCCTTACGCGTACGACGTGCTGTTGAACGCGAAGGCCAACGGCGGGCACTTCGGCTTCAACGCCGGCATCTTCATCGATCGCATCAAGCAGGCGCAGGTCGGCATCTCGTTCACCAGCGGCGGGAAGTTCCACGCGGCGGGCGACGCGACCGTGGACGTCCCGGCGGCGCTCTCGACGAGCTCGGAGGCCGCCACCATCCCCGCAAAGGCCGACTTCACCCTGCACCTCGCGCCCGTGGTGCGGGTCTACGTCGCGTCCCAGCTCTCCGAGAAGGTGCGGATCGGCGTCGGCTGGGACGAGGAGCTCTGGAACGTCTGCTGCGGCACGGCCGATGGCGACGTGCACATCCAGGTCACCAACACGAGCGGCGACGCCATCGGGACGGCGGACGGCTCGACGCTGGACATCGCGAAGGACCAGTACAACCCGAGCCGGCTCTGGAACGCCGCGGCGTTCTCGGCCAACGCCGGGTTCCAGGTGCTCGACCCGCTCTGGCTCGGCGCGCGCGTGGGCTACAACCAGTACGCGACCCCGTCGTACTCGGTGAACCCGGTGAACCTGGACTTCGAGAGCGTCGGGGTGACCGCCGCGGCGCGCTACCGGATCGGGAAGGCGCTCACCCTCGGGGTCTCGTACAGCCACTACTTCCTGGCCACGCGCGTGGTCACGGACAGCGCGTGGAACCTGCAAGACGGGAACGCGCGGTTCAGCCCGTCGTACCCGTACACGTCCAACGCGGACGGCACGTACTCGGGGTCGGCGAACGCCGTGGGCGTGCGGGTCGCCGCCGACTTCTGACCGCACGCCGCCCGGTGGGTGAAGTCGCCCAGCCGGGTGTGCGACGCAACGCGGCCGCTCGGCTCCGTCGCGCAGACCATCAACGAGGCGAACCTCCAGCACCGCTTCGACCGCCTGGTGGTCGTAGCGCCCCCGCGGTTCCTCGGTGACTTCCGCGCCGAGCTCTCACACGGGGCCGCGGGCCGCGTGGTCGCGTCGATCCACCACGACTGGACCAAGCTCTCCCGCAAGGACCTGGCGAGCCAGCTGAAGAAGAACATGCCTGACCTGGCCGGCATGCCGTAGCGCCTGGTCGCGGGCTGACCGCCGGTGAGACCCGTTGGCCTACAGCCCGTCCCAGATGCTGGGCTCGGGCGCGGCCAAGTCCTGGGGCACGGGGCTCGGCTCCGTCGAGGGCCCTGGCGCTGCGGGCGTCGGGGCCACCTCCACGGGGGCTGCCGCCAACGTCGCCGGCTGCGCGAGCAGCGCGAACCGGCGCTGGCCGGACTCGGGTACGAGCGCGTCGGGCAGCGCATCCATGCCCGTCGCCGGGGGAACGGGGACTCGCACCAAGCCGCTGCTCGGGGTGTACTCGGCGAACGCCTCCAGCAGCCCCGCCTCGGCCATCCCGCGCGCGGTGGCGATCCACACGGGGAGCGCGCCGGACGCGCCCTGGACCTTGAAGCTCCCGCGCTTCATCGCGTGGTTGTCGTCGTAGCCAACGTACGCGGCGATGGTGTAGCCCTCGCCCCACCGGCCCCCGCTGCCGGCCCGGGGCACCATGCCCACGAACGCGACGTTCTTGTACTCGTTGGTGGTGCCGGTCTTGCCGACGGCTACGACGGGGGCGGCCCCCGCCTTCACCGCGTCGTACGCCCGGCGCCCGGTGCCGAGCTTCACGACGTTCCGCAGGATGTCCCCCGTGAGCTCACCCGAGACGGCGTCCGCTACCGCCGTCGCCTGCGGGTTCGCGCGGTAGAGCACGTTGCCCGCGGAGTCGCGGATCTCTGCGATGAGCCCGACGTCCGTCGGCTCTACGGCGAAGTTCTGCCGCAGCCCGGCTACCGCCCCGTCCTCGAACCCCTCGCCCGGGAAGGTGTAGCGCTCGCCCTTCAGCATGCCCTGGTACATGCTCGCGGCGTCGAGCAGCGTGATGTCCGCCGCGCCAAGCGGGAGCGACATCACCGTCGGCAGCTCGCTCCTGACCCCAAACGCCTCGGCCAGCTTCGCGACGTAGCGGATGCCGACGAGGATGCGGAAGTCCGGGTTCAGCGCGAGCACCTCCATCGACCACGGGTCCTTGTCGGCGAGCTCGGCGACGCGCGTGTCGAGCACCCGGCGCACCTCCTGGAGGGTGGACAAGTGGATCCGCCCGTCGACGAGCAGGTCGCCCGTGAGCCCTGGCAGCGTCGCCGCGCCTTGCCCCGTCACCGGCTCGTAGCCGGCAGGCGGCGCGCCACACGCGAGCGTGCCCACGACTGGCTCCTGGTACAGCTGGTCGCCCGTCGCACACCGGCTGGCGAGCTCCTCGAGCGCGAGCAAGTTCGCGCCGAGCGCCGCGAGTCGCTCCGTTCGCTCCGACGACGCCGCGGTGGCCAGCACCCGTGCGCGCTCGGCCGCGAACCCACGCCCGTACTGCAGCGACCGCAGGGCCAGCGCATCCTCGGGGTGCGCACCGAACGCGAGCCCGGAGAGCACGTCCTCCCGGGCCAGCTGGAACGCGTACTCGGGGAACCGGTCCGGGGACGAGCGCACGGCCTCGACGTCCCGCGCCCGCGCGATGCCCTCGGCGTTGCCGAAGCCGACGGCGTCGGCCAGCTGGCGGAACTGCTCAGGGTTGAGCCGGTCGGTCAGGTGGTGCAGCAGCCAGATGCTCGCGAGGTTCTCGCTGCGCGCGCCGACGAGGGTGAGCGGCAAGTAGGGGTCCGACGCGTGGTCGGCGTGCGGGTAGTACCAGACGTCCCGGAACGGGAACACGTTCCGCCGGTTGTCCAGCGTGTCGGTCGCGACCCACCCGAGCTCCATGGCCGCCATGTACAGGATCGGCTTCCACGTGCTCCCGAACTGGCGCTCGGCCGCCATCGCCCGGTTGAAGTTGCGGTTGTCGTTCCCGCCGACCATCGCGCGCACGTTGCCGTCCTCCAGCACGATCACCGCGCCCTGCAACGCCGGGCGGATCTCCAGATCGCACTGCGGCCCCGCCGCCGCGGTGTCCGCCGCCTCGGCCAGCTTGCGAACGCTCGTCAGCACGAAGGTCCCCACGGGCAACGCCAGCGGCACGTCCGCGGCCTTCGCCCCGAGCACCGCTGCGATCCGCTCCAGGCCTTCCTTGTCGACCGAACATGGCCGGCTCCCGACGTCGAGGGTGAGCCCCTGGTCCCCTGTCGCCGTGACGCGCGCGGTGTAGAACCCGTGGCGCTCGAGCGGGACGCCCGGCTCGATCAGCATCTGCGTGCGCTCCGGCAGGCGAATGTCCGCGGGCACCTTCCGCTCGAGCTTGGGCCCGAGCTCGGTGAGGTGGTGCCACAGCCCATACACCGCTTCGCGCTGGGTGCTCGCGTCCAACGTCGTGGTGATGCGGATCCCGGCGGTGCTCGGGTTGTCGATCCCCAGCCGCTGGAACAAGTCGACGAACGCCTGGGAGTCCAGCTGCCGCTGCACTTCGTCGAGCACGACGGAGCGGTCGTACTGGAAGGTGCCGTGCCGGAACACGAGCGGCTCCTTCGCGAGCTGGGACAGCGTCCGCTCGTCGATGTAGCCCTCTTCGAACATGCGACGCAGCACGTAGGAGGTCCGCTCTTCGGCCGCGGCCGCCGCCTTGGCCCGCCGGTCCTCGCTCTCCCCGACGAAGGGGTTGTACCGGCTCGGCGCCTTCACCAAGCCGGCGATGAACGCGCACTCCTTGGTGGAGAGCTCCTTCGGCGACTTGTCGAAGAAGTACCGCGCGGCGATCCCGATCCCACGCCCGTTCGCGCTCACGTGGAACTGGTTCGCGTAGAACTCGAGGATGTCCTCCTTCGAGAAGTGGGCCTCCAACCGCAGCGTGTTGGTGGCCTCCGCAAGCTTGGCCTTCCACGACCGGTCCGGCCGATAGAATAGGTTCTTCGCCGTCTGTTGAGACAGCGTACTCCCGCCCGCCACGACGTGGCCCGCCGCCAGGTTCTGCCAAGCCGCGCGCGCGATGTGCTTCGGGTCGAACCCCGGGTGCGCGAAGAAGTTGCCGTCCTCGGCCGCGACGATCGCGTGGACCCAGTCCTGGGGCAGGTCCGTATACGAAACGTAGCTGCGGTGTTCAGAATCGAAGAACACGCCCAGCGGGGTCTTCCCATCTCGGTAGGTGACGGGCGACTCCTGGGCGATCACCGCGAGGATCTCGGCGCGCGTGAAGCCGGGCCCCGGGTCGTCCACGACGTAGGCCTTGTACGCCGCGGCGCCGACTCCCCCGCCGATGACCACGAGGAGGACGAGGAGGACGGTCAACCGCTTGAGGAGGCGCTTCATCCGGCGGTGAATAGCAAGGCGCATGCCGGGGCGACGCAGCTTGGCGGGCTCGGGGTGCGTTCTCCTCGGGGATGGCGTCGCTTTTGCACGCCGTCGTCACAGGCGGCCGGAGACGCGCGTAGAATGGGCCGCGAGGTCTCAATGCTCACGTGTTCGAACTGCGGTGTGCTTGGTAGGGAGGGCGCGTGCCCTGGCTGCGGCGAGGCGATCACCGCGCGGACAGCCGCGGGCGCGGCCCGGCGGGCGGTGGTGTTGCTCGGGTTGGCGCTCGGCCCGATGACCGGCTGCGCGGTCTCGATGTACGGCATCGCCGTCAAGCCCGACTGCTGTGAGACGGGCTCGGACGACACGAGCGCCATGGTGGACGAAGACGACGACGGATTCGTGGACGCCAACACGGGCGGCAACGACTGCGACGACACCGATCCCAACGTGAACCCCGACGCCGTCGAGACCGCCGGGGACGGCGTAGACTCGAACTGCGACGGCGAAGACGACACCTGACCGGAGATCCCTGATGTTGACCTGCTGCTCTTGCGGCGCCCACAAGCGCGCCGGGCCCTGCCCCTCTTGCGGACGTGACGCCGCCCCGACCGCCCGCGGAGCCGCGTTTGTGCTGCTCGGGCTCGCGCTGACGGGGTGCAGCACCTCGCAGGCGCTGTACGGTTCCGTCGTCACCGCGCCGATCGGGGACACCAGCACGACCGACGGCGACGGCGACGGGTTCGTCGCGGACAGCGCCGGCGGCGACGACTGCGACGACACTGATGAGACGGTGAACCCCGACGCCGATGAGACCCCCGGGGACGGCGTGGACTCGAACTGCGACGGGGAAGACGACACGTAGTTGGCTGGGTCGGGGCGCTGAGGCGCGCCGAGCTGGTTGAGCCCACTGGGTCTCGTGCACGAGCCGTCGCCACTCGTCCAGGGCCCTGGCTGGTGTATACTCTGCGCCGAGGTGTACCCATGCTCCCAGTCTGTAGTTCGTGTGGCCAGTACGTCCGCAGCGCCGATGTCTCTTGCCCGTTCTGTGACGCGCGGCTCGCCCACGCCGCCCCTGGCATGCGCTTGCCCAGCGCCAGCTCCGTGGCGCTCGGCCTCTCGCTCGTCGCGCTCAACGCGTGCTTCGTCGGCGTAGCCAAGTACGGAGTCGCGCCGATGGACGACACCGTGGACATGGGCGGTGGGGACGCAGACGAAGACGGCTACGTCTCCGAGGACCAGGGCGGCGACGACTGCAACGACGACGACCCGGCGGTGCACCCCGACGCCGACGAGACCCCCGGCGACGCGGTGGACTCCAACTGCGACGGCGAGGACGACACGTAGTTGGCTGGTCGGGGCGCTAGGGCGCCCCGACCGGCGGCCCTCCCGGCCGACGAGTGACCGGGTCGTGGTCTGCCGCGTTCCACGTTACGAACCCCGGGTGATCTCGCTCCTCGCACTCTCCTCGTTCGCGCTGGCCGCCACCCCTGAGCCCGTCGTGAAGCACACGCTGGCGCGCGATCCCGCAGGGATCGGCGTCGGCGCGATGCTGGGCTTGCCCACCGGCCTCTCCCTGTCGTTCAAGCCGAAGCTCGAGGGCTTCTCGGCCGCCGGCACGGTCGGCTGGGACGCGAGCACAGGCACGTTCGCGCTCGGCGCCGACGTCATCTACACCCTCGCTACGCTGCACTCGCCCGAGATCGAGGACTTCTCGTTCCCGATCTACGTCGGCCTGGGTCCGCGGTTCCGGCTCGGCCCGCCCCACAGCGCCTACTCGCCGCCCGTAGCCGCTCTCCGAGTCCCGCTCGGCATGGCGTTCTACCACGAGGGTGTGCCCCTGGAGGCCTTCCTCGAGGGGGCACCGGGGCTCGGGATCTACCCGCGCGTGCAAGCCACGTTCGACATCGTGGTGGGCGGCAGGTTCTACCTCCCAGAGTTCTAGCCGCCGACTGCGCCGGCTACGGCCCGCACGATCTCGTCCTCCGTCGGGAACCCGTCGAACGTCTTCTTCGCGACCAGCGCGTCGCCGACGCGGACCTCGAACACGCCCCCGTGGCCCTTCACCAGCCGCGCCTCGACCCCCAGCTCCTCCCGCAGCACGTCCACCACCCGGGTGGCGCGCGGGAGGTAGCCTCAACTCGTGCAGTACAGGATGGATACGTCAGCGTTCATGAGCACTCCAGAGCCAAAGCATAGGCACAGGCAGCCGCGCGAGAAGAGCACACGGCTGCGCGGCATCGCGCGGCTCTGGGACGGCGCGCGGGTGCACCGCGACGTGTCGGTGGTCCTGCGCGGGGGCCGCGTGGTGGAGATCGAGACCGGGGACGACACCGACGGAGGGGAGGACGACTGCGAGAACGTCGACTGCGACGGGCTGATCGCGATGCCCGGGCTCGTGGACTGCCACACCCACACGACCTTCGCGGGCACCCGGGTAGCGGACTTCGTCAAGCGCCTGGGGGGGACGAGCTACACCACGATCTTGGAGGGCGGGGGCGGCATTCACACGACCGTGCAGGCCACCCGGATGGCGACGACCGACGAGCTGGCGTTCCTGACCGGCGCCCGGCTCGAGGAGATGCTCGCGCACGGGGTCACCACCGTGGAGGTCAAGAGCGGGTACGGGCTCGACCTGCGCACCGAGCGGCGGATGCTCGAGGCCGCGCGGGCGGCCTCGGGACCTGTCGAGGTGATGCCCACGTTCTTGGCGCACGTGCTGCCGCGCGGACGGGACCGTGACGAGTACATGCGCGAGCTGCTCGACGTGAACCTCCCGCAGCTCGCGGGGCTCGCGTGTGCGGCGGACGTGTACTGCGACGACGGGGCGTTCACGCTGGCCGAGACCGAGGCCATCTTGAGGCGCGCCTCGGGGCTGGGGCTCGCGCTGCACGTGCACGCCGAGCAGGTCGCGTGGACCGGCGCTGCTGCCCTGGCCGCCCGGCTCGGGGCGCTGTCCGCCGACCACCTGGAGCGCATCGACGCCGACGGGATCGACGCGATGGCCGCTGCTGGGACGGTCGCGGTGCTGCTCCCGGGAGCGATGCTGTACCTGCGGGACACCCCGCCGCCGGTGAAGGCCTTGCGGGCTGCGTGCGTGCCGATGGCGATCGCGACCGACTTCAACCCGGGGTCGTCCCCGGTGAACAACTTGTGGACCGCGGCGACGCTGGCGTGCTTGACGATGGGGCTCACCGTCGAGGAGGCGCTCGCGGGGATCACGCGGAACGCCGCCCGCGCGCTCGGGCGGCCAGACCTCGGGTGGCTTGGCGCCGGGTCCGCGGCGGACATCGCGCTGTTCCCCGCGCCGGTCGGCGAGCCGCCGTCGGTGGAAGTGCTCGTGCAGCACCTCGGCGGGACGCGCGCGGAGCAGGTCTGGAAGGCCGGAGAGCGGGTGCTGTAAGGCCGGGAGCGGGCGAGTGTCCGTCTCGCGATCGAGGGACGGATCCGGTATCAGCCCGAGCTGGTGAGCCCCGCCGCGCTGCGCTCTGGCGCCTGCGACGCCACTCCGACACCCGGCACGTTGATCACCAGCACGGTGATGTTGTCCTTGCCGCCACCCATCTGCGCCGCCCGCACGAGCTGCCGGCTGATCGCGCGGTTGTCGTCCGACTGGGTGCAGATCTGCTCGATCTCCGAGTCCTCGACCTCGCCCCACAAGCCGTCGGAGCAAAGGACGATCCGGTCGCCCTCCTCGAGCTCGACCTGGAAGATGTCGATGTCCACGTTCCGCTCGGTGCCGACCGTGCGGAGCAAGATGTTGGAGTGCGGGTGGTTCCGCGCCTCCTCGGCCGTGATGCGGTTCTGCTCGACCATGCGCGCCACCAGCGAGTGGTCCCGCGTGATCTGGTGCAGGGTGCCGTTGCGCACCAGGTAGCCCCGGGAGTCGCCGACGTTCGCACAGAGCGCCACCTGGTCGTCCACCACCATGCAGGTGACGAGCGTGGTGCCCATGTCGTTGCCGCGGGCCTCAGCGTTGCCCTTGATGGTGTTGTTGGCCTCCTGGAAGGCCTCGTCCAGGATGTTCTCGATCACGGAGACCGACGGCCGGGGCGTGACGTCGATGCGGTCGCGCGCGACGCTGACCAGCGTGTCCACCGCCATCTGCGAGGCGACCTCCCCCGAGTCGTGACCGCCCATGCCGTCTGCGACCACGAAGATCTCGACGCCTTCGGTGAGCCGCGACCACCCCCAATTGTCCTCGTTGAGCGAGCGCAGCAGGCCAACGTCGGTCATCCCGGCGTGGCGCGTCAGGCGCTGGCGCTTGTGGCGGTGGGCTTCTTGCTGCAGGGCCTGGCCGAAGTCGGCCGCGGAGTTGAACTCGCCGTTCTCGAGGCTCAGGAAGAGCGACTGCCACGCCCGCTCCTCGAGCGGTGTGTAGCGGCGCAGGATCTCGCCGAGCTCCCGCATCGTGGGCCCGTACTCCTCGGGGGTCAGCGGCCGATTCTCGACGGCGGCCACCTCGGGGTCGAACAGCACGAACTCGCCGCCCGGCCGGATGACGAAATTGGACCGGTGCAGCCACGCGAGGCGAACACCGTTGAACGCGAGCATGCCGACGATACCAGCGGCCCGCTGCGCGAACGCGACCACGCGCTCGATCGGCAACGGCGCGGCTTCGTCGAGCATCAGCGCCTCGTTGGCGAATGGCACCACCGAGCACATCAGCGACGGGTTCTCCTCAGGGTGTGGGAACACGTCGCACGGCGACAGCAGCGCCGGGTGCTGGAGCTGCTTCTGGAAGAACTGCAGGTAGGGGTCGAAGCGATCGCGCTCCCACCGCGTAGAGAGCAGGAACCGACGGGTCGCCAGGGAAGCCCCGCACTCGCCACAGTTCAGCTGCACCGCCGGGTTCTCCTCAAAGCCGCACTCCCAGCAGCGGCGCGTTCGACGGTCCGGTCGATTGTCGTTCACCAGGTAAAACATCCGACCTTCGGCCAGGCGGATCAACGCCTCGACCTTGTAGTAGTCGGAGAGGTTCATCCCCGGGGAGAACGTCGACGGTCGGGAGCGGAAACCGCTAGCCATTCAGAGGCGATCCTGTTCGTGAGGGAGGAGTCTATCTAGCGCGGGGTCAATTCGGCGACCGCGAGAGCCCGGAACCCGTCACGGCCGCGCGAGCATCTCGCCATGTCCAGCATGAACCTCGTCAACTTTCCAAGGCCCCGAGTATGAGTTTCGTAGGCCAGATCGCGCGACGCCCGCGCGGGCGCGAGCTACCCGGCGCGCCCATGCCGAGCGCGGAGCCGTCGACCCCAGACGCCACCACCGCGGCGCGGGGCGTCGGCCTGATGATCGCGTGCTCGCTCCTGTTCGCGACCATGGCGACCTTCGTCGGCGCGGCGCACCAGCGCGAGCCCGGGCTCTCTACGCTGATGATGAGCGCGATCCGCTCCGGGGTGAACCTCGTGGCGCTGGTGGTGCTCGCGCGGGGCGACAGCCGGCTCTTGCTTGGCGACGGCCGGCGGGCGCTCTGGATCCGCGGGGTGCTCGGCGGCGTCTCCTTGGTCTCGTACTTCACCGCCCTGGCGCACGTCGGTGTCGGGGAAGCCGCGTTCCTCAACCAGACCAGCGCGGTGTGGGTCGCCATCTTCGCGCCGCTCGTCCTCGGCGAGCCAACGGGCGCGCTCGTGTGGCTGGCGGTGGGCTGCTCGCTCGTCGGCGTGAGCCTCTTGGCCGCGCCTGCCGCTGGGGCCGCGCCGGGCGACGCCTTCGGGCGCGCCGTGGGCCTGTTCAGCGGCCTCACGTCCGCCGGGGCGTACCTGTCCGTCCGGCGGGCGGGCGCGACGAACAAGCCCATCACCATCGTCTTCTACTTCACGCTGGTCGCCGCGCTGGGGACCACCATCGGCTGCATCCTGCGGCAGGAGGCCTTGCCCCGCGACCCGGTCACGCTGGGCCTGATGGTGGGCGCCGGGCTCTCGGCCACGGTCGCACAGCTCGTCATGACCGAGGCGTACCGCATCGGGCGGGCCGGGCCCGTTGCCGCTGCGGGAGCGGCCGGGCCGCTCTTCTCGACCGTGCTGGGCGCCGTGTTCCTGGGCCAGGTCCCGGAGCGTCACGCGGCCGTTGGCATGGGGATCCTGCTCGTGTCCGCCGTGGGGCTGCCGTTCGTCGCAGCGCGGGCGGCTACCCCAGGTCGCCGGTAGCTGCAGCGCCCCGATCAGTCGAAGATCAGCCGCAGCAGCGGTACGTCCGCCGGGGCCCACGCCACGGCCCCCAGCTCGATCGGCAACAGCCACCGCAGCGCCAGGTGCTCGCTTAGGACAGGCTCCCCCCTCACCACCCCGCAACGCCAACAGCACAGCCGCAAGCCGTTCCACGCGACCTCGCCGAGGCGCTCTATCGCGACGACCTCGAGGCTGAGCTCCTCGAGGAGCTCCCGCTCCAGCGCGGCTTGCTCGGTCTCCCCCGGCTCGACCTTCCCGCCCGGGAGCTCCCACAGCCCGCCCTCTCGCTTCTCCAGTGGCCGCTGAGCCGCCAGCACCCGCCCGTCCCGGACGATCGCGGCGGCGACGACGTGGAGCATCTCGCTACACGGGCGCTGTGCGGCTCTGCGCGTTGAGCAGCTCGAGCTTCAGGATCGACAACGCGCCCTGGGTGAGCCGCTTGAACTCGGCCGCGGTGGCCAGCTGCGTGACCGCGCGAGCGATGAACCGGGGCCGCGCGTAGAACTTGCGGTGCGCGATCTTCAGCAGCTCGAGGATCTGCACCTTGGTCAGGTGCTCCTCCCAGCACGCGGGCACCTCGACGCCGCACAACGGGTCCTTCATCAGCCGGTCCCAGCAATCGGCCGGGTAGAGCCCCTTCTTGGCGCCCTCCTCGAAGCTCTCGGTCCCCGGGTAGGGCGAGAACACGGCGAACACGGCGTAGTCGGCGTCGAGCTTGATCATCTCGTCGACGTTGTGGACAGCCTCCTCCATCGTCGGCTCGTGCGGCCCGCCGAGCATGATGTACGCCACGGAGCGCACACCCTCCTCGCGGCACCACTTGAACACGCGGTGCACGTCGTCCGTGTCGCAGTGCTTGCCCCACTTGTCGAGGCCCTCGTTGTTCGCGGACTCCACCCCGAAGTGGATCTTCGTGCAGCCCGTCTCCCGGCACCGCCGGATCTGCTCACGCGTGGTCCCAGCGATGGTGGTCTTGTAGCCCCAGTTGAACTTCACCCCGCGGCGCTCGATCGCGTCGCAGAACTTGAGTACCCACTGGCTGTTCGGCGTGAACAGGTCGTCGATGAAGTGGGTCTCGGTGATGCCGAGCGAGACGCAGTGCTCCATCTCGTCGAGGATGTTCTCGATGTCGCGCATCCGGTACTGCTTCTTGTAGGTGAGGCAGAACGGGCAGGAGTGCGGGCAGCCGCGGGACGTGATGGCCGTGGTGTTCAGCGGCTGCTTGCAGCCCGGCAGGTAGTAGTCCCGGTAGCGTGTGCGCGCGCGGTCGGGCCACGGGTAGGCGTCCAACGACTTCGTGGACTTGCGGTCCTTGTTCTTGACGAGCTGGCCGTCCTTCCGGAACCACACCCCCTCGATGCCGTCGAAGTCCTTGCCGGCGTCTTGCGCCTGCACCATGTCGAGGAACGCGTCTTCGCCGTCGCCCGTAGTGATCGCGTCGACGCCCTTCAGCCCCGCCGCGTAGTCCGGGAACATCGAACAGTGGGGACCACCGAGCACGATCTTCGCGTTCGGGTTCAGCTTCCGCACCGTGTTCACCGTCATCTGCACGTCCGGCAGCGAGTGGGTGTAGGTGGAGATGCCCACGAGGTCGAGCGGGTAGCGCTTGAGCTGGGCCTCGAAGTCCGGGTAGTCCAGGTCATCGACGACGGGGTCGAAGATCTCCGCCTTGAAGCCCGACCGCTTCTCGATCGCGGCCTGGATGTACATCAGGCCGAGGGGGGGGAAGCAGTACACGCCGTAGGCCATCGCCTTCGGGATGCCGGCCCACACGCGGAGCTGCTCGGGCGGATTGATGAGGGTGATGTCCATGGGGCTAGCTCCGGGGCTGCTTGCGAGGAAGAAAGAAGGTCCAAGGGAAGAAAAGCGGGACTTCAGCCCGGTAGCGCTCGTACTCTTCGCCGAAGATCTCGACGAGCACGGGCTCCTGGCGCCACACCTTCTCGACGAGCGAGCCGGTGAGCAGCAGCGGGACGAGGATGCAACAGAAGGCGAAGGAGTTCAAGGCGAGGCCGACGGCCAAGACGCCGAGCAGCTTGCCGATGACCGACGGGTTGCGGCTGTACGCGTAGATGCCGCTGCGGACGAGGCGCATGGTGCGCCCGGCCGTGGGGCTGGGGCTGCCGGCGCCGACGAACACGAGCTCAGCGTAGCTGACGCCGACGATGCCGAGGCCCGCGAGGAGCGAGACAGCGCCCAGGACATAGTTCAGCGGGGAGGGCAAGAAGGCCGGGTGGTTGAGCGCGACGTCGATCCGGAGGGACGTGAGCGCGATGAGGAACGTGAGCGGGAAGAGCACCGGGATGTAGACCTTCGCGACCATCAGCAGAATCTGGGGGGTGCGGACGACGCGAAACGCGCTGGCAAGGAGGGAGGCGGGGCTCATCTCCGAGATCATACCGGAGCCCGGCCGCGCGGGGGTGTGAAGCGCAGTACCAGGAGACGGATGGCGGCCGATGGACAACCAAAGAACCTCGCGCCGAACGCGGTCCGACGCCGATCAGAATTCGCCGTGCCTGCGGCGGCGAGATAGATGAGGCGTCGCAGGAGAGCCCGTGCAAACCCGTAGCCGAACGCGCAGTGTCGTCTTCACCGACATGGCGGACTACACCAAGTCCGTGGCCAGCGCGGATCGCGAAGGCCTGCGAAACATCTTGTCCCAGCACCAGAAGTACGTGGAGCCTGTGCTCACCGGTCGCGGCGGCCGCGTGGTGAAGAACATCGGGGACAGCTTCATGGCGCTGTTTGAGACGGCGACGGACGCCGTGCGCGCCTCGCTCGACCTCGTGGAGGCGCACGCGCCGGGCGGCCCCTCTGGCGTCGTCTTCCGCGCGAGCATCGCGACGGGCGACGTGGAAGAGGCCGAGAACGACGCCTTCGGCGAGCCCGTGAACCTGTCCGCGCGCATCAACGCGCGCACCGGCGCGGGCGAGGTCTGGTTCTCGGCCGGCACGATGCACTGTATGAACCAGGCGGAGATCCCCTGGGAGTCGACGGGCCGGCACGTGCTGAAGGGGATCCCCGGCGAGACGGAGATCTTCCGCGCCGTGCCGCAGTATGCCTGCACGCTCCCCGACGTGTTGATCGGCGCGATCAAGCAGAAGTCGCTCACGATCTGGAACGCCGGTGAGCCGATGCCCCAGGTCGCGCCGAACGGGCACTTGATCCTCGAGGGGTTCCGGCCGGGGTCGCCGTTCTTGAGCGACGCCGTCGACCGGTTGCCCGTCGTCGACCCGTCCCGGCTGTGGCTGTCGACCTTCAACATCAGCCCTGCGGATCGAATCGAGTGGGCGCGTTCGGGGCGGGGGTTGCTGATCGGCACGCCCGCCGCGTTCCGGGCGTCCGTCTCGGCGCACCAGAAGCAGAGCAACCGGTCGGCGGGCACGGACACCATCATCCTCGACAGCCAGTCCGACGCGTGTATGGACCTCGTGATCGCGGGGATCGCGTTGCCGGCCGTGCCCATCGCGGAGGTCGTCGCCGGGTACAGCTACGAGCTGTTGCCGGACGGGCGCTGGCTGAACCGCACTGACAGGGCGGTGCTGCGCGCGGACGTCTCCGCGCACGGGGTCACCGTCACGGTGCTGACGCCCGGGGTGCAGGTGAACGGGCTTGCAGCCCAGGTGAACGGCACGTTCACGCTCGTCGAGGGCACCGAGATCCGCACGCCCGGTGCGACCCTGGTGTTCCACGACTTGCACGGGGACGAAGGCTACACCGGGGTCCTCGTGGGCGAGACGCAGGTGCGGGTGCCCATGTCGGCCGGCCAGCGCGTCGAGATCGGCCGTGAGCCGCAACACCCCGGGCTCCTGTTGCCGGACCGCAACAACCAAGAGAACATCCGCTGGTGCGCGGGCCCCCGCGCAGCGCGAGCGCGCGAGCGCGGCTTCACGCTCGACAAGGTCCTCACCGGGCGCCGCCAGTGCAGCCTTGACATCTCGGGCACGCACGCCACGATCAACGCGCTCCACGAGACGCTGCCCACGGTCGTCCTCGATCACGCCCTGCGGCTCTCCCGCGTGACCGAGCCGCGGCTCGGCACCTACGGCGACCTCGTGCTGCTCGGCACGACGGTCGTCGCGATGCGCGAGCACAGCGACGCGTAGCCGACGGCGCGGAGGCTACTTGCCCTTCGCGGCCTTCTTCTCGGCCTTCTTCTTCTGCTTCTCAGCAGTGGAGAGCTTGTCTTTGTTGTTGGTCGTGGCCTTCTGGGTGCCTTTGGGCATGGGAGACTCCTGGGGTTCGGCCCCAATGTAGCCAGTCCCACGCCGCCGAGGGCGGCCCAGTCGTCATATCAGAACCGCCGCAGCGCCTCTGCGACGAGCGAGCTGACATCGGGCTTCGGACCAACGCTCGGGGAGCGCGCCGCCCCCGGGGCCGGACCCAGCCCAGCTTTCGCACGGGCGGCGAGCAGCCGCTTGAGCTCGTCTGCCGGGAGTGGCCGCGCACCGCCGAGCGGCTCCGCGAGCGCCGCGATCCGGGCGACGTGCTCGACCAGCTCCATCCGGAGCCTCGCCGTCTCGGCGTCCGCCCCGACCGTGATCACGCCGTGGTTGCGCAGCAGCACAGCGTCGCACCGGCCCAGCGCGTCGGCCAGCTGCGAGCCATCGACGAGCGGGATGTCCGCCCCGAGCGACACCACGGGCTCAGCCATGAACGGGGCGTCCCAGAAGGTCCGGCCCGCGACGGCCCAGGCGGTCGCGTGCGGGGGGTGGGCGTGGCACACCCAGGCGACATCCGGTCGAGCGCGGAAGGCGGCCAGGTGCAGCGAGAACTCGCTGAACACCTTGCGTTCGCCGGCCACCACGCGAAAGCCGTCGGCGTCGGCCGCGACCTCCACGAGCATGTCGGGCTGGACGTCCCCCTTCGACACGGCCGTCGGGCTGGCGAGGAAGCGCTCCCCGAGCCGCGCAGAGACGTTGCCGTCGTGGTTCGCGACCCAACCCCGCATATGGAGGTGTACGCAGAGCGCAGCGATCTCTCGCGCGAGCACCTCCCGGGCAGTCGCGCTCATACGGCCTTCCCCCCGAGCTCGTCGACAACCCCGAGGATCACGCTGTGGAGCGGATCTGTGTCGGACCCCAAGATCTGCCGAGCGGTGTTCCCCTCGCGGGCCGCGAGCACCAGGTCGCCGGGCCCGGCCTGGACGCTGTCCACGCCGAGGAACGCGGCGCCCTTCGCGGTCTTGCCGTCCGCCGCCACGGGCTGGAGCACGAGCACGATGCGACCCTCAAAGCAGGGGTGCTTCACGGTGGCGACAGAAGTACCGATGACGCGGGCCAAGATCATGGGCGACCTCCAACCAGCCGCCGGTCGGAGTGGACGGCGTCCACGATCCGCACCACGGCACAATCGACCGGGCTGTAGGTGTCGGGCAGCGCCAACGCGGCTTCGCGGCCGGTCGTCCACTCCACGAGGTCGCCGGGGCCCGACTGCAGGGGGTCCGCTGCGACGATGACGTCGCCGTCCGCGTTCCCAGCTTCGTCTTCCGGCTGGATCGCCATCAAGCGTACGCCGACCAGGCTCTCGTGCTTGACCGTTGCGACGACTGTGCCAAGGACTCGTGCGAACTGCATTAGCGACCTCCAAGGGCGACCGAGAACGGGGCGGGGCGAAGGAGCCAGGCCAAGAAGTCCGGGTGCGGCCGGGCGACCAGCTCCTCGCGCACCCGGCGGTCGCGCGCGCCAAGGACACCCGCGCCGGTCGCGATGGCGGCCTCGACGGCGTCCTGCGTGCCATGAACGACGAAGAAGCCCTTCCCGCCGAGAGCCGTGGCGACGCGCAACCCGGCGAGCTGGACGTCCGCCTCCTTCATCGCGCGGTCGCAGGCGTCGAGCACCCCCGCGATGCTGCTGCCCTCGACGATACCGATGGTGTCTACGTCCCCGACCGGGCCAAGCCCAGCGAGGCCGTCCCAGACCGAGCCGTGCACAAACGGGATCAGCAGCGCGTCGACGACGTCCTCCCCCGCGACCTGCAGGCCGACGCGGTGCGCCGCCTCGATCTCCGCGACGCCGCCGCCGGTGAGGATCAGGAACCGTCCGGGCTCGACCAAGTTGGCCTCGATCACACGCACCGGCGCTTCCTTCACGAGCGCGTCGAGGGCACGGTATCCTCGCGCCACCGAGCAGAGCTCGAGCAGGGCCAGGGCGTCGGGCCGGTTCGCCGAGGGGGACACGGGCGTAGTCACACGATGCGGAAGTGACCCGAGAGCGTGCAACGACGCTCGCGGGTGAAGTTCCGCGCGGTGGTGAGCCCCTCGCCCGTAGGCGAGGCGATCGTGAAGCTGGTGTAGCCTTCGCCGCCGAAGCCCAGCCCGGCGTAGTTCGGCGCGTTCTTCACGAAGATGCTCGTGTTCGCGACCCGGGCGAAGCGGTGCAGGTTGTCGATGTTCTTCGAGTACATCGAGCTCGTGTGCCCAAAGCCGTGCTCGGCGCGCACGGCCATCTCGATGCCCTCGTGAACGTCACGCACGCGCACGACGCCCATCACGGGCATCAGCAGCTCGTGCTGGACGAACGGGTGGTCGAACGGCACTTCGCAGATGATCAGGCGCGGGTCGGCCTGGAAGGGGACGTCGATCTCTTTTAGGTACTCGCGCGCGCACTTGCCGACCCACTTGGAGTTCACGTGCTCACGGTCTGCCGTGAGGATGAGCTTCTCGAGCCGGGTGACCTGGTGGTTGCGGATCAGCACAGCACCCGCCCGGACCATCGTCTCGACGAGCTTGTCGTGGATCTTGTCCACGGCAAATACCTCTTTCTCGTCGCAGCAGATGATGTTGTTGTCGAAGCTCGCACCGGCGATGATCCCGCGGGCGGCTTGCTCCAGGTCGGCGGTCTCGTCAACCACCACCGGAGGGTTCCCAGGGCCGCCGCAGATGGCCTTCTTGCTCGCCGCGAGCGCGGCCTTGACCACCGCAGGCCCGCCCGTCACGACGTTCAACCGGATGCCGGGGTACCGCAGGAGCTCGTCCGCGGACGCGATCGTCGGCGTCTCGACGCACACCATCAGGTTCTCCGGGCCGCCCACTTCCATCGACGCCCGGTTGATGAGGTCGATAACGTAGGCCGAGACGCGCCGGGCTGACGGGTGGGTGTTGAACACCACCGTGTTGCCGCCGGACACCATCCCGATGCCGTTGCAGATGATGGTCTCGGTTGGGTTGGTGCACGGCGTGATGGCCGCGATCACCCCGTACGGAGCGCGCTCGATGAGCGCGAGGCCGTCATCCCCGGTGTACGCGATCGGCTCGAGGATCTCCGGCCCGGGAGTCTTGTGGATGACCAGCAGGTTCTTCTTGATCTTGTCGTCGACCCGGCCGAGGCCGGTCTCCTCCACCGCCAAGCGCGCGAGGTTCTTGACGTCCTCCGCGCACCGCCGGCGAACGTTCGCGATGATCTCCCGACGCTTCTCGAGCGGGAGGCTCACCAACGTGGCCTGCGCAGACCGCGCCGCCGACACGCAATCGCTGACGGTCTTGAACACGCCGCGAGGCTTCGCCGGCATGTCAGCGCCCTTGGACTCCGGGGTGCTCACCTGGCCGAGCACCCGGCGCACGATCTCTTCGATGTCCACGCGATCGGCGCTCATCGGCTACTCGTCCTTCGACTTGTCGTACGCGACCGCGCCCGACACGTCGATCGTGTCGACGATCGCCATGATCACGGCGTCCACCGGGCGTCCATCCGTCTGCCGCGTCTGCCGGGCGGACGACCCGGACGCGTAGAGCACGGTCTCCCCTACCCCCGCGCCCACCGAGTCCACGGCGACCACGAAGGCGTCCTTCGACGCCGTCTTCCAGTCCTTCCCGGAGCTCGCGAGCGAGAGGTCCTGCACCATGTACAGGCGCAGCCCCTCCAGCTTCTCGTCCTTGCGCGAGGCAACGACGGTGCCGACGACCTTTCCGAGCTTCACGGGGCCTCCTTGGGGACTCGAACCGAGCTACTTCGCGACCGGCTTGCGGCCGAGCGGGAGGACCATGTCCACGTTCTCGTGCGGGCGCGGGATGATGTGGACGCTGACAAGCTCGCCAACGCGCTGCGCCTCGCGAGCGCCCGCCTCGGTAGCTGCCTTGACGGCGGCGACGTCGCCACGAACGATGGCGGTGACGTAGCCGCCGCCCGTCTTCTCGTAGCCAACGAGCTCAACGCGCGCGGCCTTCACCATCGCGTCGCTCGCCTGGACCATCGCGACGAAACCCTTGCACTCAATCATTCCCAGTGCGTCAGACATAGTTCTGGACTCCTAATCGTTGAACGTTGAAACAGACTTAACGACCGATCGCCTCGATGGCCGCGATCGCCGCCGCCGCCGCGCTGTCGATCTCGGCTTCAGACCCGCTCATCCACAGGCGACCAAACGCACCGTAGGGCTGCAGGTTTACCAGGCTCACATTCGCGGCCTTCTCGGCCTCGTTCGCCGCGAGCACGATCCAGGCGGCCGGCTCGGTCTCGAGGATGAACAGGCTCTGTCCCGGGATCAGCATCATGCCGGAGCGATTCCGGTTGATGAGCTGCGCCTGGTACGGCTCCACGGCGCGAATGATCTGGTTCGACGTCACCTTCGGCTTCGTCGCGTCCTTCGCGGCCACCCCGATGAAGTTGCAGACGGCATCGCCTGCAGCGTGAACCTCGCCCTTCTCGTCGTGGTGGAGCTCGAGCAAGCCGAACGCGCGCTCCACGACCTGCACCGCGGGCACCGCGCTCGTGGCCTTCAGCGCCACGTCGGTGACCCGGTTGATGATCATGCCGGGCGCGGTCTCCACCCACAGCGAAGCCTGGCCGGCGAGGGGCAAGAACCCCTTCGCAGTGGTGCCCGTGAACGCAGCGAGCTGCGGTTGCAGGCTGTCGAGAAACACGTAGCTGCGCAGCGTGATGGACAAGGCGTGACTCCGGGGTCGCAGGGTAACGCAAATCCGTGGGCGGCGGGAGGCCTGACCCGGGATCGGGGGTTTTCGGTCTCGGGGAGGCTACCCGCCCGGGGCCTGCGGCGCCGGCGATTGCTTGCCCAGCGCCTGGACGACCAGCGCGAACAGCGCGACCCCGAGCACCCCGAGGATCGCCTCGGTGAACAGCATGGTCGTGGCGCCCGGCGGCAGGTGTAGGGTGGGGAGCACGCCCGCCAGCCACACGTCGAACCCGTTCGCGGCCACCACGCCGTCGGTGGCCGTTGCCGGGGTGCCGAGCCCGAGGTGAACGTCTGCGACTCGGCCAAGCAGCAGGCCGAGCCACCAGATCGGGAAGTTGGAGAGCGACGCGAAGAAGCTGTACTTGGTCGCTGCCGAGCCGTCGCCGATGGCGCTCAGCACGACGGCGGTGAAGCCCGCGTAGGCCACGCCCACTCCAAACTGGTAGGTCAAGCTCCAGACGAGGTAGCTCACCTGGCCGACGCCAACGGTCGGCATGCCGAACACCGCGCCCCCCGGAATGGCGATGGTCCCAGTGACGGGCGTGAGCGCCATGCCGATGGCGACGGCGGCGAGCCCAAGGCCCACGGCCGCGTAGACGGTGCGCGGATGGAAGCGCTTGCACAGCCAGCCGCAGGTGAAGCAGCCGAGCATGATGACGGGCAGCGCGGCGAGGCCCTGGGTGAACGCGACCTCGTCGGCCCCTGCCCCCCAGTACGCGGCGATGTCCTCCTGCGCGAGCACGCCCTGCGCCGCACCCGTGCCGATCGGCAGCAGGCAGAGCAGCGCCGACAGGAAGCCCGGGCGCGTCTTCAGCATGGCCCAGACCTCTACGCATACTTGCCATGTCGCCCCGGCGACGCCCGACTCGGAGCGGTGGCCACGCACGTCCGGCACGAATTGCAGCGCCGCGCAGCACGCCATGAACGCCCCGGCCATCACCGCCCCCGCCATCCACGCGGCGGGCAGGTGCGTGAGCAGCAACAGCCCGATGAAGCCGCCGAGCGCGCCCCCGCCAAGGTTCCCGACCTGGAACCACCCGCTGACGCGCCCCTGCTCCTCCGGCGTCGTCGTGATGGCCATGATCGCCTCGATCGACATGCCAACGACCGAGTTGATGAGGCTCGCCAACGCGATGATCGTGCAGACCAGCGGCAACGTGGCCTGGCTCAGCGGCACTGCAGCCATCGCAAAGACCCCGAGCGCCGAGGCCATCGTCGCGAAGACGTACCAACGCTTCGGCGAAAGGGTGACGTCCACCATCGGGGCCCAGGTCCACTTCAGCCAGCTGGTGAGCAGGTTCGCAGCGCCCAGCAACGACGTGTCCGACACCGAGAGGCCGCTCGCGCTGCCCATGAAGGTCAACGCGACCGTCACGAACCCCGAGAGCGCCCCGAACGGGATGTAGAGGATCGCGAAGACTGCCGGGTGGGGGACCCGCTCGTGGGGGAGGGCGATGTCGTGGCCAATGGACAAGAGCGATCCTGCGAGCGTGCGGGGTAGTCTCTCCGCGTCGTCACCGCCAGCCGCACGCGGGGTGATTTGAGGGATGCACGACACGATCTACGCCACGCGCCCCGAGCTCTACGACGCGATCTACAGCTTCAAGGACTACCCCGCGGAGGTGGTGCGACTCGCCGCGCTGCTCGGGCAGCTGGGCATCCGACCCGGCTCCCGCCTGCTGGAGGCAGCGTGTGGCACCGGCGGCCACTTGGCCCACCTGCAGCACATCTACGATGTCGCCGGCTTCGACCTGAACGCCGGGATGGTCGGGATCGCCGCCACGAAGGTCCCGCAAAGCCGGGTGTTCACGGCCGACATGACGTCCTTCAAGATCCGGGAGCCCGTCGACGCCCTGCTCTGCCTGTTCTCGTCCATCGGCTACCTGCCTGACCTGGCGGCAGTCCGCGCGGCCGCCTCCGCCTTCGCCTTCGCCGCCGCGGTCCGGCCCGGAGGAGCGCTCGTCGTCGAGCCCTGGTTGGCGCCCGCCGACTGGGTGAACGACCGGCCGTTCATGACGTTGCACGACAAGCCCGACCTTCGCATCGCCCGGGTGAACACCTCTGCGCAGGACGGCGAGCACTCGGTGATGGACATGCACTGGCTCGTCGCCCGGAAGGGTCACGCCGTGGAGCACTTTGTAGAGCACCATCGCCTCTGGCTCTGCCCCAGGGAGACCATGCGGCAAGCGTTCGAGGAGGCCGGGTTCACGACGCGGTTCGAGCCGGACGGCCTGTTGAAGGACCGGGGGCTGTTCATCGGCCACCGCCGGTAGCCCAAAACAGAGAACCCCCGCCAAGCTCACGCTGGGCGGGGGTCGCTGACGAACGACGGGGACTAGCCGACGTTCTTGACCTTGGGCACGCACTCCTCGGTCACGAGCTCAAGCAGCACCATGTCGGCCTGGTCGCCGGGGCGCTTGTCGAGCTTGAGGATCCGGGTGTAGCCGCCCGGCCGGGTGGCGTAGCGGTCGCTGTACTCGGTGAAGAGCGTGTGGAGCACGTCCTTCGAGTGAACCCAGCGGCCCGCGAGGCGGATCGCGTGGACGCGACGCGCGAGCGCGGTCTTGAGCGCCTCGTCGGCCAAGCCGGCGAGCGACGCGTTGGGGACGCGCTTGGACAGGGTGATGACCTTGTCCGCGAGGCGACGAGCCTCCTTCGCGCGGGCCTGGGTGGTGCGGATGCGGCCGTGCTCCAGCAGCGACGTGACCATGTTCTTCAACATGGCGTTGCGGTGGCTGGAGACGAGGCTGAGCTTGTTGCCGCCGTTCTTGTGACGCATGGTAGTGTCCTAGGCCCGGTTCTTCGGGAAGTTGGTGAGCTTCATGCCCAGCGAGAGGCCGTACTCCGTGAGGAGGTCCTTGATCTCGTTGAGCGACTTGCGGCCGAAGTTCTTGGTCTTCAGCATCTCTGCCTCGGACTTCTCGACCAGCTGCCAGATGTACTCGATGCCGGCGTTCTGCAGGCAGTTCGCCGCGCGCACGGAGAGGTTGAGCTCGTCCACGCGCTTGTAGAGCGCCTCGGAGTAGCTCGCCTCGGCGCTGGACTCGCTGCCCATGTTGGGCTCATCGACTTCCTGGAAGTTGATGAACACCTGAAGCTGCTCCTTGAGGATCTTGGCCGCAAAGGCGAGCGCGTCCCGGGGGTTGACGCTGCCGTTGGTCCAGATCTCGAGGGCGAGCTTGTCGTAGTCGGTGCGGTTGCCAACGCGGGCGTTGGTGACGGTGAAGCGCACGCGCCGGATCGGCGAGTGGCTCGCGTCCACGGGGATCGTCCCGATGGGCCGCTCGGCGTTCTTGGTCTTGTCCGCAGGCACGTAGCCCTTGCCCATGCCGACCGTGAGCTCCGCCATGAAGCGGCCCTGGCCGGTGATCGTGCAGATCACGTGGTCGGGGTTGAGGAGCTTCGCCGCGCCGCTGAATCGGATGTCCGACGCGCGGACAATACGGGTCTGGCCGGGAACGCCGTCCACGTCCACCGTGCCGGTGAAGGACTCGGTGCGCTCGGTCTGGATGAGCAGGCCCTTGATGTTCAGGACGATCTCGGTGACGTCCTCGATCACGCCCGGGATGGAGGTGAACTCGTGGAGCACACCCTCGATCTTGACGTTGGTGACGGCCGCGCCCTGGAGGCTGGAGAGCAGCACGCGGCGAAGCGAGTTGCCCAAGGTCGTGCCGAAGCCGCGCTCGAGCGGCTTGACGACGAACTTGCCGTAGGTGTTGGTCGGGTGGCCGTCGATCTCGAGGCCGCGGGGCTTGTGGAGAGAACGCCAGTTGCTGTAGTAGGTCTCGTTCATGGAAAGTCTCCGAAACGGGCTGCGTGCGATGCGTGGCCAACGAAAGCAAGAACGCCCGGTCGAATAGACCCCTTCCGAAGCAGAGCTTTGGAGGCTGGCTAGGCCAAAGGGGCTGGGTCGGGTGACCCGCGAGAGAATCCGAGCCGAAGCGACCCGGAAAGGGGCGGCGGACGTGATGCCGCCGGGGCGCTGGCCGGGAAAACCCGGCCAGCGGACCGATCAGACGCGGCGGCGCTTGGGGGGGCGGCAGCCGTTGTGCGGGATCGGGGTGACGTCCGTGATCATCGTGACGCGGAGACCGGCGTTCTGGATCGCGCGGAGCGCGCTCTCCCGACCGGAGCCCGGGCCCTTGATGACGACGCCGGCGGTCTTCATGCCGTGCTCAACGGCCTTGCGCGCGGCGTCCTCCGCCACGAGCTGGGCTGCGAAGGGCGTGCTCTTACGCGAGCCCTTGAAGCCCTTCACGCCAGCGGAGGACCAGGAGACGGTGTTGCCCGCCGCGTCGGTCACGGTGACGATGGTGTTGTTGAACGTGCTCTGGATGTGCACTACGCCGTGGGGCACGTTCTTCTTGACGCGCTTCGGGCCCTTCTTCTTCTTGTCGGCTGCGGATGCGGTTGCCATGGTGTCTCCCTACTTCTTCTTCGCGACGGCGCGACGGGGGCCCTTGCGGGTCCGGGCGTTGGTGTGGGTGCGCTGCCCGCGCACGGGGAGGCCGCGCTTGTGCCGGCTGCCGCGGTAGGTGCCGAGGTCGATCAGGCGCTTGATGTTCATCGCGACCTCCTTGCGGAGCTCACCCTCGACCCGGTACTCGCGCTGGAGCACGTCACGGATGCGGGCGATGTCGGTGTCTGCGAGGTCCTGGGTGCGGATGCTGCCATCCACCTGGGCCTTCGCGAGAACGTCGAGCGCGTTCTTGCGGCCGATGCCGTACAGGTAGCCGAGCGCAATGTCGATGCGCTTGTTGCGGGGAAGGTCTACGCCTTCAATACGTGCCATGTGTGTCTCCTAGCCCTGACGCTGCTTGTGTTTCACGTTGCTGCAGATGATGCGGACGACGCCGCGGCGTCGGACGACGCTGCACTTGTCACAGATGACCTTCACTGAGGCCTTGACTTTCATGATGAACTCCTCGCCGGCTGTCGCCGGTTCAACGGATGGTGGGCTGGGGGAAGGGCACGGGATCGAGCGTTGTCAGGATCTCGGGGCCCCTGGGGGTGATCGCTACAGTGTGTTCGAAGTGAGCCGAGCGGCTACCATCGCTGGTGACCACTGTCCAGTGGTCGCCAAGCGTCCGAATGGCGCCGCCGCCTCGCGTAATCATCGGTTCTATCGCGATCACCATGCCAGGAACGAGCGGAACGCCTGTGCTCTTTTTTCCGTAGTTCGGCACGCTCGGCTCCTCGTGCATGCGCCGGCCGATCCCGTGGCCGACCATGTCGGTCACCACGCCGAAGCCGAGCGCCGTCACGTACGACTCCACCGCAAACCCGATGTCTCCGACCCGCTTCCCGTTGCGTGCCTCGGCGATGCCAATGCGGAGCGCCTCCTGCGTGCCGTCGAGCAACGCCTGGTCGAGGGGGTCGCCCGGGGGCATCAACACCGTCACGGCGGTGTCCGCATAGTAGCCGCCGTAGACGAGGCCGAAATCCAAGCTCACCAGGTCGCCCTCGCGGATTCGGCGCTTGCCCGGGACGCCGTGCACGACCTGCTCGTTCACGGAGATGCAGATCGACGCTGGGTAGGGAACCTTCCCGGGCTTGTACCCCTTGAAGGCGGGCTTCGCCCCAAGCGCCAAGATCGTGGCTTCGGTGAGCTGATCGATCTCCTTCGTGGTGATCCCCACGGCTATGGCCTCCCGGACGCGCTCCACCACCTCGGCCAGCTTGCGCCCCGCGGACCGCATCACGTCGAGCTCCCAGCCTTCACGGACCGCGATCATGCGGAAGCTCCCGGAAATTCAGCCTGAGTGACGAGCGCGGCGACCTGCACGAGACAGGCCTCGACATGCTCGAGCGGCGCCCGCGCAGTCTCTCGGTGGCTCTGCCTGCTGGACCGCGCCACGAGCTTAAAGAGCCAGCGCGGCGAAGATACGAGCCTTGACCACGGAGATGTCGCCAGTGCCGTCAAGGTCGTGCACCGTTGCCGCCCCGCGGAGCACACCCAGCACGGGCGCCGTCTCGCGCGCGTAGACGTCCAACCGGGACTGCACCACAGCCTCGGAGTCATCCTTGCGCTGCACGACCTCCGTCGACCCGCACGTGCTGCACCCGGCCGCCGGGGGTGGGTTGTGGACCGCGTGGTACGTCGCCCCGCACTTGGTGCACGTCCGCCGACCCGAGATGCGCTCCACGATGGCGGCGTCCGGCACGGCGAGGCTCACCACGGCGTCAATGACCCGACCGTGGGTCTCGAACCAATTTACGAGCCACTCCGCCTGGGGCACAGACCGGGGAAAGCCGTCGAACAGCACGCCTCCCGCGGCGTCCGGTTGCAGGAGGCGATCGGCCACCAAGTCGCACGTGAGAGAATCGGGGACCAGCGCGCCGCGATCCATGTACGACTTCGCCAGCGTCCCGAGCTCCGTGCCCTCGCGCAGGTTCTTCCGAAAGATGTCCCCCGTCGCGACGTGGGGAACCCCCAGCCGCTCGGCGAGATCCTTCGCCTGAGTACCCTTGCCGGACCCCGGAGGGCCAAAGAGGAGCACGTTCATCGTACCTTCCTAGGTTGCGGAGCCGGCCGCGCCGACCAAGAGCTGGCGACGGCCCTTGAGCGCGCCGCCTGCCGATGGCCCCTGCAGCCCGTCGTAGTGACGCGTGAGGAGCTGGGCCTCAATCTGCGCGACGGTGTCGAGGCTGACGCCGACGACGATCAGGAGGCTGGTTCCGCCGAACGCGAACGGAATGCCGTACTGCGCGATCAACAGCGTCGGCAGGATGCACACGCCTGCGAGGTAGAGCGCACCAGCGCCAGTGAGCTTGTTCAGCAGCGCGTCGATGTACTCCGCGGTCTGCTTCCCAGGGCGGATGCCCGGGATGTACGCCTGGCTCTTCTTCAAGTTGTCCGCGACGTCAACCGGGTTGAACATCAACGCCGTGTAGAAGTACGAGAAGAACACGATCAAGACGACGTACACGTAGTTGTACAACCACGCACCCGGGCTCATCGCCTGCGCAAACGCCTGGACCGCCGGGTAAGGAAACAGCTGGGCCGCCGTCGCGGGGAAAGCGAGCACCGAGGACGCGAAGATCGGCGGGATGACGCCCGTGGTGTTGATCTTCAGCGGCAGGTGGTTGTTCCCTGCGTACACCCGCCGGCCCGACACGCGCTTGGCGTATTGGATCGGGATCCGAACCTGGGCGCGCTCAATCCACACGATGAGCCCGATCGCGACGAGCATCACGGCGATCAACAGCACGCACTGCAGCAGCGACAGCTCGCCCAACGACACCTTGTCGTAGATCGAGCGAACACCGGTTGGGAACCGCGACATGATGCCCGCAGTGATGATGAGGCTCGAGCCGTTGCCGATGCCTCGCTCGGAGATCTGCTCCCCAAGCCACATCACGAAGCAGCTACCCGCCGTCATCGTGATCGCCGTGATCGCCCGGAACGCGTACCCAGGGTTGATCACGATGTCGTGACCGGCCCCCGTCTTCATGCTCTCGAGCGCGGTCGCCATGATCGTGGCCTGCGCAAGCGCGATCACGATGGTCGCGTAGCGCGTGTACTGCGTGATCTGCCCGCGGCCCTGCTGCCCCTCCTTCGAGAGGCGCTCCAACGACGGGACGACCACGGTGAGGATCTGTACGAGGATGCTCGCGGTGATGTACGGGGTGACCCCGAGCACGAACACCGAGAACTGCTGCAGCGCACCGCCGCTGAACATGTCGTACAGCCCGAACATCGTGTTCGAGCCCGTCTTGACCCACTCAGCGAGCGCGAGCCGGTCTACGCCCGGCGCGGGGATATGAACACCGAGCCGAAAAACGGCAAGCATCCCCAGCGTAAAGAGGACGCGGCTCCGGAGATCCGGCATCTGCCAGATCGAGGAGAGCCAACGAGTCACGCAACGTCCTCAGCCGTGCCACCGGCTGCGGTGATCTTAGCGCGAGCAGTCCCGGAGAACTTGGCCGCCTTGATGGTGATGGCGTTCTGGATGTCGCCCTCGCCGAGCACCTTGAGGCCATCCTTGCCGATGCGCGCGATGGCGCCGCTGGCCTTGAGGATCTCCGCGTCAAGCACGGTGCCAGCCGGGAACACCGACAGGTCGCCGACATTGATGAGGACGTAGTCCTTCGCGAAGATGTTCGTGAAGCCACGCTTCGGCATGCGGCGCTTCAGGGGGACCTGGCCGCCCTCGAAGCCACGCGCGATGGGCGCGCCGGTACGGGACTGCTGACCCTTGGTACCACGGCCGGCGGTCTTGCCGAGGCCGGACCCCTGTCCGCGACCCACGCGAGTGCGGGGGCGCTGGGCGCCCGGGACGGGCTTCAAGTTGGAAAGTTCATTTGCCATGGGAGCTCCTTAGGTCGCCGGACCGGCGACTTCCTCGACATCGACGAGGTGCAATACGGCCTTGACCATGCCGCGGACGGAAGGCGTGTTCTCGAGGACACGGCTCCGGCCGATACGGCGAAGGCCCAGGCCCTTGATGGTGGCGAGGTGCGGAGCGGTCGCGTCAAGCGAGCTCTTACGGAGGGTGACCTTGAGGTGCGTCATCGGAGTTCCTTAGGAGTGCGACTGAGCTTGCGCCCAGACCTTCATCCCGACATTGTGGTTTTCGTTCACCGCGTCGATGGAGATGCCGCGGCGAGCGGCCACCATCTCGGGGGACTCGAGCTGCGCCAGCGCCGCGAGCGTCGCGCGGACCACGTTGTGCGGGTTCGAGGAGCCGAGGCTCTTCGTCAGCACGTTGTGGTACCCAGCGGCGTCCAGCATCGCACGGACCGCGGGGCCAGCGATGACCCCGGTCCCGGGGCTGGCCGGGCGCAGGAGCACCCGACCTGCGCCGAAGTGGCCCAGGCTGATGTGAGGCACGGTGCCGTCGAGCACCGGAACGTCGGTCATGCTGCTCTTGGCGCGCTCGGTGGCCTTGCGGACCGCCTCGGGCACTTCGTTCGCCTTGCCGCTGCCGATGCCGACACGGCCCTGGCCGTTGCCGACCACGACGAGCGCGGCGTAGCTGAAGCGACGCCCGCCCTTCACGACCTTCGCCACACGGTTGATGTGGATGGTCTTCTCGATGAGCTGCGAGTCTTCGGCCGGCTTGCGACCGCGGGGCTTGGTGTTCACGTGGGACTCCCTTGAGCCGTCGCGTTCAACGCGCCGGCATAGCAACAAAGATTAGAAATCGAGCCCGCCTTCGCGTGCGGCGTCGGCGAGGGCCTTGATGCGGCCGTGGTAGAGGAAGCCATTGCGGTCGAAGACCACCGCCTTCACGTTGGCTGCGAGCGCGCGCTCGGCGAGCAACTTGCCCACCGCTACCGCGGCGTCAACGTTCCCCTTGTGCCCATCGTGCTGAAGCCCATCGGTCAGGGTCGAGGCGGCGACGAGCGTGTGCCCGGCCCCGTCGTCGATCACCTGAGCGTAGATGTGCGAGTTGGTGCGGTACACCGACAAGCGGGGACGATCGGCTGTGCCGATGACCGACTTGCGGATGCGGAACTTGCGGCGCTGACGTGCAGCGGCCATATTTTCGCGGAGAGCCATGGAAACTCCTTACTTCTTCGCGGTCTTGCCGGCCTTGAGCCGGACGTGCTCGCCCTCGAACCGTACACCCTTCCCCTTGTAGGAGTCGGGCGGACGGAAGGACTTGAGTTTGGCTGCGGTCTCGCCAACAATCTGGCGATCGCTGCCCTTGACGGAGAGCTTGGTGCCTTTCTCCACGCTGATCGTGATCCCGTCCGGAAACGGGAAGTTGATCGGGTGGCTGAAGCCGAGCTGCATGACGAGCGTGGTGCCCTTCACTTCGCTCTTGAAACCGACACCCTGGATGTCGAGCTTGCGCTCGAACCCGGTGGTGACGCCCTTGACCATGTTGTTCAACAGGGCGCGGGTGAGGCCGTGGTTGGCTCGGACCTGACGGCTGTCGTCAGCGCGGACGACGCGGGCAACGCCCGCCTCGTTCACGATCGAGACCCCGACCGCCATCTTCTGCGTCAGCTGCCCCTTGGGGCCGTTGACCTTGAGCTGGCCGTCAGCGACGGTGATTGCAACGCCCGCAGGGACGGGGATAGGCATTTTTCCAATGCGTGACATGGTGTTCTCCGCCTACCAGATGTGGCAGATGACTTCACCACCGACACCTGCGTTGCGAGCTGCCTTGTCGGACAGCACACCGCGGGGGGTGGTGAGGATGGCGAGACCGAGGCCGTTGCGAACACGCGGAACCTCATCCTTGCCCACGTACACACGGCGGCTCGGAGAGCTGACGCGGGTGAGGCCCTGGATGACGCCCTGACGTGCGTCGTCGTACTTCAGGAAGACCTTGAGAGCGCCGCCCCGCGGAGCGTCAGCACGGTCGAGGTAGCCCTCGACAAAGCCTTCGTCCTTGAGGATCTTGACGATCTCAAGCTTGATGCGGGAGCGAGGCATCTCTACGGCCGCGTGGCGCGCCTGGATGGCGTTCCGGATGCGGGTGAGCATGTCTGCGATGGGGTCGTTGGTCATGGTGCTCCTCGCCCTACCAGCTGGCCTTCATCACGCCAGGAATCTCGCCCTTGAGGGAGAGGTTCCGAAAGCAGATGCGGCACATGTTGAACTTACGGAGAAACGCACGAGAGCGGCCACACAGCGGGCAGCGGCTCTTCTTGCGACAAGAAAACTTCGGCGTCCGGGTAGCGGCGACGAGTTGCGACTTTTTGGCCACTTGGGTCTCCCTGGCTACTGGCGGAAGGGAATGCCGAGGGCACGCAGGAGCGCGCGACCTTCAGCGTCGTTGGAAGCGGTGGTCACGAACGCGATGTTCATGCCGGTGATTTTCGTCACCCGCTCGTAGTTGATCTCGGGGAAGATGATCTGCTCCGTGATCCCGAGCGAGTAGTTCCCGCGGCCGTCAAAGGCCTTGGGGTTCACGCCGCGGAAGTCGCGCACACGGGGCAAAGCCACGTTCACGAGCCGATCAAGGAACTCCCACATGCGGTGCCCACGCAGGGTGACCCGCGCGCCAATCGGCTGGTTTTCACGCAGCTTGAAGTTGGCGATGGACTTCCGCGAGCGGCGGATCTCCGCCTTCTGGCCAGTGATGAGCGAGAGCTCCTCAGCGGCCGTCTCGAGCAGCTTCACGTTCTGGGTAGCCTCCTTGAGGGAGGTGTTCAGGACGATCTTCTGCAGGCGGGGGACCTGCATCACGTTGCCGTACGCAAACTCCTTCTGGAGTGCGGGGACAGCGCTTTCGCGGTAATATTTTTGAAGGCGGGTATCAGCCATCGACGACTCTTCCGTTAGAACGGTGGTGAGCGGGGCGGTTCAGATTGCAGCGCCGGTCTTCCGATTGACTCGGGACTTCGTCCCATCCTCAATCTTGAAGCCGACCTTGACGCGAGTCCCGGCCGCCGCATCCCAGAGGGCGACGTTCGAGATATGGATGGGGGCTTCCTTCTGGATGATGCTGCCCGGCTTGTCGTTCTGACCGCGAACGTGCTTCTTCACGATCGCGACCCCTTCGACAACCACCCGGCCCTCCTGGGGGAGGACTTCCAGCACCTTGCCGGTGCGGCCCTTGTTCTTTCCCGCAATGACGACGACGATGTCGTCGCGGCGGATCTTCAGCTTGTTCTTGGCCATGATTTCCTCAAAGCACTTCGGGCGCGAGCGCCACGATCTTCATGTAGGCCTTGGCACGCAGCTCGCGGGCAACGGGCCCGAAGATGCGGGTGCCGATAGGCTCGCCCTTCGCGTCGATGAGCACCGCGGAGTTGTTGTCGAAGCGGATGTACGTGCCGTCGGGGCGACGGACTTCCTTCGCGGTGCGAACGATGACGGCCTTGTGGACGTCGCCCTTCTTCACCTTGCCGGTGGGGATGGCCTCCTTGATGGAGACGACGATGATGTCACCGAGGCTCGCGTACTTGCGCTTCGAGCCTCCGAGCACCTTCACGCACTGGACCCGACGGGCGCCGGAGTTGTCGGCGACGTCGAGATGGCTTTGCATCTGGATCATTGTTTTACGCCTCAGCCTGGTTGAAGCGTTCGACAACCCGCCACCGCTTCGTGCGGCTGAGCGGACGGCTCTCTTCGATGAGGACGAGGTCGTTGACCTTGCAGCTATTGTCCTCGTCGTGTGCCTTGAAGGACCGGACCTGCTTGATGTACTTGTGGTAGCGCGGGTGCTTCACCGTGCGCTCCACTTCGACAACAACGGTCTTGTCCATCTTGTCCGAGATGACCCGGCCGCGGACTTGGCGACGTCCGCCATTCGTAGTTTCGTCAGACATTTTTCACCTGGCTCGTTGCTACCCGGCGAACCGGGCGGCGAAGTGGGTGCTGGACGCCGATTTCTCGGCGGGAGGTTTACCGCAGGTCTCCACGGGAGTGGACTCGTGCGGGTTGGGAACCGCCCCGAAGGGTTGTTCCCGGAAGGGACGCGGAAACTACTCCGCGCTGGCCGGGCTGTCAACCCCAGAAGCGACAGGCTGCTCAAGAAGGCCCTTGAGGAAGCCGCCGCCGGCGTCCGATGCGCCCAAAGCCGCAGGAACGAACGAGCTGGAGTGGAGCTGCCGCAAGGCGCCGCGGTTCAGGCCATTCGCCAGTTCGCGGCTACGCACCGCGGTCTGAGCGCGGGCGATGTCGCGGCGCGTGCGCTTGAGAACGCTGTTGTTCTCGAGCTGGTTGAGGCGGTGACGGAGCGTGTGGCCGAAGAGCGTGCGCTCGAGGCCGAGCTCGTGGTGCACGAGCTGCTCGTCCGAAAAGTTGGAAAGGTCGGTCTTGCTCATGACACCACATCCTCGCGCTTGATGACCCGAACGGCCATGGGGAGCTTGTTGCCGGCCAGGCGGAGCGCCTCGCGCGCTACCTCCTCCGCGACGCCTTCGATCTCGAAGAGCACGCGGCCGGCCTTGATGACGGACACCCAGTACTCAGGGTTGCCCTTTCCGGTACCCATTCGGGTCTCGGCGGGCTTCTTGGTGACCGGCTTGTCCGGGAAGACCCGGATCCAGATCTTGCCGCCACGCTTCACGTGACGGGTCAGGGCGATACGGCCGGCCTCGATCTGACGGGCCGTGATCCAGGCACTCTCGGTGGCCTGCAACCCGTAGTCGCCGAAGCTGACATCGCCGCCACGGTAGGCGAGCCCGTTGCTACGGCCCTTCTGTACCTTGCGGAACTTGACGCGCTTGGGGGAAAGCATGAAAAACCTCGTTGCTGCTCGCGGGTAGCGAGCGGGTGTGAACTAGAAGGAGCGGTCTTCTTCGCCGGGGAGGATCTCGCCCTTGAAGATCCAGACCTTGACGCCGATGATGCCGTAGGTGGTCTTGGCCTCGGCCAAGCCGTAGTCGACGTCAGCGCGCAGGGTGTGCAGCGGCACGCGGCCTTCGCGGTACCACTCGGTGCGGTGCATCTCTGCGCCCCCGAGGCGACCGGCGCACATCACCTTGATGCCCTTGGAGCCGGCCTTCTTGGACTGCTGCATCGCCTTCTTCATCGCGCGCCGGAAGCTCACGCGCTTCTCGATCTGCTGCGCGATGTTCTGGGCGACCAGGATCGCATCCAGGTCGACCTTGCGGACTTCCATGACGTTGATGAAGATCTCGGTCTTGGCGAGCTTCTCGAGCTCGGCCTTGAGCTGGTCGAGGCCCTGGGCCTTCTTGTCGATGATCATCCCGGGCTTCGCGGCGAAGATGAACACCTTCGCCTTGTTCGCCGCGCGCTCAATGCGCACCTTGGAGATACCGGCGACGTAGAGCTTCGCCTTGACGTGCTTCCGGATCGCGATGTCCTCGTGGAGAAAGCGCTGGTAGTTGCGCTCATCGAACCACTTGGATTCCCACGGACGCGTGATGCCTACGCGAAAACCGATCGGATTGACCTTTTGACCCATGGGAACTCCTACCGTGCGTCGAGGACGACGGTGATGTGGGCTGTTTGCTTGAGGATGGGAGTCGCACGCCCCTGGGCGCGCGGGCGGAAGCGTTGAAGGGTGGGGCCGGCGCCCACCTGGATGGTCTTCACGTAGAGCGTGTCGACGTCGAGGGAGCTGCCGTGGTGCTCGGCGTAGTGCTCTGCGTTCGCCATCGCGGCCTCGATCAGCTTCTTGATGATCGGGGCCGTCTTCTTGGGAAGGTAGGCGAGCACGTCGAGCGCCTGGCCCACGTCCTTGCCGCGGACGAGGTCAGCGACGAGACGGGCCTTGCGCGCGGAGACCCGGGCGTGGCGGAGGTTAGCTGTGGATTCCATGATTCACTCCAGGCGCGTGGCCGGGAAACGGGAAACGCCCTTCGGCGCGAAAAACCTGCGAACTACTTGACCTTCGTCTTGCGATCCGCGGCGTGCCCGTAGTAGGTGCGGGTCGCGGCGAACTCGCCGAGCTTGTGACCGACCATGTGCTCGGACACATAGACAGGCACGTGCTTCTTGCCGTTGTGGACGGCGAAGGTGAGGCCGATGAAGTCGGGGATGATCGTCGAGCGGCGGCTCCAGGTCTTGATGACCTTGTTGCCACCCTTGCGAGCGGCTTCGGCCTTGGCGATCAGGTACTGGTCCACGAAGGGACCCTTCTTTACGGAACGTGCCATGGTGTTCGTCCTTTACGCGCGGCGCTTGACGATGAAACGGTTGGAGGGCTTCCGCTTCGAGCGGGTCTTGTACCCCTTCGTCGGCTTGCCCCAAGGGGTGACAGGGTGGCGACCGCCCTTCGTGCGGCCTTCGCCGCCGCCGTGCGGATGGTCGATCGGGTTCATCGTGGTACCACGGTTGGCGGGGCGGTAACCCAACCAGCGCGCGCGGCCCGCCTTGCCCAACATCTCGTTCTCGTGCTCGAGGTTGCCGACCTGGCCGATGGTCGCCCGGCACTCCGCGAGGACCTGCCGGAGCTCGCCCGAGGGCAAGCGGAGGAGGACATAGCTGCCCTCCTTGGCCATGACCTGCGCGTAGCAACCGGCCGAGCGGCAGATCTGGCCGCCGCGGCCAATCTTGAGCTCGACGTTGTGCACGAACGTACCGAGCGGGACGGACTGCAGGCGCAGCGAGTTGCCGGGCTTGATGTCCGCGCTGTCGCTCGCGACGATGCTGTCGCCGACCTTGAGGCCCACGGGCGCCAAGATGTAGCGCTTCTCGCCGTCCGTGTACTGCACCAGCGCGATGCGCGCGGTGCGGTTCGGATCGTACTCGATCGTCGCGACCTTCCCGGGGACGTCCAGCTTGTTGCGCCGGAAGTCGATGAGCCGGTAGCGGCGCTTGTGACCGCCGCCCATGTGACGCGAGGTCATACGGCCGAGGTTGTTGCGGCCGCCCGTGCGCTTGATGGGCGAAGTGAGCTTGCGCTCCGGCTTGTCAGTGGTCAGCTCCTCGAACGAGGGGGTGATCAGGAACCGCAGGCCGGGGGTAGCTGGGCTGTAACGCTTGGTGGCCATCTCATGCCTCCAGGAAGTTCAGGGTGTGGCCCTGTGCGAGGGTGACGTACGCCTTCTTCCAGTTCGAGCGCTTGCCGTAGAACCGGCCGAAGCGCTTGAACTTGCCGCGCACGTTGACCGTGCGGACGTCGTCGACCTTGACGTTGAAGTAGCGCTCGATCGCTTCCTTGATCTGCAGCTTGTTGGCGGTCTCGCCAACTTCGAACACGTAGGTGCTCTCGGCTGCTTCGGCCTTGACGGCCTTTTCGGTAACGAGCGGACGGACGATGATGTCGTGAAGTTCAGCCATGGCTCACCTCGACAGGCGCTCGACGATCGGGGCGATCGCCGGGGCGGTGAGAGCAATGTTGCGGTGGCGGAGAACGTCGTACACGTTCAAGCCCGCTACCGGGAGGACGGTCACGCCGGGGATGTTCCGGGAGACCAGGGAGACCTTCTCGTTGGCTTCGGGGACGACCACAAGCAGGTTGTCGACGCCGAAGGCCTTCATGAAGGAGCGGAAGCTCTTCGTCTTCACTTCCGTGAAGTTGAAGTCGTCGACCACGAAGAGCGCAGCTTCGCCGAAGCGGCGCGACAGCGCGCACTTCAGGGCGGCACGGCGCACCTTCTTGTTCAGCGAGAACGAGTGGTTGCGCGGCTGCGGGCCGAACACGACACCGCCGCCCGCGTAATGCGGAGCGCGGGTCGAGCCCTGACGCGCACGCCCCGTTCCCTTCTGCTTGAAGGGCTTGCGTCCACCGCCCGCGACTTCTGCGCGGCGCTTGGTGGAGTGCGTGCCCTGGCGGCGGCCGGCGAGCTGGTGACGTACGACCATGTGGAAGAGGTGCTCTTTCACTTCGGTCGAGAAGACGGACGCGTCGAGATCGACGGTGCCCACCTTATCGTGGGAGACGTTGTACACGTCGGTGACTGGCATGACAGACTCCGGGGGCGTCGCCGCCCTGGTCTTGGGGATGCGCCGTTTCGGGCGCGGAAGGGTCAGGAGAGCTTGATCTCGACGTGGACACCAGCCGAGAGGTCGAGCTTCATCAGCGCGGCCACGGTCTCTTCGGTGGGCTCAAGGATGTCGATCAGGCGGTGGTGGGTACGGCGCTCGAACTGCTCGCGCGACTTCTTGTCGACGTGCGGGCTGCGGAGCACCGTCCAACGGCTGATCGTCGTCGGCAGGGGGAACGGACCGCGGATGGCGACCCGCGTGCCCTTTGCGGTGTCGACGATCTCACGCGCCGACTTGTCTAGCAGCTTGTGGTCGTACGCCTTGAGGCGGATGCGGATCTTGTTGGTAGAGGCCATGATTCCCTCGTTTACTTGATGATTTCGGCGACGACGCCGGCGCCGACGGTACGGCCGCCTTCGCGGATCGCGAAGCGGAGGCCCTTCTCGATGGCGATCGGGATGATGAGCTCGATCTCCATCTCGACCCGGTCACCGGGCATGACCATCTCGACCCCTTCCTTCAGCTTGACGAGCCCGGTCACGTCCGTCGTGCGGAAGTAGAACTGGGGACGGTAGCCGTTGAAGAAGGGCTTGTGACGGCCACCCTCATCCTTCTTCAGGATGTAGGCCTCGGCCTTGAAGTTCGTGTGGGGCATGACGCTCTTCGGCTTCGAGAGCACCTGGCCGCGCTCGATGCCCTCGCGGTCGACGCCGCGGAGCAGGAGGCCGACGTTGTCGCCAGCCTGGCCCTGGTCGAGCAGCTTGCGGAACATCTCGACGCCCGTGATGGTCGTCGTCGCCGTGTCCTTGTACCCGACGATCTCGACGGTCTCGCCGACCTTGACGATGCCACGCTCGATGCGGCCCGTCGCGACGGTGCCGCGGCCGGTGATCGTGAACACGTCCTCGACGGGCATCAGGAAGGGCTTCTCGATGTCGCGGATCGGCGTCGGGATGGCGGAGTCAACCGCCTCCATCAGCTTGAGCACCGCGGGCTCGCCCCACTGGCTCTGGTCGCCGTTGAGCGCCAGCACCGCGGAGCCGCGGATGACGGGCACCGAGTCGCCGGGGAAGTCGTAGCTCGAGAGCAGCTCGCGCACTTCCATCTCGACCAGGTCCTGCAGCTCTTCGTCGTCGAGCAGGTCGCACTTGTTCAAGAACACGACGATGTAGGGCACGTTGACCTGGCGAGCGAGGAGGACGTGCTCCTTGGTCTGGGGCATCGGGCCGTCGGCCGCTGAGACCACCAAGATCGCACCGTCCATCTGGGCCGCGCCGGTGATCATGTTCTTAATGTAGTCGGCGTGCCCGGGGCAGTCGACGTGTGCGTAGTGGCGGTTCGCCGTCTCGTACTCGACGTGCGCCGTGTTGATCGTGATGCCGCGCGCCTTCTCTTCCGGGGCCTTGTCGATCTGGTCGTACGCAGTGAACGTCGCGCCGCCCGTCTTCGCGAGCACCTTGGTGATCGCGGCGGTAAGGGACGTCTTGCCATGGTCAACGTGGCCGATGGTGCCGATGTTGACGTGCGGCTTGTTGCGCTCGAATTTTGCCTTGGCCATGGTTGAGCTCCTTAGGGAGAATCGTTGGAAAGGAAGGAAAGCGAGAAAGACGGAGGCGGTGGGTCAGTACCCGCGGAGCTTGACGACGATCTCGTTCGAGAGCGTCTGCGGCACGTGGGAGTACTGGTGAAACTGCATGGTGAAGTCGGCGCGCCCCTGGGTGGCCGACCGTAGGTCGGTTGCGTAGCCGAACATCGAGGAGAGGGGCACCTCTGCCTCGATCACCTGGACGCCCGCACGGGCCTCCATATGGCTGATCGATCCCCGGCGGCCTGAGAGGTCACCAAAGACGGCGCCGGTATACTCCTCCGGCACGGAGATTTCAAGCTTCATGATCGGTTCGAGCAAAATAGGTGCGGCGTTCCGCAGCGCTTCCTGCACGGCCATCGAGCCCGCCACGCGAAACGCGATGTCCGAGCTGTCGACTTCGTGGAACGAGCCGTCGTAGAGCTCGACATCCACGTCGCTGCACGGAAAGCCAACGAGCACACCACGGTCGAGCGCCTCGCGGCAGCCGTCGAGCGCCGGCTTTAGGAACTCCTTCGGGATGACGCCGTTTTTCGTGACGTCGCGCACGGTGTGGCCGGCGCCCGTCTCGTTGGGCTTTACGCGTACCTTGCAGTGCCCGTACTGGCCCTTGCCGCCGGTCTGGCGCTTGAACAAGCCCTCGCCCTCGCCCGCCCTCGCGATCGTCTCGCGGTACGCGACTTGGGGCTTTCCAACTTGGCAGTGGACCTTGAACTCGCGGTCGAGGCGGTCCCGGATGATGTCCAGGTGGAGCTCGCCCATGCCGGAGATCAGGGTCTGACCGCTGTCCTTGTCGATCCGCACGCGGAACGTCGGGTCTTCGTCCGCCAGCTTCTGCAGCGAGGCGTTGAGCTTGTCCTCGTCCGCCTTGGTCATCGCTTCGATGGCCATCGAGATGACGGGCTCGGGGAACGTCATCGACTCGAGCACGATCGGGTGCTTCTGGTCGCACAGCGTGTCGCCGGTGGCGACATTGCGCAGGCCGGCGGCCGCCACGATGTTGCCCGTGGTGGCGTGCGTGATGTCTTCGCGCTGGTTGGCGTGCATCTGGAGGATGCGCCCAACGCGCTCGCGCTTGCCGGTGCGAGGGTTCAACGCCACGGTCCCGGCTTCGAGCGACCCCGAGTACACCCGCAGGTAGGTCAGGGTGCCCACGAACGGGTCCGTCTGGATCTTGAACGCCAAGGCGCAGAACGGCTCGTCGGCCGACGCGCTGCGGAGCACGGCCTTGTCGACGTTGTCAGGGTCCTTCCCGACCACGGCCGGCAGGTCCATCGGTGACGGCAGGTAGTCCACCACTGCGTCGAGCAGCGGTTGCACACCGCGCTTCCGAGCCGCCGTACCGCAGAACACCGGGACGACGCGGCCGGCCAAGACGGCCTTGCGTGCTGCCGCCTTCAGCGCGGACACGGGGATCTCGGCGCCCTCGAGGAACGCCTCCATCACGGTGTCGTCCTCGCCGGCGACGGCGTCGAGCAGCGCGTCCCGAGCCATCGACACGTCGTCCGCCATGTCGTCCGGCACCGGGCCTTCGACGAACGCGGTCCCAAGGTCGTCCCCCGGCGTCCACGTCATCGCGACCTGGCGGACCAAGTCCACCATGCCAACGAAGGTCTCGGCCGTGCCGATCGGGAGCTGGAACGCGACCGCGTTGGCCCCGAGCCTATCTCGCAGGGTCTGTACCGCTGCGTTGAAGTCCGCGCCGGTCCGGTCCATCTTGTTGATGAACGCGAGGCGTGGCACGTGGTAGCGCTCCGCCTGCTTCCACACCGTCTCGGACTGCGACTGCACGCCCTCGACCGCGGTGAATACCGCGACGGCGCCGTCGAGCACGCGGAGGCTGCGCTCGACTTCCATCGTGAAGTCGACGTGCCCGGGCGTATCGATGATGTTGATGCGGTGGTCGCGCCACTGGCACGTCACTGCCGCAGACTGGATCGTGATCCCCCGCTCGCGCTCTTGGACCATCCAGTCTGTGCTGGTGTTCCCCGAGTCCACGTCGCCCATGCGATGCGAGACGCCTGTGTAGAACAGGATCCGCTCGGTGAGCGTAGTCTTCCCCGCATCAATGTGGGCCATGATGCCAATGTTGCGGAGGATGGCGAGATCGGGAGCCATGAGAATGGTCCGACGAGGTGCCGTCTACAAGCGCCACTTTTCGCTGTTTTGCCGCCTGTCCCGGGAACAAGTCATGGTTCCTGTGTGCGAGGGCGACGCAACGGAGCGTCTGGTGGTATTCGTGGTTCGGAGGGCTCGGCGAGAGCTCCAGAGTCAGGGTTGAGCGGAGTCGGGCGACCCCGGAGGGCCGCCCGCGAACGACGTTCGACTACCAGCGGTAGTGGGAGAACGCCTTGTTGGCCTCGGCCATGCGGTGCACGTCGTCGCGCTTCTTGACCGCGTTGCCGCGGTTGTGGGCGGCTTCGATGATCTCGTTCGCGAGCTTCTCGCGCATCGTCTTGCCCGAGCGGTCAGCGGCGTACTCGACCAGCCAGCGCATCGCGAGCGACACGCGGCGCTCGGAGCGCACCTCGACCGGCACCTGGTAGTTCGCACCGCCGACGCGGCGGGACTTCACTTCGACCTGGGGCTGGCAGTTCTCGAGCGCGCGGCGGAACACCTTGACGGGCTCCTCACGGGTGCGCTCTTCCACGGTGCTGAACGCGCCGTAGACGATGTCTTCAGCGACGGCCTTCTTGCCGTGCTGCATGACGATGTTCATGAAGCGAGTGACGATCTCGTCTCCGTAGAGAGGATCGGGGAGGACTTGACGCTTGGCGACTACGCGACGACGAGGCATGTTTTTTCCTTCCTACTTCTTGTTCTTCGGACGCTTGGCGCCGTACTTGGACCGGCTCTGTCGCCGGCTGTTGACGCCCTGCGTGTCGAGCACGCCGCGGATGATGTGGTAGCGAACGCCCGGAAGGTCCTTGACACGGCCGCCGCGGATCAGCACCGAGCTGTGCTCCTGGAGGTTGTGACCTTCGCCGGGGATGTAGGAGGTGACCTCCATCCCGTTGGTGAGGCGGACACGGGCGACCTTGCGAAGGGCCGAGTTCGGCTTCTTCGGGGTCGTGGTGTAGACGCGGGTGCACACGCCGCGCTTCTGCGGGCATGCTTTGAGCGCCGGAGAGGCCGTCTTTGACTTGACGGCCTCGCGACCCTTACGAACGAGCTGGTTGATGGTAGGCATGAAGTCCTGTTGCCGAACGGGTGACGGATAGCCGGCGGCGTTTATGTGCTCGCCGGGACGGTGTCAAGGCGCGAGAGCACACCGAGCGCAAACACCGTCGAATCGCACCTCGGCGCGGGCCGCTTGCCCGCAGAGGAGGACCTGCACGTCCGCGGCGTCGACGTCTTCGACGCCACCGCACTGGACACAGACCAGGTGATGGTGCGGCCCGACGTTCGCGTCGTACCGGACCTCGCCCGGCGTCATCCGGACGACCCGGACCAGGCCGAGCTGCTCGAGCAACGACAGCGTGTTGTAGACGGTCGCCCGGCTCGAGGATGGGTCGTCCCCCGACACCGCGGCCAGCACCTCGTTCGCGGTCGGGTGCGACGTCGTCGAGCACAGGTACCGGGCGATCGCGCGACGCGGCGCAGTCCACGCGTGACCGCCTTCGCGGACGCGGGCTTCGATGCGCGTGAGGTCGGGGTGGTGCACAGGGGGAGTTTTCAACGCGAAGGGGTCGATGTCAAGGTCGCAGTTGACGTCCACGGTCGGGCGCTTAGTACACATGCATCTCTCGACGCCTTCCCCGGCGTCTTTTCCCTTCCGGGGGCGTACCGGTTTCGACGGGGTGTCTGAACGCCGAGTGGCGTGGCAAGGCTGGGTCTCCTTTCAACGGCCCAAAAACAAAGCTGCCAACAACAGCAACCACTTCAGCGAGCGCCTCGCGGCGTAAGTTGAGGTCCGGGAGCCATTACGAGCACCCGGCGTTCGGTGGAGGACAGGCCGACCTTCACCGGGTGTAATCTAGGCACGCAGCAGACCCGGGGCTGAGCACCCGCCGGGCGAGCGAAGTTCAAACAGGAGGTTCTGACGGTCCCCAAAGGGGACGACACTCGCCGGTGAGCTTCCGGAAGGCCACGTATCTGCAGAGCCAGATGATGCTTCGGACAGGGGTTCGACTCCCCTCGCCTCCACCATTCGCAACCCGGGGCAGAACTTTGGTCCGACCAGAGTTCTCCCCGGTGTTCGCGGAGGATCCGCCGAGTTCGGCGGGTAGCGTGAACGTCACAGTGAGCTTCATGCCGTCGGCCTCGATGCGGGCGATCCAGGCGCGAAGGAAGGCTCGCTGGGCGTTCGCCGTGCCCGTTGCGAGGACCGCCCGGAGGCGCTCGACGTACCTGGCGATGGTCGCGGCGTCAGCGAGCCGGATCACCGGGGTCGATGCTGTCGCGAGGCGCGCCTGGTTCGCCGTCAGCGTGTCCACGTTGGCCTTCACCTCGCGGATGCGCGGGGCGAGGATGGAGAGGTCGATGCCGCCGTCCTCGATCGCCCGGTAGAGGTTGTCGAGCTTGCGGCGCGCCTCGGCGAGCTGGGCAGTCGCGGCACCGACCTCGGCGCGGGCGGCCTGGCCCACGGCGTCGGCCTCCTCGTTGACGAGGTCGAGCAGCTCGCGCAAGTAGCCGGGCGACAGCACCTCCCGCTGGAGGAGGTCGATCACCGCGGCCTCGGTCTCGTCCTTCGGCAGCGGCTTCGCCGTACAGGCCTCGGCGCCGAGCTTCTTTTTCTTCTGGCAGACGTAGTAGCGGTACTCCCCGCTCCGGGCGTTGTGGCCGAAAAAGGGCGACCCACATTGGGCGCAGAAGATCAGCCCCGAAAGGAGGTAGTCGCTCGCGAGCGTGTTCTGGCTGACGATCTCCGGAGCGCGAGCGGCGAGCATCCGGTGCACCTGCTCGAAGTCCTCCTTGCTGACGAGCCCCTCGTGGGTGTCGGCCTTCTTGATCGGATCGGACGGCTTGTGCTTCTGAAGCCCGGTCCGGTGGACGCCCCACGTCGTGACCCCGACGTACACGTCGTTCAGCAGCAGCTTGTGGATGCTCGTCTTGAGCAGGGACTTGCCGCGGGGCGTGAGGACACCCCCGGCATGGAGGGCAGCCGCGATGCTGGTGACGCCCTCGCCTGCCAGCGCCATGCGGAAGATGCGCTGGACCAGCGGTGCCCACTGCGGGTCCGGCTCCAGGATGATGCGGGGCGCGCCCTCGGACGGCCCGGTGGCGAGCTTGCGGTAGCCGATCGGCGGGGGACCGCCGTTGCGGAAGCCCATCGAGGCGTTCTTCCGCAGGCCACGACAGATGTCTTGAGCGAGGTTCTGACTGTAGAACTCGTCCACCGATTCGAGGATCGCCTCCAGCATCCGCCCCGACGGCGAGTCGTCGACGGGCTCGTTGAGCGAGACCACGCGGACGCGGTTGCGCTCCAGCATCCGCTTGTAGAGGACGCTGTCCTCGCGGTTGCGGGAGAAACGGCTGAACTTCCAGACGACGATGTAGTCGAAGGGCGCGGGCTTCTGTTTCGCGGCGGCAATCATCTCGCGGAACTGCGGGCGATCGTCGGTGGTGGCGGACTCGGCCGAATCGATGAACTCGGCGACGACCTCCCAGCCGCGCTGCTTTGCGCCGACGCGGCAGGCGTCGAGCTGGGCGGGGATGGAGAGGTCCTTCTCGGCCTGCTTGTCAGCCGAGCAGCGGGCGTAGATGGCGACGCGCGGGATGGTCGCCGTGGCGGATGGCTTGTCGGCGGCGGTCATTCGGCGCTCCCTTCGGGTTCCGGTTCGAGGATCGCGGCGATGGAGCCACCCGCGTGGAAGTAGGCCTCCAGCCGCTTCGCGAACTCGACCCACTGCTTCTTCTGGAGGGACGAGAACGAGTCGAGCCAGCGGTCGTCCATCCGCATCGGGCGCAGCGCCGGGTTCAGGACGAGGCGGGCGAAGGCGGCCTCCTCATCCAGCTCGTTGGTGAGCGCGTGGGGCTCCAGAACGCGGATGCCCGCTGCCTCCAAGACCTCGGCGCGCGGGCGGACGTAGACGTCGGCGAGCGCGCTGAACAGGTTGAGGCTGTCGATGCGAAAGCGACCGCCGGTCTCCATCTTCTGGAGCTTGGCGAAGGTCATGCCGAGCTGGTCCGCCGCATCCCGGAGGGAGATCCCGCGCTCCTCGCGAAGCTTGCGGAGGTAGGGGCCGAAGGCGGTGTTGTGCTCGCGGTAGAAGGCGACTTCGCCCATTTCGCGGCCGATATCGGTCGGCTCTGTGACGGCGAGAGAGGGGGACGGGCGGGGGGTTCGCGGCATCGGGGGTGCTCCGTTGATTGCTTATGCGAACTTTAGTCCGTGTGGGGGCGATGTCAAGTCAAAGATGCTCCCCTGCCCCGCGCCTCCACCGGCTCGATCGCACCCCCGATCACCTGGCGCGCGATGGCGCGCAGCTGGGTCTCCGTGACGCCCATGTTCGCGAGCAGGCCGACGTTGCAGCAGTGCCAGGCCTCCTCGAACGCGGCATCGTCGAGAAGGGCGCGCAGGCCGGCACCGACCGACCCGGCAAGCTCCGGCCACC
>CALQBK020000011.1 GCA_943328795.2 Bifidobacterium breve
CCACCTCGCCGTGCGGGTTCCCAGAATTCGTGCACAAAACGAGCGCGACCCGTTGGGGAGGGCTCCCCAACGGGTCGGCGTGCGCGCCGGGTACGCTACGGCGTAGGCGTAGGCGCGGGCTCGGTCGGCGCCGCCGGGGCAGCGGGCGCCTCGGGGGCCGCTGGCGCGGCACCTGCGGGGCAGGCCGTGGCCTTGCCGGCGTCCAGCTGGGCCCGGGCGTCCACGATGAACGGCTCGACGTCGCCCGCGAGGGTGTAGTCCTTCTCGTCCAAGACCGGCTTGACCTGCTCCAAGGTCATCTGGATGACCTCGACGATCCCCGGGTCGAGCGTGGGGCAATCCTTGAGGTCCTTCTCGATCGCGGCGACCTTCTCGCCCAGCTCCTTCAGCAGCTTGTCGCCGCGCTCCTTGCGCTCACGCTCGGCATCCGCAGCGTCCTTGGCTGCCTTGACGCGCGCGTCCTCGGCCGCCTGCTCCTTCTTGATCGTCGTTTCGAGCTCAAAGATCTCGTCCGTCGGGGACAGTTGGCCCGCCATGGCCTTCTTGAAGTCGTCGACGATCGCCTGCGCCTTCTTGAAGTCCTTCGCGTACTTCATGTTGAAGGTGATCGCGTTTTTCACGACCGTGCGGTTCGTCGGGTTGTTCTTGAGCAGCGACTCGTACGCCTTCTGGGCGCCGTCGTTGTCCTTCATCCCGCGCAAGGCGATGGCGTAGCCGAGCTGGCCATCCATGTTCCCCGGGTACTGCTTGACGACCGATTCGAACGCCGTGAGCGCGAGCTCGAAGTCACCGGAGTCTGCGGCCAGGTAGCCGAGGTTCAAGTTGGCCTCGACGTTCGCCGGGTCGAGCTTGATGGCGGTCTTGAACTGCTCGATCGCCGCCGGGGCGTTCTTCTGGGCGAGGTAGGTCACGCCCATGTTGTTGTAGATGCCCGGGTCGGTGTCCGACAGCGTCTTCGCCTTCTCTGCGCAGAGCAGGCTCATCTGGTAGTTCCCCTGCACGTAGTACGCGCGGGAGAGGTTCCGGTAGGCGGACACGTTCTTCGGGTCGTGGCCGAGCACGTCTTGCGCGGTGGCGACGGACTCGTCGTACGCCTTGGCGCCGATGAGGGCGTCCGCGTAGTTGTTCTTCGCGACCAGGTCTTCGGGGTGCGTATCCACGTAGCCCTTGTAGATGGTGGTCGCCTCGGACGCCTTGTTCCCGAGGACGAGGACGTTCCCGAGGTTGAACAACGCTTCCGAGTAGTCCGGCTTGAGGTCGAGCGCCTTCTTGTAGTACTGCTCGGCCTTCGCGTAGTCGCCGGTGCGTTCGGCGGCCCAGCCGGCGTTGAACCAGGCCTTCGTGAAGGTCGCGTCCTGCGTGGTCGCCGCCTCGAACAAGGTCAGCGCGCCGGCGTAGTTCGCGGCCTTGAGCTGGTCGACGCCCTGGGTGAACGCCTGCTTGGGGTTGACGGTGCTGCCGTCGACGACAGGGTCGACGATCTTGGGTTCGCCGCAGCCCGTCAACGCGACGGGGCCGAAGGCGGCGAGCAGGATCAGGAGGGAGGGGATGGTGCGATTCATAGTGGTTCCTTTGGCCTACGGCTCGGTCTCGAAGGACGCGGAGGTCACCGCCGGGGCGGTGAAGCGGTTCTGGGGCACGATCTCGTACAGGCCGGGGTACTCGAGCGGACGGAGCACGCCGAGCTGGCGCGTCGCGTAGGCCGTGTTGTCGTTGTACAAGTTGAGCTCGTAGGCCTTTTTCAGCGCCTCCGAGTAGGACGCGACGGCCTTCTCGATCTGCGGGAAGCCCTTGTCACCGATCTGCGCGCTGTAGATCTCGCACTGGTCGGTGGTCAGGTAGCTCGGGCACTTCGAGTTGGTGAACGTGTCGGCCATGTCCTCGTAGACCTGGCCGAGCTTCACGAGCGACGCCAAGCCCCACTCGCCGGCGCCCGTGTTCAGGACGTCGGTGTAGGTCTTCTCGATCGCGACGAGGGCCTTCGCCTTCCCGATCAGCTGGTCCTGGTAGGTCTTGTCCTCCACCCTCTGGCTGACCTTGGACGTGGGCCCGTTGATGCGCATCACGGTGAACTTCTTGAACTCGGGCTCAGCCAAGATGAACTTGATCTGACCGACGTACTCGCGAGACAGCTGCTGGGTCTCCTGGGGCGCGGCGGTCTTGGACTTCTCGTAGAACGCGAGCGTCTCCTGCCAGTGCTTCGTGACGTTCGCGGACTGGCCGAGCTTGTCCATCAGCAAGCCGTACCGCAGGCGGGCGAACATGAGCTCGTCCAGCGCCGGAGGCGTGGGCGCGACGGCTCCGGGGGCCAACTTGGGGGCGGTCTTCGGCGGCGTGAAGAAGTTCAGGTAGATCTTCGCGGCTTCCGGGTACTTGCCCTGGTCCTCGTAGGTCTTCGCGATGCCGAGCTGCAGCCCGTTCAGCCCGGGCTTGGTCGGGTACGCCAGCATGTAGGCCTGGTAGTCCTTGATGGACGTCTCCCACTGCCCAAGCGCGCCGCGGAACAGCGCGGCCGAGTAGATCGCGTCAGCGGAGCCTGGGTGCGCCTTGTCCAGCGTGAACAGCTTCTCGTACCAGCTCGCGGCGTCCGCGAAGTCGGCCTCGGACTCGTAGTCGAACCCGAGCGCAGCCACCTGGTCCTTGTAGTACTTGGACTTGGGGAACTTGTTGATGAGCTCGAGCCGCAGGGGGATGCCCTCGGTCGCGCGACCGAGGTCGTGCAGGTAGACCGTCGCGTTGTTGAGCGCCAGATCGGCGTTCGAGGACTGCGGGAACTCCTTGTAGAAGGCCTGGTAGTCCGCCGCGCCCTTGGTCTTGTCGCTGGTCTTCTTGAAGTTGATCTCGATCAGCTTGAGCGACGCGTTCTCGTAGATCCCGTAGACGTCCTTCTTGAACTCGGCGGACCCGAGCCCGACCTGGTCGTAGTACAGCTTGGCGTTCGACTTCAGGTTGTCCCAGTCCTCGACCAGGTTGAAGTCGTCCAAGATCAAGTTCGCGGCTTGCTCGGCCTCCTTCGAGGACGGGTCCATCTTGATGACGACGTTGAACCGGTCCGACGCTTCCTTGAAGTGGTTCCTGCCGTTGAGCAGGTAAGCCGACTTGTAGATGATGTTCCGGACCTTGTCGCTCGTCGGGAACAGCTGGGCGTACTGGTCAAGCGCCTTGAGCGACTTGCCTTCCCACTCGGTGAGGGGCTGCTCAGCCTTGCTGCCCGGGTCGGGCCCGCCGGCCGAGACGGTCTTCTTCTCCTTCTTGATCATCTCGTCTGCGGCGAAGATCGCGGACGATGCGCAGAACTCGGAGTGCTGGCCCTTCCCGTCGATCGCGACGACGGCCATGTACTGCTCGTACGCCTCGTCGAACTTCTTGACCTTGTACAAGAGCTCGGCGAACGAGTACCGCATCTCGTAGGTGTACTGGCCCGTGGGAAACTCTTGCAGGTAGGTGCGGTACGCCTGCTCGGCGAGGCCGTAGACCTTGGTCGCGCCGGCGCCCGTGCCGATCTTCTTCGCCTCGTTGTGGTAGTTCGTGGCCACCGTCCGGAGGGCCTTCTCGATCATCTCGCCAGCGCCCTTGATGGCGTCCTGGTTGGACGCGTTCGCGCGTGCCCACGAGGAGGTCTTGCCGTAGGTCGTGCGGAGGCGATCGATCTCTTGGAGGGTCTCCTCCTTCTTGCCCATCTTGGTGTAGGCGGTGATGATCTCGTTCTGGAAGTCAGCCGAGACGGGGGCAGTCGGCGCGTCCGTGATGAGCCGGCGGTACATCTCGATCGCCTGCTCGAACTTGCCCTGCTCGACGTAGGTGCCGGCGAGCTTCTTGAGGAGCTCGGGGATCATCTGCTGCTTGCCGATCTGCTTGAAGTAGGCGATGGCCTCGTCCATGTCGCCGCCGTCGGCGAAGAAGCGGACGAGGTCCTTTAGGGCCTCCTCTTGCAGCTGGATGTTGCTCTTCCCGCCGGAGCTCGAGTCGGAGTAGCTGACGACCGTCTTCATCGTGCTGATGGCGGTGCCGTACTCCTGGAGGTTGTAGTAGCACCACGCGAGCTTGTACATCGCGAACGGGTACTTCTCGTGGGTCTTGTTGCTCGCGGCCTTGCGGTAGGCGAGCATCGCCTTGTTCGCGTCTTCCTTCTCCTCGAAGTAGTACTCGCCGATCAGCACGTAGGCGTCGGTGATGTACGTGGAGTCAGGGTACTGCTTCACGAGGCGCGTGAACTCCTGCGCCGCGAGGTCGAGCTGCTGCGTGTCGTTGTACGCGCTCGCGAGGAAGAACGTCGCTTCGTCGGCACGCGCGAACTGCGGGTAGTTCGTGAGGATCTGCTGGTAGAGCTTGATCGACCGGTCCTGCCACTGGCGGGAGCCCGTGGTGTACGTCTTGCAATCGACGCTGTCCGGCTGACCACCCGCGTTGAAGACCTTGTCGATCTCGGCGTTACACGCCTTCATCTCGTCCAAGTACAGGTCGCGACCTTCGTCGAAGTACAGGTCCGAGAGGCGCAAGATCAGCTCGGCCTTCTGGTCCGGCGGGCCCTGGAACTCCTTCAGGAGCGCCTTCAGCTGCTCGATGGACGCGAGCCGCGCCTCGTGCGCCTTGGCGCGGAGCTCGGCTGTCTGCTGGTCCTGCACCGAGAGGTCGGTGGCAGACAAGCGGCGGCGCTCGGTGTCCGCGGCGTGCGCGGGGTTGATCGGCGCGATCGCCATCACCAACGCGAGCACAAAACCGAGGCGAGAGGCACGGCGGAGGAGGGCTGCCGTCGGGCTAAGGTCAGAAGGTACGGAGATGGGCATCTTCGTTTCCGGGGGAATGCGGGGTGCGCTTGGCGCTTGGAACGGGGAGGTCGCCGCAAGCCGGCGATCTCCGCGGGGGACTGGCCGGGGTCGGCCTACTTGCAGTTGCCTTGCTCGGTATACCAGTAGTATCCGAGCTCGTCCTGCCAGAACTCACCGTTGAACGGCCAGAAGATCCGGTCGGGAGACGTCGCGAAGTCGATCTGGAACTCCTTGGAGGTGTCCTGGACGTCCTGCGCCGTGAGCTTGTACTGGTAGTCGCCGCGGATGGCGTCGGTCTTCTCGAAGTTGATGATCTGGGACTGCCCGAGCAGGCCGCCGAGCATCGTGGCGAGCCCGCTCATCTCCTTCAGCAGGTAGACGCCGGCGCGACGCTTCAAGCGGTCGCGATCCTCGGCGATGACCTTGTGCAGGTTCTCCCCGAGGCTGTCCTTCCACTGGCTCTTCTGCTCGTCGATGAGCTTCTCCTCGCTCTCCATCACCTGCAGGTGGCTCACGATGCCCGCGAGGTCCTGGTTGCGGAGCATCCGCACGAACGCGGACTTCGGGATGAGCGTCTTGTCGGGCTTGGCGCCGAAGTAGCGGTCGTACGCCTGGTCCGAGAGCTTGGAGTTCTCGCCCGTGTACTGCTTCAGGAAGTCCTTCATCTCCTCTTGCATCGGCTTGTACGTCGAGTCGAAGCTCGCGAGGGTCTTGTCGACCTCCTTGTACTCGCAGAGGTTGAAGAACGTCAGCGCGCGCAGGATCTGCGCCTCGGGGATGAACTCCTCCTTGTCGAAGAAGGGGCTGTTCACCGTGAGCATCTGCCCAAGCGTGCGGTTGACGTCCGACGTCACGAAGTCCGCCCAACCGCTCTCGAACTGGGCTTCGGCCCAGTAGCGGCTCTCGCGCGGGACGTTGTCGTACCAGGTGTTGGCCTCGGGGTACCGCTGGATGCTGTAGTAGATACGCGCGATGTTGAGCAGCGAGAGGTCGCGGAGGCGCTTGTTGGCCTCCTCCTCGACAGGGGTGCTCGCGTCAGGCGTGGACTTCACGACCTCGGTGAAGCTCTTGACGGCGGACCGCAGCTTCTCCTGCTTGTAGTAGATGACGCCCTCGAAGTACTTCGACTTCGAGTAGAGGTCGGACTTCTCCGACACCTGCGCGAAGCTCTTGCGCGCGTCGGTCAGCTTGTCCTGCTCGTACAAGCGGAGGCCGGCCAGGTAGTAGTACTGGTTGCGCGCGGAGGCGGGGAACTCCTCGGCGGGCACCTTCGCCACGATCTTGGCCAGGTCGGAGTCGTCGCCCGTGAACTTGGCGATAGTGACCAGCTTGGGCAGCGCCTTCGAGAAGTACGGGGTGCTCGGGCCTTTCTTGATGACCTCGGTGAAGTAGTACTGCGCCGAGTGGTACATCTGCAGGTCGTACAAGGAGCGCGCCAGGTAGTACTGGATCTTCGCTTCCTTGTCCGGGTACTGGTTGTCCTGGAGCATCTGGAAGAACGCGAGGCTCGCGGTCAGCGGCTTCTTGGCGTCGTACGCCTTGATCGCGCTATCGAGCTTCTCGGGGTCCTTGCCCGTCTCGTCCTCGTCCCCGCCCTTGTCTTCGAGCGTCTTGGCGGTCTGCTTGTCGCCGACCCCCTCGTCGCTGTCGAAGGAGTCGCCAGCCTTCGGCTTGGTGGTGACGGGGACGTCCGCCGGCTCGTCCTCTTCGGGCGGGGCGGCCATCATCGCCTTGGCGGCGACGATGACTTCGGCGGGCGCGCCCTTGTCCTGCAGGCACTTCACCTGCAGCGGCGTGAAGGTCTCGCCAGACCCCTGCACCGTCTGGACGATGATCTCGGTGGGGACGGAGACGTCCACCATGTTCATCAGCTCGTCGCAGGACAGCGCGAACGCGGGGCGGCTGCCCAGCGCGAGCGTGAGCGACACGGCCACGGGCAACGCGTGACGAAGGGAAGGAAAGCGAGGTGCGGAGTTCGCGGGGGTGCTGGGTTTCATCGCCGTCAGCTCACTTCATGGAGGGGAAGAAGAAGGTCACGCCGCCCTGGAGGAGGAAGTTGTTCTTCATCTCCAGGGTGGTGCTGTTGATCGTCTCGATGTACGACATGGACTTGCCCTCGATGCGCGCGGCGACGCTCTCGCCGAACGCGACGCGGGCCCCACCGGCGATGATCGTGGTGGGGTGCCATTCTTGGTCGCTGCCGACGAACGCGGGATCCCCGGGGTCGACCTGCAGGGCCTTGGGGTCGTCCGCCGTGTGGACCACGCCGAGGCCGAACGCGCCGTACATGTCGAACGCGATGATCTTGCGGCCGACGGCCGCCTTGCCGTAGATGGGGGAGAACGCGAGCGCCGCGGAGCCCATGGCGTCCAGCTTGGAGATGTCGGGGGAGACGCTGTTCTCGAGCAGCAGCTGCTTCGACAGCTTCTTCCAGTCCGGGTCGTTCTCGCCGCCGGAGCCGAGGATAGGCGAGTAAGCGAGCTGGATCTCCGCCGCGAAGATCTCGGTCACGTGGTAGTCGATCGTCGCGCCGATCACGTAGCGGTTCAAGAACGGGTCGTTCGTGACGAACCCGATCTCGGGGCCGACCTCGTAGCGCCCGATCTTCATGAAGTTCTTCTTCTGAATGACCTTGATGATCCGCTTCTTGGCCTTCTTACCGGTGGCCTCCTCCGCCTTCTTGGGGTCGGCAGAGCCCGACTTCACGGCCTCCTTCTCGGACTTGACGGAGTCCTCGTCCTCCTCCGTGTCGTCGGACGCGGGGTCGTCATCAGCGAGCGCGTCGCTCGCCAGGTAGTGGAGGACGACGGGGGACGAATCGGTCGCCGAGTCCGCGGGTTCCGGCGACGAGGCCTGGGCGGGCAGCGCAGCGAGGGAGAGTGCGAGCAACATCATGGGGGTGGCCACCGTCTGCTTAGAAGTTGGAGAGGCGCGGCTTCATCTTCGGCACGAAGATCGAAACGCCGGCGGTGGTGATGAACGAGTTGTACAGCCGGCTGTTGAGCTCGACTGCCTGGCCTTGCGCGTCCTTGTTCCCGTAGTCGGGCTCCTTCGCGACGTAGAGGAGGCTGCGGGCGTCGATCTTCAACGCGATGCCTTGCGTGAGGAAGAAGTCGAAGCCGACGCCGAGGTTGATTGCAACGTTCGCGGCGGTGGTGGGGTCCACCGCGCTCGTGGCGGGGTGGCTCGGGTCGTTCCCGTTGATGTACTCGGGGTTGACGATCGCGTAGTCCTTCGTGATCAGCAGCAGGCCGAGGCCCGCGGTGCCGTAGAAGTCGAAGTTCAACACGCCTTCGCCGAGCAGGTTGATCTTGCCGTACACCGGTGCGAGGCGCGCATCGAACACGGCGCCGAGCTGGATACGGTCGAGCGGCTGCTTGAAGGTGGTTTGGTTGTCACCCTCGTACGCGATGCCGACGAGCGTCTGCGTGAGGTTCTTGATGCCGGCGTCCCCGGTGTTCGGGCCGTAGAGGATGCTGCCCTCCGCCGCGAAGGTCTCCGAGAAGTGGTAGGCGAGGAACGCCCCGCCGACCGGGCTCGACACGAACGAGTTGTTCGGCACGTACCCGATCATCGGCGCGATCTCGAACCGGTTCTGCTTGACGAAGAACTTGTTCTGGATGACCGAGAGCTGGGCTTTCTTGCCCTGGAGCTCGTCGAGCGCCTGCGTCGCGGGGTGTGCGAAGGCTTTGCCCGGCAGCAGCGCAGCGGCAAGCCCCAGCATCGGAGCCAAAGAGGTGAGCAGGGTGAGAGGGGAGCGTCGTTTCAGGCGGGCCAGCATGTTCATCAGGGCTTTCTCCGGGGGCTCCGTCAGCAAGAATCCGCGCGACAGGACGCGCGGCCCCGCACCATAGCACGGCCGCGTGGTTAGTCATGCGTTCGTGACGCTCTCTTTGCCCGCCCTGGTTCTCGTCGGCGCTGCAGCAGCCGCTGCCCCCGTCGAGGTCGTGGTGCCCAGCGCTCCCCCCACGGAGGGAGAGGCCGTGCCGTTCACCGTCCGCGAGTCCGTCGAGGGCGCTGTGTTCGTCGACGGGTGCTCGCCCGTGGAGGTCGAGCAGAAGACCACGGGGAAGTGGCTGCCCACGGCCGTGAAGGTGTGCGATTCGCCGGTGCCGGCGACCCGGGTGGACGGGGAGCTGGCGTTCTCGGTCCCGAGCCCCTCGGCAGGGTCGGGCACCTACCGGGTGTTGCTCACGTGGGGGACCGACTGCGCCGTTGGGTTCCCGCTGCCTACGGCGGCCTGCAAGGAGCTCGGGAGCGTGACTTCGGCGCCGTTCGTGGTCGCGCCGAAGTCGAAGTAGCTACTCGACCACGAGCTTTTGCTCGATCCACGCCATGCCGCCGCGCCGGTCGCGCACGACCACCCACAGGGACTGCTCCGTGAGCGTGGCGTCCGCCGCCACCGTGTAGTCGACGGCGGTGTACGGCCACAGCGTGTTCGATTGGTCGAAGCTGCCCTCCTGCAGGTACCAGCTGAAGTAGGGCTCCTCGGTGCGGTCCTCGGAGACCCCGGTGTCGTTCACGTAGACGTAGTCCTCGAGCGCATCGTCGGCGAGCTCACAGGAGATCGCGTAGGTCTGCCCCCGCGTGAGCGTCACCGTCGCGCCGGGCGTGATCGCGACATCGTCGATCGTGAGCCCCAGCACCGTGGGGTTGTGGTTCGGCGTGGTCGCGAGGCTCACGGGCACGCGCTTGTAGGCCACCTCGATGTCCTCGATCGCCGTGTCCAGGGTCCCCGTGTCGCCCTCCACCGTCGGGATGGCGGTGAGGGTGACGATCGCGGTGGTGCCTTCGAGCTTCTCGTCGTCCGTGAGCGCGTCCAAGTAGTCGTCGGGGACGGTCCAAGCCGGGGACAAGAAGGGCTCGGCGCCGATCAGCCCGGCGGCTTGCAATTCGGCGTAGAGCGCCGCGAGCTCGTCCGGCGTCAGGTCGGAGGTGTCCTGCAAGGAGGCGAGCAGGTCCTCGTCGGGAGAGCACCCGTAGCTGCCGGCGTCTGTGCACGTGAACCAGGTGGTGAGCGCCACGGGCGCGACGGGGGAGACCACGAGGGAGGTGAAGGTCACCTGGTCACCAGGTTGGGGCTCCGCGGGCTCGGCGGCTACCGCGAGGATCCGCAGCCTGTCGATCTGGTAGGACTGCGAGAGCCCGAGGCCGTCGCACCCCAGCAGGAGCGCGATCAGGGGGGCGAACGGGACGGTCCTAGAACTCAAACTTCGCCTCGAACCCAGGGCTTGGGATGAACGGCAGCGACTTGATGTACGCGGTCTCGGTGTAATCGTAGTTGTAGATCTGGAATTCCGGGTTTGTTCCATGGACAACGTTGATCAGGTCGAGGAACAGGTCGAGGCTCCACGCCTTGAAGGTAAAGACCTTGTCAATCCGTGCGCTCGCGGACCAATACGGGGGGAGCCGGTCGGAGTTGTATGGCGCGGTTGAGTACCCGGAGTACGTGTCCTGGTCCACGTCGTACACGCCCAGGTTGTACGGGGTCGTCGGGTTGCCCGTCGTGTACTGGAACCGGGCCGACACCTCGACCTGCCAGGGGAGCTTGTACCCGCCGACGCCGACCAGGTTGTGCGTCTGGTCATAGTCGTAGTTGTACCAGTCGTCCTCGGGCTCGTCCCTGCGCTCGCTTTTTGAGAGCGTGTACGAGATCCACCCGAAGAAGTGCCCGATCGGGTCATGCCGGACGATCACCTCGACGCCGTACGCGCGCCCGACGCCGTCGTTGACGAAGAACGCGTCGTCGAGGCTCTGGAAGTCGGGGTTGCCGACGATGAGGTGGGAGAAGCCCTTGTAGAAGCCCTCGATCTCACCGTGGACGGCCTGCCCGAAGTCCTGCTCCCAACCGAGCGCCCCGGAGATGCAGCGCTCGGAGACGAGGTCGACGAACGAGTCGTCGGTCCGGTACATCTGGTAGGGCTGGGGCGGCTGGTGGTAGAGGCCTACCGAGCCCTTGAGGCGGGTCTTCGGGGTAAGGCTGAACTTGGTCGCGAGCCGAGGGTCGAGGGCGGCGGTCCGCAGCTGTCCGGGGATCCAGGCCACGGTCCCACGGATCCCGGGGGTGATGAGCCAACGGTCGGCGTCCTTGAGCGGGCGGATGTTGAAGAACAGGTACGGGTCGGGCCCCCAGCCGGTCTGGTCGTCCTTCAAGATGAACGGCTCGCGCTCGGCCAGCGGGTCGGTCTCGGCGAGGCTCGACGGGTCGAACGGCAGCTCCACCTCGAACGGGGACCACCCGCCGACGAAGTCGAGCCCGGGCACCACCTTGAGGTGATCGCTGACCGTCCAGGGCAGCTCCGCGCGCACCTCGGCCAACCACTGGGTCTGGTAGAGCCGCCACGAGTCGCCGACGACCAAGCTCGCGTAGTCGCGGCCGAACGTCGGCACGAAGCGGAAGGACAGCTTGTCGTTGAACGGGTGCACCCAGGTCAACAAGATGCGGTGGGTCGAGTAGCTCGTGCCGAAGCTGCCCTGGGTGTCCTGGTCGGTGCCCTGGGCCGTCCCCTCGGGGCTGGAGGCGGTCAGGTCGTCCTGGAAGCCGAACACCAGCACGCTGAAGCTGTCGCGGTGCTCCAGCAGCTCGTACTTGACCTGGAAGTCGTACCAGACCGGGGAGATCGTGTAGCCCTGGTTGCCCGTGTACTTCAGCACCGGGTCCATCAACAGGTCGATGTAGGACCGGCGGCCGGCGAGGCCGATGGCGTGCTGCTTGTGCTTGCCGAAGCGGCCCTGGATCATGGCGCCCGAGTCGAGGGCGTCGGTCTTCCACGTGATCTTGTTGCGATCCGGCCACTTGCTCACGGTCGTGACGTCCACCACGCCGCCCATGCCGCGGCCGTACTGGACGCCGAAGCCGCCCGGCAGGTAGTCCACGGCGCTGACGAGCCCCGGGTTGATGACCGACTCGAAGCCCCCGAGGTGGTAGATGTAGGGGATGCGGATGCCGTCGACGTAGACGCCCGAGTCCTCGGGGTTCGACCCGCGGATGATCAGGAGCCCGGTGCCGAACGGCGAACGCGCCGCGCCCGGTAGGCTCTGCACGACGCGGATCGGGTCCCCGAACGTGCCGGGGATGCGCTTGATCGTGTCCATCGAGATCGTGCGCTGCGTGACCTCGTTCTTGTCCTTGTCGTAGTAGGCGTACAGCGTGTCGTCGGCCGGCACGGTGCGCATCCACAGCTTCGCTTCGACGGCTTGGCCGGCCGTGAGCGTGATCTCCTGGGTGACGGTGCCGAGCGCGGGGTCGGACGCGCGGAGGACCCACGTGCCGTCGGGGACGCCACGCAGGGCGAACGCGCCGGCGTCGTCGGTCTCCGTGACCCAAGCGCCGTCCCGCGCGGCCTGCTTCTGCGCGTCGTCCGCGGTGGCGGTCGCGAGGATGCTGACCGCGACGCGGGGGAGCAGGCGGCGTGAGCCCATCTCCCGCAGCGTGCCGCTCACGTTGATCCCGGCCTCGACGGGCGCGGCCGCTTCGGGGGGCGGCTCGGCGGGCTTGAAGACGAAGCCGTAGTCGAACTGGATGATGACGGGGACGGGCCCCGAGGGGTCCTCGGCCGGTGAGAACACGAACTGCCGAGCGGCGTCGATAGCAGCTTGGTCGAAGCCGTTGCCCACCGGCTCCTCGACCGTCACGTTCGTGACTTTTCCCGTCGCGTCGATCTCGATGTCCAGCAGGACGTGCGCCTCGAGCCCTGCTGCCTGGGCCTCGGGCGGGTAAGGCGCGTCCACGAAGCTCACCAGGACGGGATCCTTGGTGAGCGGGGGCGGGTCGGCCGGCGGGGCTGGGGCCGCCGCTGGGTCGGTAGGCGGGCCATCGCTGGCGAGCGCGGGGTGGGCGAGCGCGAGCGCGAGCAGCGCGGAGGGGACGAGGAGGGTCACGGGTTGGCCGTCACGGTGCAGTATTGCGGCATGCCGGTGACCGCGACGGGCACGCCATCCTGCATCGCGGGCTTGAACTTCGCTTGGCGCCAGGCGGCGATGCACGCCTCCTCGATGCCGTAGCCGAGCGGCTTCGAGATGACCTTTGCGCTCTGCACGGAGCCCTTGTCGTCGATGTCCAGCCGCACCTCCACGGTGCCCTCGACGTTGGCCTTCTGGGCCTCCGGGGGGGCCTGGAACAGCGGGCGCAGGCTCATCTTGGGCCGGGTGGTGACGGCCGCCCACGCGCGGGGGCCGTTCGCCTCGTCGAGCGTCAAGCCCTTGCCGGTCGCCGCGACGTCTGTCGTGTTGCCGGCGCGGACGGAGAGCCCCGTGCCGCTGTTGGAGAAGCTGTTCGCCGACAGGCCCTGGACGCGGCGCGGCGGCGCGGGCGTCGCTGCGACGTCGGGCGGCGGAGGGGTAGGCACGGGCGGGATGTCCTTGAACTTGACGGGCTTCGGCTTCTCCTTCGGCGGCTCGGGCTTGGGCGGCTCAGCGGGAGGAGGCGGCGGCTCCGGGGCCTTCTGGACCTGCACCTGCACCCACTCGGCGGCCTTCTTCGCGGGCTCGGGGTTCACTGCGAAGAACAGCGCCAGCAACCCGTGGAACACGATCGAGGCCACCCCCGCGCCGCTGCGCAGCGCCTGCTGCCAACGCGGCACGCTGTGGAAGGGCGAGATCGAGCTCACGCAGTCACCCGGCGCTGGGGACGGCGACTTCGGCCGGGTCGATGTTGATCGCGAACTTGGTGACGCCGAGGCCCTTCACGAGGTCGATGATGTGCGTCACGTCGCCGTGGCGCGCGTCCTTGTCTCCCGAGATCAGGCAGACGACGTTCTTGTCCTTCTTGAACTCCGCCGCCACGCGCTCGCGCAGCGCGGGCTCGCTGATCTCTTCGCCGTCGAGCATCAAGCGCCCGTCGGCCGCGACGCTGATGCCAAGCGAGGTTGGCTCCACGTTCTCCCCAGTGGTCGAGTCCGGCAGGTCGATCTTGATCGCCGGCTTCACGATGTACGTCGCTGTCACCATGAAGATGATGAGCACGACGAGCACGATGTCCACGAGCGGGACGATGTTGATGTCGGTGATGGGCTCATCCCCCCCGCCGCGGAGCTTTCCTCCCGCCATTCAGGCCCCCGTCGCCTGCAGCCGCGCAAGGACGAGCTGCCCCATGCTCTCGGTGCGCGAGCAGATGCCCTTGATCTGGCTCTGCAACAGGTTGTAGAGCACGACGGCGGGGATCGCGACGGCGAGGCCCATCGCTGTCGACACCAGCGCTTCGGAGATGCCCGCCATGACGGCGCCCGCGTTCTCACCCGCCGCGCCGCCGGTGGTGAGGGCGAGATCGTGGAACGCCTTGATGATGCCGAGCACCGTCCCGAACAGGCCGACGAAGGGCACGGACGAGGCCACGGTGCCGACGATCAGCACGCCGCGCTCCAGCCGGCCCCGCTCGAACTGCAGCGTGCCGACCATCGCGGACTCGGCGGCGTCGACCTGCCCGCCGGTCGCCACCGCGAGCCCGGCGCGGATCACGCGGGCCTCGAGCCCCTTCATCGAGTCGAGCGCCTTCTCCAGCGCCGCCCGGTCCCCGCCGGTCAAGAAGCTGCCGAGCGCGCCCTCGAACGCGCCGCTCGGCGAGCGGTTGAGCACGAAGTACAGCGCTCGCTCGATCGTGATCGCGACGCACAGCACGGACAAGCCGACCATCAACCACAACACCCAGCCGGCGCCCAGGAGCGCGAACTGGGACATCTTCTGCTCGAGCAACACGGAAGGCTCCGACGGGCGCGGATGCTAATTCGTCTCGGGATCGGGTGAGGCGGCGCACGGCTCGCACGCCGTGGTTGCCGTGCTGGCGGGGTGCGTAAAATATTTCGCACCTTCACTCTGACTCCGTAGTCAGTTTAAAAAACCAGTGCTATTGAAGGTCCATGTGGATGCTCAACCGCCGCAAGTTCCTCGCAACCGCGGGCTCAGCCCTCGCGGCGGTCGCCGTTGGCGGCGTGGTTGGGGTCGGCGCGCTCGAGTTGCCGGCGGCCGCGGCAGGGCGGGCGTGCTTGTCCAACCACGAGCTGCTCCTGGTGCAGGCGCTGGCGGAGGCGCTCTTTCCCCCAGGGAACGCGCTCGGGGTCACGGCGCTGGGCATGGACCTCGCGGGGGAGGTGGACGAGCTCATGGGCGACCGGCTCGATCCGGTGGTCACCCCGGTGTTCCGGCGCGTGTTGCAGGCGCTGGACGACGGCACGATGGTGAGCCGCGGGGCGCGCTTCGCGGACCTGCCGCTCGACGTGAGGGTGGGCGTGATGGCCAGCTGGGCGGAGCCCGGCGTGTTGGCCCGGCGCCTGATGTACGACGCGCTGCGGACCATCGTCGGGATGGTGTTCTTTTGCCGGCCGGAGGTGGTCTCGGCGATTGGGTGGCGACCGGCGTGCGCGGCGGACGCCCAGCTCGGCGCGATCCCCGCGTCGGCGCGCCCGGTGGCCGTGCTGGAGCCCGTTGGCGAAGGGAGGGCACCATGACGAGGTTTCGTCCAGGGCGCAACGGCTTCGAGCAGTTCGGAGAAGGGCCGCTCGAGCTCGCGGCGGACGTGTGCGTGATCGGCGGCGGGGCGGGCGGCGCCAGCACGGCGTGCGCGCTCACCGAGGCTGGGCTCACGGTGGTGCTGCTCGAGGAGGGGCGCAATTGGCGGCCCCAGCAGTTCCAGCCGACGGCGAGCTGGGCGTTCAAGCACCTGTACGCGGGGCGTGGCACGCGGGCGACGCGCGGCAACTGCGTGATCCCGCTCGCTGGCGGTCGCGGGGTTGGCGGGAGCACGCTGATCAACAGCGCGATCTGCTTCCGCACGCCCGAGCCGGTGCTGACGGACTGGCGGGAGAACCACGGGTGCGAGCACTTCGACACCGCGTGGATGGACGCCTGCTTCGCGCGAATCTGGAGCACCATCGGCGTCACGGTGAACCCGCCGGAGTTCCAGCGCGAGAACAACCGCATCTTCAAGCAAGGCGCAGACGCGCTCGGCCTCGACGGGAAGTGGATGGCGCGGTCGGCCCCGGGCTGCACGGGCTGCGGGACGTGCAACCAAGGGTGTCCGACGGGCGGCAAGCTCACGGTCGACCGTTCGTTCCTCCAGCTCGCGCTCGACACGGGCCGGGTCGGCGTCTACGGGGACTGCCGCGTCGAGGGCGTCGAGACCGACGGCGGGCGGGTCGTAGCGGTCACCGGGCGCACCGTCGAGCCCAAGGGCTACACTGACGCCGGGACGTTCCGCGTGAAGGCCGACCGTTTCGTGGTCTGCGGCGGGGCCGTGGGCTCGCCCCGCTTCCTGCGCGCGAACGGGCTCGCGTCGGGCGTCGTCGGCCAGAACCTGCGCATTCACCCGACGAGCTACGCGCTCGCCCGGTTCGACCAAGAGATCGTGCCCTGGCACGGCGTGACTCAGGGCTACTACGTAGACATGTGGGACCAGGGGTTCCTGCTCCAGACGTTCTCGATGCCGCCGGACCAGTACTACCTCTCGGTGCCGCTGCCGGGGGACGAAGGGCTGGCCGTGATGCGGGACCTGCGGCACTTCGCCTCGGGCGGGGTCGTCATCCACGACGAGGACTCGGTCGGGCACGTGGGGAGCAGCGAGCTCGTCTACTGGCTCGGCGACCAGGACCGACGGCGCCTGCTCGCGGGCGTTCGCCAGGTCGCGCGGGTGTACTTCGCGGCCGGGGCGACCGAGGTGATCGCCGGCATCCACGGCGTGCCGAAGCTCCGCTCCGTGGACGACATCGACCGGTACATCCTGGACGACATCCCGGCGGTCGAGCTTGGGTTGTACGCGAGCCACCCGATGGGCACGTGCCGGATGGGGGCTGACGCCGCGACGTCCGTGGTGGACCCCGCCGGGCGCGTGTGGGGATGGGACAACCTGCACGTCGCAGACGCCAGCGTGTTCCCCACCTCGCTCGGGGTGAACCCGCAGGTCACGGTGATGGCGATGGGGCTGACCATCGGCCGGGAGGTCGCCCGCGCGATGAATCCGGATTAGCCCCCGCGCGCCCAAACCCGGAGCCCCTCAATGTCCCAGAAGAGCACGAACATCACCTTCCACGGCGCGAACGTCACCCAAGCGGAGCGCGAGGAGATCCTCGGCCAGCGCGGCGCGGTCATCTGGCTCACGGGCCTCTCCGCCAGCGGCAAGAGCACCATCGCTCGCCGGGCCGAGCAGCTGCTGCTCGCACGCGGCGTCACCGTCTACGTGCTCGACGGGGACAACGTCCGCTTCGGGCTGAACAAGGACCTCGGGTTCTCCCCCGCGGACCGCACCGAGAACATCCGTCGCATCGGCGAGGTCGCCAAGCTGTTCGCCGAGGCCTGCACCATCACGCTCACGGCCTTCATCTCGCCGTACCGCGCCGACCGCGACGCCGCGCGCGCGATCATGCCCGCCGGCACGTTCATCGAGTGCCTGGTCGAGGCGAGCGTCGAAGTGTGCGAGCAGCGCGACCCCAAGGGCCTGTACAAGAAGGCGCGCGCCGGCCAGATCCCCGAGTTCACCGGCATCTCCGCGCCCTACGAGGCGCCCGCGAGCCCCGAGCTCGTGCTGGAGACTGCGACGCTGTCGATCGACGAGGCCGCGCAGGCCGTCGTCGATCACCTCGTCAAGCACGGCTTCATCAAGGCCTGATCACGGCTCGGGCGGGCCGAGAGTTGCCCGCCCAGTTGCCCGTCCCGGGTGAACCGGTGAAGGTTGGCGGCGCTGGCGCGTAGTCCCTGCGCCTCGCCACCCCCTTCCCGGAACCCTGATGTCCCTCCGTCTCCCCAGCCTGACCGCGCTCCTCCTGCTCCCCAGCTTCGCCTTCGCTACCGCGGGGAAGGCGTTCGACCCGGCCACCGACACCTGGAGCCGGGAGGCGATGGAAGACGGCGCCAAGGTCGTGAAGAGCGGCCCGCTCGCGTCGGCGTTCCTCGGCGACACCTCGGGGATGAAGCCGTTCACGGGCGCCCACCAGGCCTGGTTCGCGGACGGCTTTCGCATGGCGACCTACCAGGCCGTCGTGCTCGAGCCTTGGACCAACTCGCTTGGCCGGTACCACGTGACCGGCCAGGAGCTGATGCGGCGCTCGCTGGCGGACGCGCTCAACGGCTTGAAGGCGTGGAAGGGGAAGGTGATCGCCCCCCAACCGGGCGTCGCGGCGACCGGCGGCGACTTCACGATCTACGGGAACGTGCACCAGTTCAAGAACACCGCGAACGACGTCGAGTACGTGCTCGAGCTCGTGGGGGTGGACAGCGCCGGGATGGTGCAGTTCAAGCTGCAGGACATCATCGGCTCGTCCGGCACCGCCGGGATCGCCGTCGCGGGGGCCAGCGCGCTCCAGAACAGCAACGGGAACATGCTGTCCGCCGGGATGGCGATGGCGATGGCGATGCCCACAGACCGCGACCAGTTCGAGTTCTACAACCTCGCGGGGGAGGAGATCGCGCGGCGCGTGCCGAGCTCGATCTACAGCGCGGACAAGCTGCTGACGAAGGGCAAGGGCGACACGCCCCACTCGCCCGCGGTCGCGTTGACGACCGACCGCGCTGGCCTCGTGGACAGCCACACCGAGGCGTTCGGGCCCGCGCTTTCGGCGCAGGTCGCCGAGTACTTGGCCGTGGTCTCGGACCCGAAGGCGAGTGACCACGACCGGGCCGATCGGCTCCGGGACCTTGGCAAGATCGGCGCGCTCGCCGCCGTGCCGGTTGCGATCGCGCTCATCCAGGACGACTCGGTCGACAACGGCGTCCAGGAGAACGCGGCTTGGGCGTTGGGGGAGATCGGGCACCCCGACGCGCTCCCTGTCCTCGAGGCGGCGAAGGGCGTCGACAAGTTCAACTTGAAGGCTGCGACGACGAAGATCACCGAATTCTGAGGCGCCCTCGATCCCCCTGCCGCCCGGCAGGCAGGGACCTCGGTGGCTCGTTAGCCTATCGGATGCGTGGTCTCCCTCTCGTCGCAGCGCTCGTGGCGCTCTCGGCTTGCTCACTCTCTGGGTTGAAGCCGGAAGATCCCGAACCTCGCGACTGCGAGACGCGCACGGCGTACTACCGGGATGCCGACGGGGATGGGTTCGGAGACGAGCTCGTCGTGGCGTTCGGCTGCTCGGCGGAGGATGGCTGGGTGGAGGCCGCTGGGGACTGCGACGACACCGACCCGGCGCGCGCTTCGGACTGCTCGACGGACACTGGTGATATCCACGAGACCGGCGAGACCGGCGACACGAGCGGCGACACCAGCTCGGTCGACACAGGCGGCGACACCGCTCCGGCCGACACGAGCGGCGATACCGGCTCGGTCGACACCGGCGGGGACACCGCGGCCCCGCCGCCGAGCGCCGACCGCCGGGCACCGTCCTGGGAGGCCGTCCGGGTGTCGCGTCGATGCTGATGACGCCGACCGAGGGCGCCGACCTGCCGGCGCCAATCGCCCGCAACGGCCCCTCCGCGATGCTGGAGGAGTTCGGCCCGCTGTGGTTCGCGTCGGGGCTGTGGTTCTTCTTCCGTCACCTGCGCATGGACGACAACAGCGCCGAGCGCGTGCGCAAGGCCGCGCTCCGCGGGCCCGTGGTGTTCGCGCTGCACACCGAGTCGCGCGTGGACTGGCTCGCGCTGAACCGCGTGCTGCTCGACCGTCGCCTGCCGCTGTCCGTCTGCGCAAACGGGGTGACCGCGACGCCGTTCATGCCGCTCGGGCAGATGTGGCGCACCCTGACCGGGCCGAAGGTCGGAAACCCGCTGGAGAACGGCCAAACGCTGGCCGCCATCCTCGCCGGGCAGCCGGTGTGCGTGTTCTTGGCACCGCGGCGGGACCTGCGGGACGTCGCGACCCTCCTGGACCCGGCCGGGCGAGATGGCCGCGACGAGGTTGACCCGGTGCGGGTGCTGTGGGACGCGCAAGCCCGGACGGATCGCCCCGTCCAGGTGCTGCCCGTCGTCGTGATCTGGGATCGCGCCCCGGAGCCCGCTCGCACCGAGGTCGGCCGGTTCCTGCTCGGGACAGAGGACCGGCCGGGCGCGTTTGGGAAGATCCGCGCGCTGGCCCGCTCCCAGGGCGGCGGCATCGTCCAGGTCGGTGAGCCGGTCGTGCTCGCAGAGCAGGTCCAGGTGTTCGCTGGGGAGTCGGAGGCCCGGCGCGCTCGGGCGCTGCGGATGGTGCTGCGGCGCTACTTGTACCGCGAGTCTCAGGTGGTGAAGGGCCCCCGCTCGCGGCCGCGCGGCTGGGTACGAAAGCAGGTGCTGCAGAGCCGGGAGATCCGCGAGCTTGTCCGGCGCGAGGTCGCGGCGTCGAGCAAGCCGGAGGAGCAGGTCGTCCGGAAGATCGTGAAGACCTTCGACCACATCGCGGCGCGCTTCAGCTACCCGATGGTGCGCTTCTCGGCGTTCGTCACCCGCCAGATCTGGAACCGGATCTACTCTGGCGTCGACGTGCGCGAGGAGGACATCGAGCGCATCCGCGCCGCGTTGCGCGCCGGCACGCCGATCCTCACGCCGTGCCACCGGTCCCACCTGGACTACCTGCTGATCAGCTCCCTGCTGCACGATAATGACGTCGTCATCCCGCACATCGTCGCAGGCGAGAACCTGTCGTTCTGGCCGCTCGGGGCGATCTTCCGGCGCTGTGGCGCGTTCTTCATCAAGCGCAGCTTCAGCGGCGACCGCATCTTCCCCGCGGTGTTCGAGCGCTACGTGCGCGAGCTCATCAAGATGGAGGTCCCGCTCGAGTTCTTCATCGAGGGCGGGCGATCCCGCACGGGCAAGCTCCTGCCCCCGAAGCTCGGCGTGCTGTCCATGGTGTTCGACGCCGCCCCCGATGTCCGGGCCGACCGCGACGTCACGTTCTTGCCGATCTACATCGGCTACGAGCAGATCGCCGAGGAGCGGGTGTACGCCCGGGAGCTCGCTGGCGCCGGCAAGGAGAAGGAGAACGTCGGGCAGGTCGTCAAGGCCACGAAGGTCCTCACCCAGCGCTACGGGAAGGTGTACCTGCGGGTCGGCGAGCCGTACACGTTGAAGGACGCGCTCGCGGCTGCGGGGACCACCGCGACGGGGTGGCCCGAGCTGGGGCACGCGCAACGGCAAGAGGTCCTCCAGGGGGCCTCGGAGGTGCTGCTCCACCGGATCAACGCGGAGGCGCTGGCCTTGCCCACCGCGATCGTCGCGATCGCGCTGCTCGGGCACCCTCGCGCCGGGGTCCGGCACGCCGAGCTGGTCGCGCGCGTGAGCCGGATCCGGCAGTTCTTGGCCGTCGCGGGCGTCCCCGAGGGCGGGGGCGTCGACCACGTGCACGCGATCATCGAAGAGGCGGTAGCGCGCTTCTCGAGCGGCCGGCTCCTCGTGCGGATGGAGGCCGAGCACGACCGCGTCTACCGCATCGTGCCCGAGGGCCGGACGACGCTCGAGTACTACAAGAACACCGTGCTGCACGCGTTTGCACCGGCCGCCTACGTGGCCGCGGCCGTCCGCGCGATCGGCACCGACACCGTGGACCGGGACCAGGTACGCGAGCTCTTCCGCATGCAGCAGTTCCTGCTGCGGCACGAGTTCGTGCTGGATCCTGGCCTCGACACCGACATGCTGGAGGCGCGCGGCTTCGCTGCGCTGGCGGCGTACGGCGCGCTCTCGGCCGATGGCAGCGCGGTGCTCGACCGGGCGCGGGTCGGGGAGATCGCGAACCTGACGGCGAACTTCTTGGAGTCCTACCTGCTGCTGCTGCGCGCGGCCGACCGGGGGGACGCCGCCGGGCTCGACGCGAAGACGCTGGGACGCGACGCGTTGGCGTTCGGGAAGACGCTCTTGGCGGTCGACGAGATCTACCGGCCGGAGTCGCTCTCGACGCAGAACCTGGAGAACGCGGTGCGCGCGTTCAAGGAGGAAGGCGTGCTGAGGGTGGACGGCACGAAGCTGCGGCTGGTGCGGGAGCCGTTCACGACCTGGGTATCGGTGATCGAGCGCCTGCTGCTCGTGCCGCTCCGAGACGGGGCGCAGCTCTGAGATGAGGCCGCTTCGTGAGCGTTGACGACCTGTTTGGCGCCGCGCCGGCGCCGGCTCCCACGCGCCCGGAGGACGCGCTCCGCGGGGTTCGCCGGTGGACGTGGCTCGCGGGCGCGATGAACTACGCGGGCTTCCTCGGCGGCCTCGGGATCCTGTTCTTGCGGGGCTCGGTCGGGCCGGGTGGCCCGGAGCCCGGCGCGATGGGCACGGTGGCTGCGGGGCTCCTCGTCGTCACCATGGTGATGTCGCTGCTCTCTGTCCCTGGCGCGCTCGTCACTGCCTGGGCGTGGATCCTCGCGGACGAGACGCTGAGGCAGGCCCGCACGGGGGCGCTTCCGCCTGCGGTTGGTGAACCCGCGTTCCGGGCGCGCGAGCGAGCGTTCGTCTTGCTCATCGTCGCCTGCGTGTGCCTCGGGGTGCAGCTGTTCGCGCTGCAGTCGGTCCTGGCGGGCGGCGCCGGGCCGTGACGACCTAGAGGGCCAGGAGCCCAGCGCGCATCGCGCGGGTGACGACGTCCGTCCGGCTCTGCGCTCCGAGCTTGTGGATCAGCGCGTTCACGTGGAACTTCGCCGTGTGCTCGCTGATGTCCAGCCTGTCCGCGATGATCTTGTTCGGGTGGCCCTCGGCGAGGTGCTTGAGCACCTGAGCCTCGCGGTTCGTGAGCGTTGGCCCTGCGGTCGCCCCGAGGTTGTCGGACACCACGAACCCGAGCGCACACGCCCGGAGCGCCGCGACGAGCCGGACGGTCCCCGCGTTGTCCCGGATGCTGTCGCGCAGCATCGCCCCGCGGGCGCCGGCGTGCATCGCCGCCCGCCCCTGGTCCGCGTTCCCGACCAACGCGAGCGCCGGGGTGTCGAGGCCGGCGTGCGCCCTGAACTGGCGCAGGCCCAGCTCCTCGTTGCGCCCGAAGTCCCACGCGTAGACATCCGCGGGGACCGACATCACCAGGTCCGAAGGCGAAAGCCCGCCGGTCACCCGCGCTCCGGGCTCGCCCCCGAGCAGCCCGAGGAGCCCGCTGCGGTGCGCCGCATCCTCTGCGACGACCAACACAGAAACCGCGTCCATCGAGTGAAGAGAAGCGACCATGAGAAATGGGGTACACACCCCCGGCACGCCGGCAAGTCGGCCCCCCGACGCAATTTGTTGCAAGGCCGTCCAGCCGGCCCGCGGTGACGAGCTTATGTACGCGCAGCGTGGACCTGTCGAACGCCCACTTCCAGCACCCAGTGAAGCCGTTGGAGGCGCTCGTCAGCCCGCCTGTGAGCAACCCGCGGGCCATGGCGTGGAGCGGCGAGGAGCTGCTCGTCGTGGACAACGAGGGCACCGTTCACCTCGTGGAGCCGAGCTACGGGGCGCGAAAGCTCTTTCGCGCGGCGCCAAACCCGGTGCGGATCGCCATCTCGCCGAGCTCGACCGCCGGCCGGCGCGTGGCGATCTTGGACGCGGCGGGCCTGCTGCGCGTGTACGGGCTCGACGGGCGGCTGTGGTGGGAGCGCTTGACCGGCCTGATCGCCGGGCTGCAGGTCACGTTCGAGGCGTCCGGGTTGGTGGCCGTCGGGGACGCCGGGGATGCCCGGCGGGCGCTCGCGCTCGACCCGGACGGCGGCGTGCTCTCCCGCGCGCGGGTCCCAGCCCGCACTGTCGCGGTGCCCCAACCGACCGGCCTACCTTGGCTCGTGCGGAGCCTGTCGACGGGCCTGCAGGTGCTGCCCTGGGGCGTCCCGCTCGGGTCGGAGGCGGGCACCCAACACCACCTGTACGTGGCGCCCAACTGCGTGTTTGGCGTGTCGTCGGGCGGGGTGACCCTGTGGCGCGGGCCGAGACCGAAGGAGCACGGCGTGGCGCAAGAGGCCGTCACGGTCAAGCTCCTCGACGTCGCGAACGCGGCTGTCTCGCTCGACGGGGAGACGCTGGCGCTGGCCACGCGGTCGGGCGGGGTGTCCGTCACGGTCGCGCGGCCCGGCGTCGTTCGCCCGGGCTCCGGCGGCGTGACCGCGCACGAGGCGCCTGTCACTGGGCTGGGGTTCTCGCAGCGCGGGCGGTGGCTCGCGAGCTTGGCCGAGCGCGTCTGGATCTGGAGCTACTAGCCGGGGTCAGGTCAGAACAAGTCCGGCCAGGTCATCGCCGCGAGGATTCCCAGCCCGACCACGGGCGCGTGCGCGACGACGGTTGGCGGTGCCCCTTCGCCCTGCACCACGCGCTTCACGTTCCCGAGCCGCCCCTTGATCGCCAAGATCGCAATCCCGATCGGCACGCCCAGGAACAGCATCCAGAGGGTCGCCCGCAGCGCGGGCAGCGGCCCGAGCAGCGCGCCCGCGGCCATCAACATCTTCACGTCGCCCGCCTTGATCGCGCCCATCCGCCACGGGAAGAAGCACGCGAGCATCGCGGTCACCACCCCCGCGGCGCCAAGCCACCAGCCGCCGAGCGTCCAGTGCGCTGCGACCGCGCCGATCGCCATCACCGGGAACGTCAGCCAGTTCTTGATCTTCTGCGTGGTCAGGTCGGTGTAGCAGGCCACGAGGATGAGCACCCCGATAGCGATGCGCTGGAACAGCTCCGCGGGCGCGAGGCCGGTCACGAGCGCCGGCTCGGACGCCCGCTCAAAAGTCGATCCCGATGGCTTCCGCGACGTCGTTCACCACGCCGTTGGCCCAGGGGAGGAGCTGCGGCGCGAACGTGCCGGTGACGATCACGAGCCCGACCACCAGCGCGCTGATGACGACCAGCACCTCGGCCGTCGACCCCGCCGGGCGATCAGTAGTTGGAGACGATGCCATAGAACCCCCGGTGCGGGACGGTGCCGTCGGTGGTGTACAGGTCCGCGGCGTAGCCCGAACCCGCTACGACGCGCCACACGGTGTAGAACCAGCCGGCGTTCGCGGTGACGTAGTAGTCGCCGGTGTCCCCGTCAATCGCGAGCATGAACGGCTCCCAGTCCTCGTCCGCCCACTCCTCTTGCGCGACCCAACTCGAGTCCCCGATGTTGAAGCGGTAGACGTAGTAGGCCCCCGTGTTTGCGTCGATCCCGGGGCTGTACCACCCGTCGCCGTCCTTGTGGGCCCCCGAGTACGTGTACACCGCAGGCGCCTCCAGGTCCTCCTTCAGGAGCACGTTGAACGCGCCCGACGAAGGGTCGTAGGTCGCGAACCCGCCGAAGTAGCCGAACAGGCCCACCTCGCCGGTGAGCGGGTCGACCGCGAGGCTGTACGCGGCGATCTCGTGCGTCTCGGGCGAGTAGAGGTCGCAGGTCCACGTGGCGACCTCGGAGACCGTGCCGTCCGGCGCGATCGCCTGCAGCCCGCCGAGCGTCGTCGCGTAGATGGTCCCGTCGAGCCCGGTAGCGATCCCGTAGACGCCGTACGGGTACGCGTCGGTGTCCTCTGAGAAGTCGAACAGGTCCGTGCACGTGCCGTCGCGGTCGACGGTCGAGACCTTCGCGTAGCCGTTGTTGATCACCCAGCCGTCGGTGCCGTCGGAGAGCGGGCCGGCCGCGTGGTCGAGCCACACCGGGTAGCAGTCGTTGTCCAGCGTCTGCTCGTCCTGGACCCGGCCGATGGTGTCGAGGTTGAAGATCGAGCTCGAGCCCTCGTCGTTCGCGTAGGCGACATCGAGCCCGGACCAGTCCTCGTCCACCCGTCCGTCGCAGTCGTTGTCGATGGTGTCGTTCGTGTCCTCGTCGCGCGCGGGCGAGGCGTACACGTTGTTGTCGTCGCAGTCGCCCTCGGCGACGGTGAAGCCGTCGTCGTCTTGGTCGTCGTCGCTGTCCCCCGTGTCGTCGGGGTTCGTGTCGTGCGGGCTCGTGTCCTGCGTGTCGGCGACGGAGTCATCAGGCGAGGGCTGGAAGCCCGGCTTTTGCCCGCAGCCGGCCAGGAGGAGGAGGGGGACAGGGAGGAGGCGCATCATCCTGCAATAGTAGCGCGGCAGCGCCCGGGCTGGCCCCGGCGATCGGCTACTGGCAGACGACGCCGTCACCGGCGAGCGTGTAGCTGGCGCTGTCGAGGACGGCCGCACCATCGGCGTCCGTGATCGCGACGCCCGTGTTGCTGACCAGGTCGGCCTCGATGGTGATGTCGCCGTCGTCGTAGCCGTCGAGCGTGATGCTGCACTCGAGCGACTCGCACGGGAAGTTCTTCGGCTCGGCGTTGATCACGATGTTCCAGTGCCCCTCGCCATCGACCTCCTCAGAGTGCTCGACGGGAGAGACGACCGTGACGTTCTCCACGGCGACGGTGACCTGCATGCACGTCGGGATCGTCGCGCCGTCCGCGGGCGCGGTGATGGTGATGCACGGTTGACCGGCGGGGCAGTCCGACGGGGCCGAGTCGTCGACGCCCTTGCCGGCGCAGGCAGCGAGGAGGAGGAGCGCGAGCTTCATGCCACTAGGATCACACGGCGTGCGCGTTCGTGCAAACCCGCCGGGCCTTTCTTGATAGACGCGCCCCATGCGCTCGCTGCTCATCTCCCTCCGCGATCCCGAAGACCCGATGGCCGAGCAAGAGCTCCGTTGCTTCAAGGGGACAACCGGGCTCGACGATCTCGTGAAGGTCCACGCGCGTGACACGCTGCTGGACCAGTCGCTGCTCGACGCCGGCGACACGTTCTTCTTCGGTGGCTCCGGCGCGTACTCGGTCTTGGACACGCACGGGTGGGTGCGCTCGATGCTCGACTTCCTCGTCCGCGTGGTGGACGCGCGCAAGCCCGCGTGGGCGTCGTGCTTCGGGTTCCAGGGGCTCGCGTTGGCGCTTGGCGGCGAGGTCAACCGCGACGACGCGCGCCAGGAGCTCGGCTGCTTCCCGATCGACCGCGTCCCGGGCGTGCAGGATCCGGTGTTCGGCGCCGCGCCGCTCTCGTTCTACGCGCAGCTCGGCCACCACGACCACGTGGACGTGCTGCCGCCGGGCGTGACCCTGCTGTGCACCGGCCGAAAGATCCAGAACCAGGCCTTCAAGGTAGACGGCGCGCCGTTCTGGGCCACGCAGTTCCATCCCGAGCTCCGAAAGGCGACTACCATGGAGAGATGGAACTACTACCGCTCGCACTACGCGGGCAGCCCCGAGATCGCAGCGCGAATCGACCAGCTGATGGACGAAGCTCCGGACACGCCGGAGGCCGAGGCCATCATCCAGGCGTTCGTCCGGGTGGCGCGCGAGGTCGTGGAGGGGCGGGCGTGAGCGTGCTGGCGCCGTGTTCTGTCGGGGACCTGCTCGACCGAGTGACGATCCTGCGGATCAAGGTCGCCCGGGTCGGGGAGGCCGCGCGGTCGAACGTGCAGCGCGAGCTCGAGCAGCTCACCGCGTGCTGGCCGGCGCTCGCGAAGGGCGACGAGCACGAGATGGCAGAGCTCTCGCGCGTGAACCTCGCGCTGTGGGAGGTGGAGGACCGCCTCCGCGCGGCAGAGGCCGCCGGGGAGTTCGGCCCGGCATTCGTGGCTGACGCCCGCAGCGTCTACCGCTTGAACGACCAGCGCGCGGCGTTGAAGCGCGCGTTGAACGTGCGCCTCGGCTCGGACCTCGTGGAAGAGAAGCTCCACCCGGTGTACTCGTGACGCCCGCCCCAACGCTCACGCACGTGACGCCCGAGGGGGACGCGCGGATGGTCGAGGTCGGCGAGAAGGCCGTGACGAGGCGGGAGGCGACGGCCGAGGGGTGGGTGCACCTGTCGCCAGAGGCCCTCGCGCAGGTGAACGAGCGCCGCGCGAAGAAGGGCGACGTGCTCACCATCGCGCAGATCGCGGGCATCCAAGCGGCGAAGCGGACCGCAGAGTGGATCCCGCTCTGTCACCCGTTGCCGCTCGACGGGGTCGACGTGCGGCTGCACGTAGAGGCGGGCGCCATCCGCGTGGTCGCTACCACGCGGTGCACGGGCCGCACGGGCGTCGAGATGGAGGCGCTCACTGCGGTCACTGCTGCCGCGCTCACCGTCTACGACATGCTCAAGGCCGTGGACCGGGGCATCCGCATCGACGGCGTGCGCCTGCTCGCGAAGTCCGGCGGGCGCTCCGGGGACTGGCGCGCGGACCCGCCACGGAGCCAGCCATGATGCTCCTGCTGCTCGGGTGCGCGGGCGCCGGCCCGGTCGTCACCACCTCGACGCCGTGCGACTACTGCGACGGGGACTGCTCGGACGAGACACAGACCGTCGTGGCGTCGAGCCACGTGGAAGGCGACCTGGTCTATGACGACCCGCCGCCGACGTCCGGCGACCACAACGCGTGCTGGACCGACTGGGGCGTTCACGCGGAGGACCCGGGAGACGAGCGCTGGGTGCACAACGAAGAGCACGGCGGCGTGGTGATCCTCTACCAGCCCACCGACTGCACGAGCGGCGACTCCGGCGCGAACGACTGCAATGCCGAGGTCGACGCGCTGGCGGCGATCCTCGGCACGGAAGGGGACCCGCGCTGGGTCATCACGCCCTACGACGACCTCCCGACCGCGTGGGGCGCCGTGTCCTGGGGCGAGCGCCGCCTGATGGGGTGCTTCGATCTCGGCGCCCTGGTCGAGTTCTTCGAGGCCCACGTCGGCCACGGCTCGGAGGACGTCGAGTCCGGGCCGTCCAGCACCTGTATGGAATAGCGACCCGGAAAAAAAGCGTCGTCGCCCGCCGCCGAGAGGCGACGAGCGACGGGCTTGGGGCCGGACCAGCCGGCGTCCGACTACTTGCTGGTGAGCAGGTAGGCGATCGCGAAGCTGAACAGGGTGAGGGTCTCGGTGAACACGAGGCCGAGGACCATGGGGGTCTGCAGGTTGCCGGCGGCCTGCGGGTTGCGGGCCATGCCCTCGAGGGCCGCCGAGGCGGTCTTGCCCTGGCCGAACCCGCCGCCGAGCGCCGCGAGGCCGACCGCGAGGCCGGCGCCGATGCCGGGGCCCATGTTGCCGCCGTCTTCAGCGAAGGCGAGGCCGGTGGAGAGGACGAAGAGGGCGCCAACGCGGGCGGCGGTCTGAAGCTTCTTGTTCATGTGAGTCTCCGGGGGTGAAAATTGAGCGGACAAGGAATCGAGCGAGAGAGACAGGCGAGGCTAGTGCCCAGCCTCGTGACCGTGGCCCTCTTCGTGGGCGACGGACTGCGAGATGTAGATGATCGTGAGCAGCGCGAAGACGAACGCTTGCACGGAGCACACGAGCAGGCCGAGGAAGTATAGCGGCACCGGCAGGACGATCGCGCCCACCGTGCCGAGCAGGTCGGTGCCGAGGCCGCGGGCGATGCCCTGCAGCAGGTGGTCGACGAAGATGTTGACCGTGAGGCGCATCGAGAGGGACATCGGCCGGATGAGCAGCGACACCGACTCCAGCACGAAGAACACGGGCGCGAGCCAGACGACGGGGCCGCCGAGGTGCTTGATGTACCCGAAGCCGTTGCGCGACAGGCCGGCGTAGTTGAACACCAGGAACACGGTGAGCGCCATCGCGAAGTTGCTCGACAAGTTGTCGGTCGGCGGGCGCAAGCCGGGGATGAACCCGGAGAAGTTGGCGAACAGGATGAACACGAACAGCCCGCCGACGAGCGGGAAGAACGCGCGGGTCTCCTTGTCGCCCAGGTTGGCCTTCATCAAGTTCGCCAAGAACTCGACGATCATCTCGAAGAAGTTACGGACCGAGAGCCCGGCGTCAGGCAGGTACTTGTCGGTCCCGCGGCGCTGCATCGCCTTTTCGAGGCCCATGCGCGCGACCCCGGCGAGCAGCAGGATCACGCCGACGATGGCCCACGTGGTGGGGATGAACACGGCCTCGTGCGGGTCGTTCAGGCCCAGCATCGTGCCCAGGTTGTGCTCGCCGGTGATGCCGGGCACGAACTGGAACCACGAGAAGTCGTTCATCGCGCCGTGGACGAAGTGCAGGGAGAACCCGCGAACGAGACTCTCGACGAGCGAAGGGATCATCGTTGAACTCCGGGGGTGGACGAGGACGGCTGGTCGATCAGCGTCCGGACGGTGATCGCGACGAGCGGGGCCAGGAGGCCGAGCATCGCGGGGAGGGGTTCGAACCGCGTGAGCAGCACGTACAGGACGGCCATCGCGGTGAGGTTGTGCAGGACCAGTCGGCCCATCAGCGCGCCCGGGGTGCCGGAGCACGCGATGACCAAGCCGCCCAGGTTCACCAGCGCGCCGATGCAGCCTGCGGCGACAGCGAGCCCGTGGCCGGCGGCTTGGCCCACGGCGATGAACACCAACGCGGCGAAGGCGGAGTCACGAAGGAGGCGGGGCAGGGGGGTCATCAGGGGGGCGCGAGGTCCGGAGAAGTTGCATCACTGCCACTGCGAAGCCCACCGCGCCGAGCCCGACCGCCCCGAGGGGCGCCGACCCGAGCCACCGGTCGATGAGTACGCCGAGCAGGCCACCCGCTAGGGTGCATCCAGGGAGGGATGACGCCAGCGCGATGGCCGACGCGGTGCGCTTTAGCAGCTCGGGATCTTGCATCCCGAGCATGTACTGCGCTCGCGGCGGGGCAGCGGTTCAAAGAGACGGCGGGGGGGAACCCGGCGGGGGGCGCGTGTATCGAATTGTCCTCGCGTCGTCAAGCGTTGCGGGCGCGTACAGTGCGGTCGTCCCGGTCGTCCAGCGCGGTTGTCCCCTTGCCGGTGGTCCCGGGGTTGGATACCCGGCTGCCCAGCGGCGACGTAGCCAAGTGGCCTAAGGCGGTGGTTTGCAAAACCATTATTTCGGCGGTTCAAATCCGCCCGTCGCCTCCAACATCCTCCTCGGAATCAGCGCGTTGGTGATCGGATGTAGCCCAGCACCCAGCGGGCTCCCCGAGTCGCACGTCGAGTGGCGGTCCCCGGTCGACCCGGTGGATCGACCGCTCGCGGTGTTTGTCGGCGAGCCCGGCGGGCCCGCGGACCGGATCGCCCGCGACTCGGACGTCACCACGTTCCTGAACGACCGCTTCGCGCCGCTGCTCGTGCCCGCGTTCGGCGCTCAACCGCGCGAGACCACCGCGATCTACACGGCAGACGGCTGCGTGTTGGTCGCGCCGTTCCTACCTACGACCCCCGAGGCGTGGATCGCGCAGGCGAACCGGGCCGTGGTGATGCCTACGGCGACCGGGCGTAGCGCCCCTGCACCGGCCCCGAGAGACTGCGGCCCGTGACCTCCCCCGGGCCCGGGCCAAAGGCCCGCCGCCGGGCTAAAGTGTGCGCCAGCAGCGAGCGCGCAATGTCCGACAGCAACGAGATCAGCGAGTCCTCCGTCATCCACGACTGGAACGTGCAAGGCGGCGTGAAGCCCGCCCGCCGGCCGAAGATCGTGGACGAGACGCTCCGGGACGGCGTGCAATGCCCGTCGGTGACCGACCCGCCGATCGACGCGAAGGTCCAGATCGTCCGGCTCCTCGCTGGCCTCGGCGTAGACGTCGTGGACATCGGCCTCCCCGGCGCCGGGCCCCGGGCGGTGGCGGACGTGACTCGGCTCGCGACGCTGATCCGGGACGAGAAGCTCCCCATCGCCGCCAACTGCGCCGCCCGCACGATCGACGCCGACATCCTGCCCATCATCGACATCTCGCAGAAGGTCGGGATCCCGATCGAGGTCATGGCGTTCCTCGGGGCTTCCCCCATTCGGCTCTACGCCGAGGGCTGGGACGTCGATCTGCTCGAGACGCGCACCCGGAGCTCGATCCGGCTCGCGAAGAAGAACGGGCTCCCGTGCACATTCGTGACCGAGGACACCACGCGGTCGAGCCCGGAGACGCTGCGCCGGCTCTTCCTCGCTGCGATTGAAGAAGGCGCTGACGGGCTCTGCTTGTGCGACACGGTCGGGCACGCGACGGACTCCGGCGTGCGCAACCTGCTGGCCTTCGCCCGGTCGGTGGTGGTCGAGTCCGGGCGGGACGTGCGGCTTGACTGGCACGGGCACAACGACCGCGGGTACGGCTTGTCGAACGCCGTCGCGGCGGTGGAGGACGGCGTCGACCGCGTCCACGGGTGTGTACTGGGCGTCGGGGAGCGTGTCGGCAACACGTCACTCGACCTATTGCTCGTGAACCTGAAGCTGATGGGCTGGTTCGACGGCGACCTCTCGCGGCTCGCGGAGCTGGTCGACCTCACCTCCGTCCACACCAGCGTGCCGATCCCGGTGAGCTACCCGGTGTTCGGCAAGGACGCGTTCCGCACCGGCACCGGGGTGCACGCCGCGGCGGTGATCAAGGCCATCAACAAGGGCGCCGACTGGCTGGCGGACCGCGTGTACTCGGGCGTCCCCGCGGCCTGGTTCGGCCGCCGGCAGGAGATCGAGATCGGCCCGATGGCGGGCGACTCCAACATCGTGTTCTGGCTTCGGCAACGCAAGCTCGAGCCGGCTCCTGCGCTCGTCGCGGCGATCCGCGAGAAGGCGAAGGGCAGCGCGCGGATGCTCACCGAGGAAGAGGTCTACGCGGTCGTGAACGGGGCCTGATCGCGCCGGGGCTGGCCCCCGCGCTCGCCCCCGTCACCTCCTATCAGTCGTTCACGCCGCTCGGGAACGTGCAGCTCCCGGTGTTCGCGGTACAGGTGCACGTCGAGGTCGTGAACCCGGCGAACAGCCCGTCCTGTACACACGCGGCCTCCTCCGACGCCAGCTGGGCTTCCCCGTGCTCCGCCCACTGGTCGCAGCTCATGGTGGCCGCGACGTAGGGGTCGGACTGGGCCTCGTCCCCTTCGCTCCAGTTGGGGACGCACGTGATCTCCACGTCGTCCGGCCCGGAGCACGCGAGCAGGAGGAGCAGCACGGTCACGCCTTTGGCATGACGATCGCGATATGGAGCTCGTCCAGCTGCTTCTGGGAGACCTCGCCCGGCGCGCCCATCAGCAGGTCTTGCGCGGTGATGACCATCGGGAAGGGGATGACCTCGCGGATGTTCTTCTCGTCCGCGAGGAGCATGACCATGCGGTCGATGCCGGGCGCGAGCCCACCGTGCGGCGGGGGCCCGTAGTGGAACGCGCGGAACAGCGCGCCGAACCGCTTGGACACCTCGTCTCGGCTGTAGCCGGCGACCTCGAACGCCTTGACCATCAGCTCTGGCTGGTGGTTCCGGATCGCGCCGGAGGACAGCTCCACGCCGTTGCAGACGATGTCGTACTGGTAGGCGAGGATCTCGAGCGGGTCCTTGGTGACCAGGGACTCCATCCCGCCCTGCGGCATCGAGAACGGGTTGTGGGAGAACTCGATGCCCCCGGTGTCCGGGTTCCGCTCGTACATCGGGAAGTCGACGATCCAGCAGAACCGGAACACGCCGGGCTCGTGGAGCTTCAGGTCCTCCGCCAGCTTGTTTCGCAGCCGGCCGAGCACCGTCTGCACCTTGTCCTCGGGCCCGCCCATCACCAGGATCGTGGCGTTCTCCGCGTACTCGGGCAGGCCACGGAGCGTGGCGACCGCGGCGGGATCAAGGAACTTCGCGAGCGAGCCCTTTGCCGTTCCGTCCGGCTGCGGCACGGCCCATGCGAGCCCATTCCCGCCCTGGAGCTTCACGAATTCGACCAGCGCGTCGTAGAACTTGCGGGACTCGCCGCCGACATTCGGCACCACCAGCGCGCGGTTCACGCCGCCGTCTCCCACCGCCGTCGCGAGGAACGGCACCGCGGTCATCGCGCCTGCTACGTCCTGGATCTCCATGCCGAACCGCAGGTCGGGCTTGTCGATGCCCCAGCGGCGCATGGCCTCGCGGAACGGGATCCGCGGGAACGGGGCGTTCACCTTCTTGGTGCCGAAATGCTCGAACATGTCGATCATCAGGCGCTCGATGGGCGCGAACACGTCCTCTTGCTCGACGAACGCCATCTCCACGTCGAGCTGGTAGAACTCGCCGGGGGAGCGATCCGCGCGGCCGTCCTCGTCCCGGAAGCACGGGGCGATCTGGAAGTACCGGTCGAAGCCGGACGTCATCAGCAGCTGCTTGAACATCTGCGGTGCCTGGGGCAACGCGTAGAAGCGGCCGGGGTGAACGCGTGACGGCACCAGGTAGTCGCGCGCGCCCTCCGGCGAGCTCGCCGTCAGGATCGGGGTCTGGAACTCGAGGAAGCCGAGCTCGTGCATCTTGGCGCGGATGTAGCTGACGACCTTCGACCGCAGCACGATGTTGGCGTGCACGTTCGGGCGGCGCAGGTCCAGGAAGCGGTTCTTGAGCCGCTCGGCCTCCGACGCGTTGATGTTGGCCTGGATCGGGAACGGCAGCACGTCGCTCGCCGCCAGGAGCTCGAAGCTCTTGGCCCGCAGCTCGATCTCGCCGGTGGCCATCTTCGCGTTCGACCCGCCGTCGGGGCGGGGCTGGACCACGCCGGAGATGCAGATCGTGCTCTCGAGCCGGGTGTGCTTCACGGCGTCGTAGAACGGGTCCGCCGGGTCGACCGCGACCTGGGTCGAGCCGTAGTGGTCGCGGACGACGAGGAACAAGATCCCGCCGACGTCGCGCACCATGTGCAGCCAGCCGGAGAGGGTGACGACCTGCCCGATGTGCTCGGCGCGCAGGTCGTTGCAAGTGTGGGTGCGGTAGCGGCTCATCCTAGCTCCGTGAGGCGCGGCGGGTAACCTGTGGACGTGAGCCGCCCAAGTGTCCGGGCGGGGCCAGCCCGGGCGCTCTCACGCGCACATGAACTCCTGGAGCTGCTCCGGCGGGACCTCGAGCACGCTGGTGTAGGCGATCGAGCTGGCGAGCTCCACGCCGAGCTCCTCGTGATGGTGCTCGCCCTCGATGGACGCTTCCCGCTCGATCTCGGTGGTCACCTCCACCCGGGACTCGGCGACCTCGCACATCTCGACCGCGAGGTCGAGCCCGCCCTCGAGCTGCCTCGCGCCCGGCCACTCGTACGCCTCGCCAAGGAAACGGGCCGCGATCTGCCGCTCGGCGTCGAGCAGGGCGTCCTCGGCGCTCTCACCGCAGGTGTCGAAGGTCTCTGCGGCTCCGCCCAACGCCGCCCAGACGGCCACCCTGTCGACGCGGACACTGCCCTTCGCGACGATGGTCGTCCGGACGTCCCGGCCGTACGCATCACCCGGCCGGTCGACGAGCTCAGACAGCGCAGCGACCTGGGCTTCATCCTCGACCGGCCGCTGCGCCGACCGGACCAGGGTGCGGTCCGGGAGCTTTGACGCCTCCATCACCCCCCCCGAGCTGCTCCCGCCGAGGAGCGACCAGAGGAAGTCGACCGCGCTCGGGAGCGCGCCGATCTCAACCCAGGTGCTGGAGGACGCCTCGCCTGCGGTGGTCGCCCAGCAGAAGAAGAACTTCGCGTAGTGCGGGTCTGGGAACTTGTCCTTTGGGATCTCGACCCGCGCTTGGACGTCGCCCGAGTACTTCGACGCGAGGTCGACCAACGCGGGGTCTTCCAGCAGCGCTTGCATCAGCCCCCAGTCGAAACCGGCGCTGACGCCCGCCGAGATGCGGGCGAACGAGTAGTACACGTCGCTGTCCATCCCGTACCCAGCGCTCCCCTCGATCTCCGCTCCGACCTCAAGGCCGACGCCCACCCCGAGGGAGGCGTCCGCCTCGACCGCCATCTTCTGGGTCGCCTCGACGCTCTCCGGGGCGGGCATGTCCGATAGCAGCATGTCGATGCTGCGGACGAGCGCGTCCAGCGCAGGGAGGCAGGGGAAGCCGCCGAGCACGCCGTCCATCGCGTCGGTCGCGAGCTCCCAGCCGAGCCGGAGCTCGTAGCCGCCGGAGACACCGGCCCCCGCGCTTGCGCCGAGCCCGACGCTGACGTCGCTGCCGAATCGTGGGCCGACGCGGCTCGCGTTCAGCGCTTCCTCGACCTCTGATGACATGCCCGGGAGCGAGAGCCCGGCCTGCAGCGACATCTCGCCGGCGAGCTCGACCGTGAAGCCATCGGCGCCGCGCTCGGTCTCCACGTCGCCCGTCACGCCACCGCCGAGGCCCGCGATCGTCATCCCGCCCTCCACCGAGGCCTTGATCCGCCGGCCAACGGGCCAGACGATCTCCCGTGCGGTGTCGAGCATCTCCGGGGCCTCGGCCGCGACGTCGTCGAGGGTGTAGTGCGCGAGCCACCGCTGCGCGGACGGGCGGGTCGGGTCGGCGAGGCAGGTCGCCAACGCGGTCGCCCAGTCGATCTGCGCCCAGCCGAGCAGCTGGATGTACGCCCATTCCTCGTCCGCTTCTTCGAGGTACATCGTGCTGTAGTCGTCCACCAGCCCGGCATCTTCGAGCGCCGCTTGGTTCCCGTAGGGCTGCTGGGCGACTTGCGTTGGCGTCGCTACGGACTGGGTGGGCGGCGCCTGGGTGACCGCCTGCGAGGTGGACGGGGAGAGGGACTGGGACACGGGAGCTCCGGGGGACGGAGACCTCCAGCGCAAGCGCCGTGCCCACGGAAAAACCTGTGCAATTCGTGAATCACGCGCGGGTGACGGTTGTCAGTGACGAACGTCAGCTGACGTTCGTCACCCCCTGCCGTCAGAACACGCTGCCCAGGCTCACGTGCAGGCGCGCCCAGGTCTCGCCGCGCTCGGCGATGCGGGCGGGGTTGAAGCCGACGTCGACTTGGATGGGGCCGACGGCCGTCGCGCGCCGCAGGCCGATCCCGAGGCTGTACCGCAGAGCGGGGTCGCCGCCGTCCGCGACAGAGCGCGTCATCGACGAGGTGCTCACCAGCGGCGAGAGCCACCAGACGTTGCCGACGTCGGTGAACAGCGCCACCCGCGTCGCCTCCCAGCCGGCGAGCCCGAACACGTCGAGCGGCACGGAGAACTCGAACGTCCCGACCGCCATCGCGTCCCCGCCCGTCGAGACCCACCGGCCTGTCGCGGTGCGCTCTGCGTAGTCGAGGATCGGGTCGAGGGTGTTCGGGTACGGGATGTCCTCGTTGCTGACGAGGTTCGCGGGCCCGAGCGTGTCGAGCCCGAACCCCCGAAAGCTCGCGCCGCCGCCCCCTTGGAAGCGGTCTTCGATCGGCAAGACCGAGGTGCCGCCGGGCACCCAGGCGCCACCGGTCCGGAGGCGGAGCAGCAACGCCGGGCGGTTGAGCGGGACGACTTGGGTCCAGCTCCCCTCGGCGCGCAAGTAGGTCTGGTCGCCGAACAGCGGGTCTGCGAGCACGAAGGCGGCGTTTCCGACCCCGCCCCTGGTCGGGTTGAAGGGGTCGTCCCGCAGGTCCAGCAGGAACGAGAGATCGAGCCCGGACTCGCGGCGCAGCGAGCTCGGCGTGACCGGGGAGGGGTCGTTCGCGTCGGCCAGGCCGAGCGGCCCGAGCCAGGGGTCCCCGTTGACGAGCACGCCGGGGTCGATGTCCACGAGGCGACGCCACTGGAGGCGGTAGTCCGCGCGGACGGTCGCGTGCGCGCCGAGCTTGAGCGACAGGCCAGCGGCGAGCCCCGAGCGGGACAAGCGCCACGACGGGGCCTGCTCCTCCGCGCCGAACAGCACGTCGCCCGTCACGGACTCGCCGCGGCCCGGCACGTGGGGCGCCTCGTAGTGGGCGGTGAAGCGGTAGGTCGGGTCCGAGAGGTCAAAGCTCCACCCGTCGCCGAGCCAGCCGATGCCGGTCTGCGCGTAGAGCGTGAGCCGGTGGGCGAGCCCGAACAAGTTGCGGTGGCCTGCGCGGGCGAACACACGTACGCCCTGGTCGGTCGCGACGCCCCCGCCGACCTCGGCGTACAGGTTCTTGCGCTCCGCGACGTCGACCAGGATGTCCTTCACGCGATCTTCGTCGCCCACGGCCTCGACGCTGACGCGGTCGAACACGCCCAGGTCGTACAACCGCCGCCGGATCTCGGAGATGGCGTCGGGCGTGATGGGATCGCCCGGCTCGAGGTCGATCTCCCGCTCGATGATGTACCGGCGCGTGCGCGAGTAGCCCCGGATCAGGATCGCGCGCAGGTAGACCACGTTCCCGGGCGTCAGGGTCACCGTCAGCTCGGCGCGCGTGCCGTCCGGCGACACCTCCAACTTCGTCGTGGCGTCGGCGTCCAGGTACCCCAGGTCGCCGTATTGGTCGACCAACTTCCGGGCCTGCACCTCGATCTTGCTGGGGTCCACCGGCTGGTTGAGCAGCGGGGTGTACAGCGGCTTGGGGTCGATCTCCGGCACCCCGCCGGCCACGTTGAACCCCGCGAGCCATGCCCTGGGGCCGGGGTCGACGAAGATCACCACGTCGTCCCGCATCGACGCCCCCTGGCGCCGCGGGGTCAACGAGAGCCGGCGGAACGTCGCGCCGAGGTAGCCCTCGGCCCGGTAGAACTCCCGCATGGCGTCGAGCGCCTTGTCGATCGCCTGGGGCGTGACCTTGCCGCGCTCGAACCCGTCGCCGGCCTCCAGGAACGCCCCGCGCAGGTACTTCTGCGTCCAGGTCCGGTCGCCGTCCGGCGCGTCGAGCGCCCCGGTTGGCCCTGTGAACGTGGTCTCCCCCAGCCGGTGGCGCGGGCCGGGGGCCCCGGTGATCGTGAGCGTGACGGTGTCCGTGTCTGCCGTGACCCCCACCTTCACGTCGGCCGCCAAGTGGCCTCGACCCTGGAGGGTGGCCTTGAGCGCGTCCGTGCCGTCGGCGTCGAACGTGCGCGTGAGCCGCGCGCCCTGCTCGAGCTCGAGCGCGTCGACCACGTCCTTCTTGCGGACCCCAGTGGACCCGGCGTCGATCACCCAGGTTCGGCGGCCGTCGATGAACACAGCGCCGGTGCCGTCGGCGCCGACCGCGAGGCTGACGCGGGCCTCGTATTGCCCGGCCCCCGGCCCCCCGCGCTTGCGTGTCGCCAACGCGAGCGCGTCGCGGGCCTCGTGCAGCCGGGACTCGGTGTACAGGTGCCCCTTCCAAAGGCCGTGGCGCGCCAGGATCCAGCGCGCCTGCCAGCCGGGGATCGCGTCGTCGGTGTGCAGCTTCAAGCTCGCGAGCCGGTTGGGCTCGCCCTCGGTGACGTCGACGTGGACGTCCACGCCGTCCGGGTCGCCGTTCTTGTCGACGCGATCAGTGGTCACGATGCGCGCGTGGGCGTTTGGCCAGCCGCGCTGGGCGTAGGCGAGCCGCAAGCCCTCTGCGAGCGTCGGGACGTCCTCGGGGAACCACGGGCTCTGGCGCGTGAGGTGCATCGCGGCCTGGAGCTCGCGGCCGGGCACATGGGCGTTGCCCGTGATGCGAAGTCGCCCGATCGAGTCCGGCGGGTAGATCGTGTAGTCGACGTGCACCGCGGAGATCGCGTTGCCGTCGGCGTCGAACGCAGGCCACTCCTCTACGTCCACCTCGACCTGGACGACGTGCGCGACGCGGTACAACATCGCGACGTCCTGCCGGACGTCCTGCGGGTTGTACCGGCCGTCTTGCCGGACCCGGAGCAGGGGCTCGAGGTTCTCGTCGGGCAAGCCTCCGCGGCCGGCGGAGAGGGTCCGCAGCGCGATCAGCTGGCCGGTGTACCGCGTCGGGATCGGGTCCTCGAGGTTCAACTGCAACGGCGGGAGCGTCGCTTCCGCGGGGGCGGCCGCCGTCCCGGTCGCGCCCGGTTCGGGGTCCGCCGCGAGCGCGAGGCCCAGCGCCGCGAGGAGGGCGAGCATCAGTCGCCCTCCACGCGCAGCTTGAGGTCGAGGCCGTACGCGGCGCCGATGGGCAGCGTGCGGCCTTCTTGCTCAGTCGCCAGCCACGCCGAGAGGTAGAGCTTCTGCGCGATCCGGCGCTCTACGCTGGCATACCAGTCGCGCCCGAGGTTCTGCCCCAGCGCCGTCTCCACGGTCACGTCGAACCCGGCGATCTGCTTCTGTGCGACGAGCCGCAGGTCGGACGACAGCGTCGGCGTGCCGCGCTCGGTCACGCCGCTGACGAGGTTCCAGCGGTCGACGACCAGGAAGCTCTTTGACAAGGCCGTCTGGCCGAGCAGCAGGTCGCCCGTCTCGGCGAGCAGGGCGGTGCCGAGCCCGCCGTAGCGCTCGAGCTCCTCGCGGGTGACGCCGAAGAGCAACAGCGCGTTGATGTCCGCCTGGGAGAGGTAGGGGTCCGACGACGTCGTCGTGCGCCAGTCGGAGAAGGGCCCGGTGACGAGGTAGTTGACCCGGTAGTCCTGCTCCTGGCTGCGCACGTCCGTCTCGAGCATCACGTCCAGGTCCGGGTCGAACGTGAACGGGTCGACGTACCGGATCTCCGCGCGGTGGATCTCGAACTCGCGGTCGTTCAGGTAGATCCGCCCGCCCGGGTCGAGGCGGATCTCGCCGATCATGCCGGGGCGCGCGGTGTCCCCGATGATGCGGAGATCGCAGGAGCCGTCGGCGTCCGCGACGTTGTTTCGCAGCCGGAGCGTGCTCTCGAGCGGCCCGTTCGCGCCGCTCCGCGTGTCCACCACCAGGTCCATGCCGAAGTAGTTGTCGTTCGGATCCGGCGCGGCAGCGGTCAGGTGCTCCTCGCGCAAGGAGACGACCATGCCCTCCCAGTCGATGCGTTCCCGCCACTCGAGGTCCTTGATGTGGATGTCGCCGGCGAGCAACAGCGAGCCTACCGGCCCGTCGAAGGACAAGTGGGCGTCCCCGCGCATCGGGGGGAGGTAGTCGAGGTACTGGACGCGGGAGTCCTTCAACGAGCCGGCCAGCGAGTAGCGCGTCGGGACCCAGTTGACCGCGTCGATGTGGGAGGACTCGCCGGTGAACGTGCCGCCGCCGACGGCCGCGCCGATGTTCTCGAGCGTGTAGCCACGGGACGTCGCGGTGATGTCGCCGTGCACGTTCTCGAAGGTCGCCGGGAAGTAGCCGGTGCGAAAGGTCACGTTCTTGAAGTGCGTCGACAGGGTGACGGGCTCGGCCGCGGTGTTCTCTACGCGAATGGTCACGTCGGCGAGCCCGCGGGCCTCCTGGAGCTCGGGCACCACCGCGCGGAGCAGGTCCAGGTCCACCTTGCCGCCCCCTTCGAACAGCACCGGGGCGAGGCCCTCTTGTACCTGGCTGGCCGGGGCGGCGCGCCCGGCGAACGCGACGCGCGTGCCGTCGGACCCCGCGAGCGCCACCGGGGGCAACGAGAACTCCCGCGCGTGCAGCGAGAACACCCACGGCGCCTCGTTCGTCAACACGTGCCCTCCCCAGGCGAGCCGCACCGACTTCAGGGTGCCGTCGATGTCCGCGGGGGTCGGGTGGTCGCCCAGGTGGCCCACGAGGTCGAGGCTGCCGGTCAGGTTGGCGGAGATCGGGCTCCCGTCAGGCGCCCTCGGGTGGAAGTAGGCGAACGGGAAGTCGTCGAAGCGGGCGTGCAGGCTGTACGGCTGCTCGCCGTCGAGCCCGAGCGTGCCGGTCGCGGTCGCGGCCCCGCCGAGCAGGTCCCCGGTCCAGACGAGCGTGTCCGTGGCCGAGACGTCGCCGTGGTGCGTGGTGTCGAAGCGGAACGCCGAGTCGGCGATGGGCTCGCCGAGCACGTGCACGTGCCGGAACGTGAGGCGCCCGCGGGGCTCCCAGTCGTAGAGCGTGCCGCCGATCTGCGCGTCGAGCTGCACGTCGCCCGTCACGCCCATCCCCTGCGCCGCGGCCAGGCGCTCGACCGCCACGCCGTCGCTCAGCACCTCCATGTTCATCTTGAACCCGCGCTTCACCGACCCCCGCGCGCGGAGGAGCTCGTCGTGACCCGTCTCCCCGGTGCGCTGCAAGCGCAGGTCGTTCAACGTGAACTCGCCGTCGGTCATCGTGCCGCGCGCGCTGCCCCGCTCGATCGGCTCGCCCCACAGCGCGCCTTCGCCGATCTCGAATTTCGCCGTGCCGCCGAGGTTGTACGGCGTGCCGTCGAGCGCGATCGTGCCGGTCACAGCGGCGTCGGCGTCCCCCAGGTCCACGAAGATCCCGGTCAGGTCCCGCGTCCGCCCCTCGGTCACGGTCAGCACCGTGTTCATACGCTCGCCGTCCACCAGGTCGATCCCGTACTGGCCCTCGTAGAACGTCGCGCCGAGCCGAGCCTGGATGTCGGTGAAGTCGAGCCGCTTCATGTCCGAGTCGAACGTGGCGGTCAGCGCGTCCGCGAACCCGAGGCCGAGCACGACGACGCCGCGGCCGTCGACCGTGCCGGTCGCGTGCAGGTCGTCGTAGGGCCCGCCGAGGACGCCCTGCACCGCGGCGATGCCGTCCAGCCCGAGGTCGTTGAGCGGGGCGAGCCAGGACAGGTCGAGGTCCGGCAGGTCTACGTCCACGCGCAGCGGCCCCTGCGGCGCAAACCCGATGTCGGCGAGCACGCGGCCGTGGGTCGGCCCGGCGCGGAGCTGGTGGACGTCGAGCACCATGTGGTCAGCGGTGATGTCCATGTCGCCGACCAACGACCCGCGCGGGACGGCGATCAGCGTGTCGTGCGGGCCGCCGACGGGGGCGTCCCCCACCTCCAGGTCGGTCAGGGCGATCTCGAACGGCCCCACGAGCCGGAAAGGCACGATCGTGCCGACCACGTGGGTGTCCACGTCGGCCTGGAAGTTCACCCAGGGCGTCGGCGCCACCGCGACGTCGGTCAAGATGTGCGCGAGGGAGACGTTCTCCGCGCGGACGGTGGCCGCGAGCCCCAAGTCGGCGAGGTTGACGTTCGCGTCGATGCCGAGCTGGCCGGTCCCCCAGGTCATCTTCGCGTCTTCGAGGAAGAAGTGGGGCGGGCGTGACGCGTCACCAACGTCGATGTGCCAGGGCCCCAGGATGTCGCCGAACCGCTTGGGCAGCAGGTCGTGGATGGTCAGCCCGCTCACCGCGACCGTACCGGTCACCACGGGCCGCTCCGGCGTGCCCGCGAGGTTGGTGTCGAGCCACACGACGCCGTCGACCCAGCCCGACGCGGGGCGGGCCGCGGGGTCCTCTGGCAAGCCCGGCGAGAGCGTAGGGAGATCCAGCCGAAGCGAGAGGTCGCCCGAGAGCGCGTGCCCCAGCCAAGCGTCTACGCCACCGTCGAGCTGCACGAGCGGCGTGTTCTGCTTGCTCTGGTCGCTCCCCGGCGCGAGCGCGAGGTGGATCTCGGGCAACGAGAGCCGGGACGGCGTGAGCAGCACGTCGCGGAACACGATCGGCGCGTCGTGCACGGCCAGCGTCCCGGCCTCGAATCGCACGTCGCCGAGCACCAGGTCCGCTCGGTCCGGGGCCGTGGGGGTGACGTCGATCCCGTCGACGTCGAGCGCCCACGTGGTGTTCACCTTGTCGGTCCCCTCGACGTGGAGCGCGCCGGACACCACCATCAGCCGCTGCCAAGGGAACGTCGTCATCGGCTTCGACGGCGTGCTCGCCGCGTCGAACCGCGTCACGTCCCGGAACTCGCGGAGCCCGTCGGGGTCGAGGTGCAGCGTGGCCTCGGGCCGCAGGAGGGTGACCTGCGCGAGCACGGGTCCGCCCAAGTAGGGGATCGGCCCGGCGTTGACGTCCCACCCGAGCGTCGCCGTGACGGCGTCGACGTGCACGATGGTGTCGTTGGTGGCCGGGTGGGCGACGTCGATCCCGCGGACCGACAGCTCGGTGGGCGAGAGCACGACCCGGGAGACCGTCGCGCGCTCGCCGGTGAGGCCTTCGATGACCGCCTCCAGCAGCCCACACACGACGTCCGACGCAGTGTCCGAGCGCACCGCAGCGACCAGGGCGACGGCGCCGACTGCCGGCCACAGCAACCACCGTAGTCGGTTTCGACGTGCCACGGCCGGGTCTATCGTGCGTGCCGACGGCCGGCCGGGGCGCTACACGCTGATCGAGTAGGCCGTGGTCGTCGTGGCGTTGCCCGCGGCATCGGTGCTGGTGAGGGTGAACACGTACGTGGTCCCGCGGCTGCCGGTGAACGAGAGGCTGTGCGACGTCGTCATCGTGCTGTTGCCGTAGGTGCCGTAGTCTTGGAAGTTGATGTAGGACGTCGCCGACTCGTTGGTGGTCCACTTGACGTAGAACTTCGTGCTCCGGGTGTAGCCGCTGACCGCCGAGAGGGTGGGGGCAGTGGTGTCCGCGGTGCTGGAAGAGCCGGAGCTGGACCCGGAGGAGCCGGAGCTGGACCCGGAGGAGCCGGAGCTGGACCCGGACGAGCTGCTGCCGGACGCGACGCTCTTGGCCTTCGCGACCGCGGCGTACGCGTTCAGGTAGCCGTAGCCGTAGGTGGTGTCGTAGCCGGACGACCCCTTGTCCGTCGCGGTGGACTCGAGGATGCTCGCCACGTCGTCGGGGTTCGTGACGCCTTGCCCGATCACCAGCGCAGCGGCGGCGGCCACGTGCGGGGTCGCCATCGAGGTGCCTTCCCAGAACGTGTACGTCCACGCCCCGGACTCGGTGGTCTCCTGCAGGATGCCGTCTGCGTACCCGTCGCCGTTGGCGTCCTTCGAGAGATCGCCGCCCGGGGCGGTGATGTCGAGCCCGGTGCCGGTGTTGGAGTACGCGCTGTGCGTGCCGCCGTACCCAGCGGCGCCGACGGAGATGACGCCGTTGTACGCCGCGGGGTAGCTGATCGAGCTCGCGTACTCGTTGCCCGACGCGGCCACGATCGTGACGCCCTTCCCGTACGCGTAGGACACAGCGCTGGAGAGCGTGCTGCTCGACGACGAGCTGCCGAGCGACATGCTGATCACCTTGGCGCCGTTGTCGGTCGCCCAGGTGATGCCGCTCGCGATGCTCGCCATGTCGCCCGACCCGTCGTCCCCCATGACCTTCACAGGCAGGATGCTCGCCCCGGGCGCGAGCCCCGCGACGCCGACGCCGTTGTTCGTCTTCTGGGCGATCGTCCCGGCGCAGAAGGTGCCGTGGCCGTTGCCGTCGGAGGGGTTCGAGTCGTTGTTGTAGAAGTCGTACCCGGAGAGCACGTTCGCGACGCCGTCGGGGCCGCCCGTCTTCAGCCCGGTGTCCAGCACGGCGACGATGACGCCGGAGCCGGTGCCGTAGTCCCAGGCGCTCGACGCCTGCACGTCAGTCAGGTTCCACTGGTAGCCGATGTAGGGGTCGTTCATCGTCGTGCTGGTCGTGAACGCCAGGATGTTCGGCTCGGCGAACGCCACGCGTCCATCGGCCGCGAGCTTGTCGACGACCGACTGCACGCTCTTGCCCTCGGGGATGCGCAAACGCTTCACGTTGATCGGCGCGATGTAGTCTGACTCCTGCAGGCCGTTCTCGTCCTCCACGTTCATCTGGTCCACGTCGTCGCCGTTGCCCTGGACGAGCACTTCACCCTCGAGGAACGGCACGTCCCCGTCGAAGGTGGGGGCAGTGGCGGCGGTGTCACAGGCGGCGAGCAGGAGGAGTGTGAGCAAAGGGACCTCGGGTGGCCGCCAGAGGTGCAAGGTGCATGCCGGTCTAGGGCTTGCCAGGTCAACGATGCGACCTGCTGAATTGCCGGTATGGACTGGGACATCGATGTCCCACTGGGGCGCGCTTGGGGCGCTGAGGGGGCGCGGGCGGAGCGGCGCCCGAAGGTGTTGTCGAATGCCGGCGTTGCGCGCACGCGCCGTTCGGTTACTACGCTGGCACCGCGGGCGTAGCTCAGTTGGTAGAGCACGAGCTTCCCAAGCTCGGGGTCACGGGTTCGACCCCCGCCGCCCGCTCCAAATCGCGCGGAAGCCACCGGAAACCCCGGTGGCTTCTTGCTTTTTGACCGGCGCGGCCTGCAAGCCCCGCGCCGATCCGTTAATCGCGGCGGGTGACCCTCGTTGCCACCGGATCGCCAGAGCTCGCCGCGCTTCGGGCGATCGTGCGCGTCGATGAGCGCCCCGCCGAGCGGCAGGCCCACGCGCGGGACCTCTGGCCCCGCGGCACGCTCAAGCTCGCGAGCGAGCACGACGCCGGCGTAGCCCCCCGCGCTGTCGCGTTCCCCACGAGCGAGGCCGAGGTCGCCGCGTGCCTGCGGTTCGCCGCCGAGCGCGGGATCCCCCTGGTGCCCTGGGGCGCGGGGAGCGGCGTGTGCGGCGCTGCCGCCGGCCGGGCGGACGCCATCGCGTTGGATCTCAAGCTGCTCCGCGAGATCGGGCCTGTAGAGGACCGCGGGGACCACGGCGTCGTGGACGTCGGTGCGGGCGTGCTCGGTCAGCACTTGGAGGACGCGCTCGAGGCGCAGGGCTGGGCGACGCGCCATAGCCCGAGCTCCATCTGGTGCAGCACCGTGGGGGGCTGGGCCGTCGGGCGGTCCGCGGGGCAGTTCTCCAGCAGGTACGGCAAGTTCGAGGACATGGCCTCGGCGCTGCGGGTGGTCACGCCCCGCGGGGCCTACGGCACCGGCGAGTGGTTCGACCCGGAGAACCCCACCAGCGCAGGGCGAGACCTGCACGAGTGGGTGCTCGGGAGCGAGGGCGCGCTCGGGGTGGTCACCCAGGTGCGCACGCGCGTGAACCGCGTGGCGCGGGCCCGCTGGCTCCGCGGCTACCGCTTCAAGCAGATCGACATGGCCTGGTCAGCGATGCGCCGCATCCTGCAGTTGGAGCTGCGGCCGTGCGCGGTTCGGCTCTACGACGCGGTGGACACGCGCCTGGCCGGCAAGGGGACCGTCGGGAAGGTGAAGAAGAGCTCGGCGTGGCTGGACGCGCTTCGGGGCCTGGTGGAGACCACCCCTTCGCTGCGAAAACACACGTTGTCGCTGCCGCTCTCGCTGCCGCGCCTCGTCAACCGCATCGCCCAGGGGGCCTCCGGCGACTGCGTGCTCATCCTCGGGTTCGAGGGGGAGCCCGACGAGGTGGCCGAGGCGAGCGGACGCGCGCACGCAGTGGCGATGCACGACCCGACGCTGGTGGCGGATCTCGGCTCGGAGCCTGGGGAGCACTGGTACAATCACCGGCACGAGGTCTCGTACAAGCTCTCGCCGATCTACAGCCACGGTGGCTTTGCAGACACGATGGAGGTCTGCGCGCTGTGGTCGAGACTTCCGGCGTTGTACGCCGGTGTCCGGGCGGCGCTCGGCCAGTACGGCCTCGTGATGGCGCACTTCTCCCACGTCTACCGGGAGGGGTGCAGCATCTACTTCACCTTCGCGGGGAGAGGTACGGTCGAGGTGTATGACGCCGCGTGGAGAGCGGCGTTGGCGGCCGCAGAAGCCGCGGGCGGCACGGTGGCCCACCACCACGGGGTCGGGCAGCTGAAGCAGCACGCAGCGGGCCGCGAGCTCGCTGGGGTCGCGCCGTTGTTCCGGGCGCTCCGTGCAGAGCTGGACCCGGCCGGGATCCTGAACCCCGGTCGGATGTTCCCAGAGCAGCCGGCTCCCGAGGTCGCGCCGCCTGTGTACGGCGTCGACGCCGTCAGCCGCGTCGCGACCCTGCCAGCCCACGAGCCAGCGGGAGAGCGCGACGCCCGGCTGGCGTCCGCGGGCTGGCTGCTCCGTCACCCGACCCCGGGGCCCCTCTCGGCGGACCTGGGCCGCGTCGGGCCCGACGACACGCGCGTCGTCGGGGCCTGGGCGAACATCGAGGGCCAGCGGATCGCGCTGCTCCCCGTGCCGCGCAGCTCGGCGGGGCCGGATCCTCGCCGTGTCCTGCCCGCGGAGCGCTACGAAGCGCTCACGGTGCCGATCGTACCCATCCCTGGGGAGGACGACTGATGGACGGCATCGACTGGGCCACCTGCACGTTTTGCCCCAAGCTCTGCCGCCACGTGTGCCCCACGGCGGTGGCGACGGGCCTCGAGTCCGCCACCGCGACCGCGATGATGGCCGCGGCCTGGCTCGCGGTCGAGACTGGCGTGGCCGCGGACCCCGACGCGTTGGCGCTCTGCCTCGGGTGCGGCGCCTGCACCCGGCACTGCAAGCACCACGTGCCCGTCGCGGACCTCCTGGACCGCGCCGCGGGTCGGGCGAGCCCCGCGCGGCCCGACGTCGCGCTCGCTCCCGTGGCCGGCCCGGCGGTCGACCCCGGCCGGTTCGTGACGTGCCACGAGGGCTCCGTCGGCGCGCCGCACCAGCTCGCGTGCTGTGGCTCGCGTGACGGCTTCGTGGATCGGCAGCCCGCCGCTGCTCACGCGGTCGCGGCCGAGAACGTGCGGCTGCTCGCCGGGCGATCGGTGGCTTGCTCGAACGTGGACTGTGCGGCGTGGCTCAAGGCCCACGGCGCGAACATCGTGGAGGGATGATGAGCGACAGTGGTGCGCGGAACGAAGGCGAACGGCTCGTGGTCATCGCCAACCCCAGGGGTGCCGGGGGGCGCGCCGGCCAGAGCCGGGCGGAGATCGAGGCCGCGGTGAGCCGGGCGTTCGCCCAGGCCCGCGTGGTGTGGACCGAGCGTGCCGGCCACGCGACCGAGATCGCGCGCGAGCTCGCTGAGAAGGGCGAGACGGACATCATCGCGGCCCTGGGCGGCGACGGCACGTGCCACGAGGTCGTGAACGGGCTGTTCAAGGACGGCGTCATCGTGAACCGGCGCGTGATCTTCACGGTCATCCCGTTCGGCACCGGGGGCGACCTCGTTCGCTCGCTCGAGATCAAGAAGGACCTCCGCGCTTCGCTCTGGACAGCGAGCACCGGGATGACGCTCCCGCTCGACGTCATCAAGATGACCTTCCCGCCTGGGCCAGGCGGCCTCCAGCGCGTGGAGATGTGCGTCAACGTCGCCGGGTTCGGGATCAACGCGATGGTCTGCAAGATGGTCAACGCGTCGTCGAAGCGGCTCGGCGGCACGCTGTCCTTCCTGGGCGCGATCTTGCGGGCGCTGACCACGTTCGAGCCCCGCGCGGTGGACTGGACGTGGGACGGCCCTGCGGGCCCAGGCAGCGCGTCCGTGGAGACGCACGCGGCGTTCGTAGCGAACGGGCAGTACTGCGGCGCCGGGCTGTTCGTCGGCAAAGGCGGCTCGATGGCCGACGGGCTGCTCGACGTGTCGATCGTCCCGAAGATGGCTCCCTGGGTCGCGGCGCGGCACCTGCCCAAGCTCTACGCGGGGAACTTCGCGAAGGTCCCCGGCGTCGTCCGCGTGACCGCGACACACGTGACCATCACACGGTCGATCCCTATCGAGACAGACGGCGAGCCGTTGGGAGAGACGCCGGTGACCATCGACCTGCTGCCGAAGGCGCTGATGGTGCGTGGCGGCTGGCTCAAGCCCCCGGCGTAGCCCGGGATTTGCAACAAAAGGCCCCCCTGGGGCCGTAGTCCGGCGACCGAACCCGGCTTCTCGGGCCGCCCCGTCCTCCGGGGCAAAACCGCGCTGAGTGCGTGCTGCTCGCGCTCGTGGTCGTGCCTGGGGTCCGGCCGGTTGGTCCATTTGCGGTATTTTCGTTTTTTGCGTTCGACAGCTTTGGGACAAAAACCGGCGTTTTCACGTTGGCGCTCAACTGCGCTTCTGTTAGTGTTGCGTCGTCCTAAGTAAAGGTGTCTCTGATCTTTCACCGCAGGCGACCGCGAAATGCGCCGACGGACCCCTGATCGAGTAGATGGCATCGCGCAGTTGGACCTTTTGGACAATTTGGACAATCACCCAGCACCCTCAAGGAGTACCTCATGAACAAGGCAGACCTCACCGAGCAGCTCGCACAGAAGGCCCAGATCGCCAAGATCAAGGCCGCGCAGCACGTGAACATCATCATGGACACCATCCAGGAGGCCCTCACCAAGGGCGACAAGGTCACCATCTCCGACTTCGGCACGTTCACCGTGTCGCAGCGCCGCCAGTTCAAGGGCCACAACCCGAAGAACGGCAAGGAGATCCAGGTCCCCTCGCGCCGCATCCCCGTGTTCCGCGCGGGCAAGGGTCTCAAGGAGTCCCTCAACACGTGAGTCCAACCCCGGGAGGCGCTCTGCGCCTCCCGGGGCACCCACCCTTTCGGCCACCTGCCCCCTGGGCAGGTGGCCGTTCGGCTTTTCCGGCCCGTGCGCCTTGACACACGCGCGGTGGGTGAGAAGGTTCCTGCGAAGCGGCACGTCTCGTGGCCGTCGGCACCCGATCCTCGGGATGTCGAGAAGGGTGTCAAACCCACGGCGTCCTCGGCTTCGGGGTCGTGTGCTTCGGAGTCCTGATGCAACTGCACGAATCCCGCACCTCTGAACCCTCGGTCCGCTTCGTCGCCGAGGCGCGCTTGCCGTCGCGCTACGGCGACTTCCGTGTGTTGGCGTTCGAGTGTGCGGCCGACGGGCTCGACTACGGCGTGATGGCTCGCGGGGACCTGGAGGGCGCCGAGAACGTGCCGGTCCGGCTGCACTCCGAGTGCTTCACGGGGGACGTGATGGGGAGCCTGAAGTGCGACTGCCGCGACCAGCTCGAGGCCGCCTTGTCGTACGTCGGCCAGCACGAGCGCGGCGCAGTGCTCTACTTGCCGCAAGAGGGGCGTGGCATCGGCCTCGCCAACAAGATCCGCGCGTACGCGCTCCAGGACCGCGGGCTGGACACGGTGGAGGCCAACCTCGCGCTCGGATTCCCGGACGACCTGCGGCGGTACGACACCGCCGCCGAGATCATTCGGCTCCTCGGCATCCGCTCCGTTGCGCTGCTCACGAACAACCCGTCGAAGCTCGCTGGCCTCGCCCGCGCGGGCATCCCGGTGCAGAGCCACATCCCCCTGCGCACCGCGCCAAACCCACACAACGCCTTCTACCTCGACACAAAGAGGGACAAGAGCGGGCACAGGCTGTAGCGGTGGCCCGGCGCGCGGAACGCTACCTCGCGCCCCCGACGTCGGCGGCAGGGCTCTGGTTCACGGGGCTCGGCGGTGGGCTCATCGGCGGGTCGCTGACCGGCGTCGCCGAGGCGGGCTGGGTGCTGAGCAGCACGGCGCCGTCCGAGTACCAGGCGGTGCTCTACGGGGCGCTGATCTACGGCGCCCTGGGCGCTGTGCTCGGCGCGTGCATCGGGGTGTTCAACGCGGCGATGGGGCGCGCGATGGGGCTCTCCGCGGCGATGGGCTGGTGCCTCGGCTGCTTCGGGGCCGGGGGAGCGATGGCGTTCGCGGTGGTCCGCTTCGTCGTGAACGAGCGCTGGTATGGTGAGTCCGGCCTGCCGGCGACCGCCGACGTCGGGATCGGCCTCTCGCTGCTGGCGCTGCTCCTCCCCGGGGTTTGGCTCGGCCGGAACGTGTTGTCGAAGACCCCGCTGCGGGTGCTCGCGCGCCCGCGGGGGACGTTCACGCTCTGGGCTGCGGGCGTAGCGCTGTGCGTGTTGGTGGCGATCGCCCCGGCGCCGGCTGCCGTCGGCGCACAGGTGCCGCACCACCCCCAGGATGGCACCGCGGCCCGCCCGAACATCGTGCTGGTGCAGGTAGACGCGCTCCGCTACGACGCGCTGGGGGTAGACGGCGCGGACGCGTCCGCCTCGCCGCACATCGACCAGTTCGCCCGCGACGCGGTTGTGTTCGAGCAGGCCATCGCCGCCGCGACGTGGACCCGCGCGTCCACCGCGTCGATGTTCACGAGCGTGCCCCCCGGCTCGCACGCCTGCGAGGGCAAGGACGGCGTGCTCTCCGCCGACAACGTCACGCTCGCCGAGGCCCTGGGCGAGGCCAACTACGCGCGGGCCGGCTTCCCGAACAACGCGAACATCACCGCCGCGTCGGGGTTCGGGCAGGGCTTCGACTGGTACCCGTACGACCCCGCGTACCCGCTCGGCGCGAAGGAATCGACCTATTCCCTCACGCTGTACACGGCGGTTCGGCGGGCGCTGGCCCACGTCGACACCCACCGCCGCGTCGAGGACTACTACACCCCCGCGGGCGCCCAGCTCGGCCGCTCGGTCCAGTGGATCGAGGCCCAGGGCGACGACCGCTGGTTCGTGTTCATCCACCTGATGGAGCCGCACGACCCGTGGTTCACCTACCCAGTCACGGGGGAGGCGTTCGGCCGGGCGGAGAACCCCGAGCCCGACCCCGCGCTCGCCCCACGGCTGAGGAGCCTGTACGCTGGCTCGGTGCGCGAGCTGGACGCACAGCTGGGGGCCTTCTTCCAGCGCCTGCGCGCCGAGGGGCTGTACGACGACGCGCTGATCATCCTGACCTCCGACCACGGCGAGGAGCTTCAAGACCACGGCGGCTGGTGGCACGGCGCGACTGTGTACGACGAGCAGGTGCACGTGCCGCTGATCGTCAAGCTGCCGCGCAACGAGCGTGCGGGCACCCGCGTGCCCTGGCAGGTGCGGGAGATCGACGTCCCGGCCACCATCCTCGGCGTAGCGGGGGTGGAGCCCGAGCCCGAGTCGTGGGACGGGGAGACGCTGTTCACGGACGACTTCGACCAGCAGCTGGTGCCGACGTTGCCGCCGGAGCCGGACGCGGATGCGCCGCTCACGGCGGGGCCGGCGGCATGGAGCGCCCCGCCGTGGTGGAAGCTGCCGGCGAGCCGCGAGGCGCTGACGCAGGAGGACTTCGAGGGCTACGTCATCAGCAGCCTGCGCGCAGAGGGCCGAAAGCTGGTGGTGACGCGCGGGGCGCCGTCCGGGTCGACCCGCGAGCTTGGCGAGGCGCTGTTCGACCTGGAGCGAGACGCCGGCGAGCAGCACCCCCGGGCAGACGACCCCGCGCTCGAGGGGCTCCGGCTGCGGCTCGAGGCCGCCGAGGCGCACGCCGCCGCGAACCGCCGCGAGGCCGCCGCACCCCAGCGATCGGCCTCGGAGACCGACCGAGCCCGGCTTCGCCAGCTCGGGTACCCGGCGCAGTAGGTGGGCACGCGCGCGCTGGTCGTGGGCTTGGACGGCGCGACCTGGGACGTGATCGAGGCCCACGCCGCGCGGCTGCCGAACCTGTGGCGAATGCGCCAACAGGGGCTCTGGGCCCGCCTCGACAGCACGACGCCCCCGATGACGCTGCCGGCGTGGTCGTCCGTGCTCACCGGGTGCCGCCCGGGGCGCCACGGCTTCTTCGACTTCACGCGGCGCGAGCCCGGCACCCACGAGCTCGCCTTCCTGGACGCGCGCTGCCGCGCCGTGCCCACCCTCCACCGGCTGCTGTCGGACGCCGGTCGCCGGGTCGCGAGCATCGCTGTGCCGACGACCTACCCGCCCGAGGAGCTGGACGGCATCGTGATCGCCGGCTTCGACAGCCCAGTCGCGACCCGCGCCGAGTCCCGCCATTGCGCGCCGGCGCGCGAGTGGCCCTCGCTGCGGCGGACGTTCGGCGGGCTGCGGTTCGCCGACTTCCCCGAGCGTGGGATCGGCCCGGGGTGGCACGCGCGCGCGCTCGACAGCCTGCTCCGGGAGATCGCCCGCAAGGAGGCGCTCTGCCTGCACCTCTTGGCCCGCGAGCCGTGGGAGCTGTTCATGGTGGTGTTCGGCGAGAGCGACACGGCCGCGCACCACTTCTGGATGTTCCATGACCCGCGCTCTCCAAGGCACGCGGCGGCGCGGCGCCTCCCCGGCGCCGACGTGCTCCGGGGCGCGCTCCTGCGCGTGTACGAGCGGCTCGACGAGGCGCTTGGGCGCCTCTCGGCCAACGCCGAGCTCGTCGCCGTCGTGAGCGACCACGGGTTCGGAGGGGCGAACGACACCGCGCTCTACCTCAACCGGTTCCTGGAGGCCGA
>CALQBK020000012.1 GCA_943328795.2 Bifidobacterium breve
GTTCCAGCGCTCGTGGGCGGCCTTGAGGCAGCGGCGGCGCAGGTCGGCGTAGGCGTCTGGGCTCAGATCGAGCACCCGGCTGATCGCTTCACCGATGCTCAACGGATCCGAGGGGCTGCACCCCCCGCCGGCCGTCGACCCCGAGCTCTACATCGCGGCCGTCGTCCAGCTCACGCTCAACGGCCTGCTCCCACGCTGATCTCCCCTCCGGACGCACCATGCACACCTCGACTCTCCTCCGCAGCTCGCCTGCGCTCCTCCTGCTCCTCGGCGCGTGCTCGGGGGCGGATGGCGCCAAGTCCGCGGCGGTCGCCGCGCCGATCGCAGTCACCACCACGCAAGCCGCCGAGCGCAGCACCCCCGAGACCCTGCCGCTGACCGGCGAGCTGATCGCGTCGGAGGAGGCGCACGTCTCGGCGGACACGAACGGCGTGGTCACCTCCGTGCGCGTCCAGCGCGGCCAGCACGTCAACAAGGGCGACGTGATCGCGACGGTGGACGCGCGCGTGGCCCAGCTCAACGCGGAGGCGGCCTCTGCCCAACGGGCGCTGGCCGAGGTGCAGCTCGGGGAGGCGAAGACGCAGTGCGCGCGGGCCGAGAGCCTGCACGCGCAAGGCGCGATGGCGACGTCGCAGTACGACGCGGCGATGAGCCAGTGCAAGGCGCAGACCGAGGCGCTGCAAGCCGCGGCGGCGAACGCGACGCTGGCGGGCACGTCGCTGTCGAAGTCGCAGGTCCGAGCACCCTTCTCGGGGCGCGTCGGCGAGCGCCTGGTGGACGTCGGCGAGTTCATCGCGGCCGCCCAGCCTGTGATCTCGCTGTACACCGACGAGGCCCTGCGCGTGCGGTTCTCTGTGCCCGAGCGGCAGGCCGGCTCGGTCGCCGAGGGGCAGGTGGCTCGGTTCGCGCTGACGAGCGCCCCCGACGACTGGCGGGAGTCGGTGGTGCGTTTCGTGAGCCCCGCGCTGCGGGCGCCCGCGCGCGACCTGGTGGTCGAGGCCGAGGTGTCCGACGTGGTAGGGCTCCGGCCCGGCATGTTCGCCCGGATCGCGCTCGAGGTCGGGCAAGCGCCGCACGTCGCGGTGCCCGACGCCGCGGTGCACACCGAGGGCTCGGTCTCGGCCGTGTACGTGGTTCGAGAGGGGCGCGCGTTCCAGACGGTGGTCCGGAAGGGCGCGTCGGCCGAGGGCTACACGGCGGTGCTCACCGACCTCGCGGTGGGAGACGTCGTGGTGCTGAACCCGCCCGACACGCTGCACGACGGCGCGCCGGTCACCGCCACCGCGCAGGCCAACTGAGATGCAGTGGCTCGCCGAGATCTGCATCAAGCGCCCCGTGTTCGCGTGGGTCATGACGCTCATGATCATGGTCCTGGGCATCGCCGGCTACTCGAAGCTCGGGGTGGACCGCTTCCCGAAGATCGACCTGCCGTTCGTGACCATCACGACGATCTTGCCCGGCGCGTCGGCGGAGGACATGGAGACGGACGTAAGCGACAAGGTCGAGGGCGCCGTCTCCACCATCGGCGACATCGACGAGCTGCGGTCCGTGAGCGCCGAGGGGCTCTCGCTGGTGTTCGTGCAGTTCCGGCTCGAGAAGAACGTGGACGTCGCCGCCCAGGAGGTCCGCGAGCGCCTCGCGCTGCTGCGCCGCGAATTGCCGGACGACATCGAGGATCCCGTCGTCACGAAGATCGACCCCGCCGCGGCGCCGATCCTCTACGCCGCGGTGCGCGCGCCGGGCCGCACGCTCACGCAGGTCACCGAGTTCTCCGACAAGGTGCTGCGCCCCTCGCTCGAGGTCATCCCCGGCGTCGGCGAGGTCAAGATCGTCGGCGGGCGCGAGCGCACCATCCAGGTGCTGCTCGACCCGGTGAAGCTCCGCGCGCTCGGCGTCAGCCCCGGCGAGGTCGCCCGGGCGATCGGCGTACAGAACGTGAACGTGCCCGTCGGCAGCCTCGACACGGGGCGTGACGTCTACACCCTGCGCGTCAACGGGCGCGTGCAACGGCCGGAGGACATCGCCGAGCTGGCGGTGCGGACGATGACCGCGGGCGGGGCCCAGGGCGCTCAGCCCGGGTCCGCGGTGGACCGCGTCGTGCGGGTAGGGGACGTCGCGCGGGTCGAGGACACCGGCGCGGACGTCGCGACCACCACGTCGTGGAACGGCTCCGCGGCGGTGGTGCTCACCGTGCGGAAGCAGTCGGGCGGGAACACCGTCGCGGTGGCTGAGAGCGTGAAGGAGCGGCTCGACGAGCTGCAGGGCGCGCTGCCGGACGGGTACACCCTCGAGGTCCTGCGCGACGAGAGCGCGTCGATCCGGACCGGCACGGACGGCGTCAAGGAGCACCTCGTCGTCGGCGCGCTGCTCGCCGCGCTCGTGGTGTTCGGGTTCCTCGGCAGCGTGCGCTCCACGGTCATCGCCGCGCTCGCCATCCCGACCTCGATCGTCGGCACCTTCGCGCTGATGGCCCTCGTTGGGTACACGCTCAACACGATCACCCTGCTGGCGCTCGCGTTGTCTGTCGGCATCGTCATCGACGACGCTATCGTCGTGCTCGAGAACATCTACCGGTTCGTCGAAGAGAAGGGCATGACGCCGATGGAAGCGGCGGTCGCCGGTACGCGGGACATCGGGCTCGCGGTGCTCGCGACCACGTTCTCGCTGATCGCCGTGTTCTTGCCCGTCGCGTTCCTCGCGGGCATCCCCGGGCGCTTCTTGAGCAGCTTCGGCGTCACGATGTCGTTCGCGATCGCCGTGTCGTTGTTCGTCAGCTTCTCGCTCACGCCGATGCTCGCGTCGCGCTGGCTGAAGGCCAAGGTGCACGGCGCGAAGCCGGCCATCGGGGAGCGCGTGGTCGCGCTGTTCTACACGCCGATCGAGCGGGCCTACATGGTCATCCTGCGGTTCGCGATGCGGCGCCGGTGGGTGATCGTGCTCTTGTGCCTGCTCGTGCTCGGCTCGCTGCCGGTGCTTGGCATCATCGCGAAGAAGGGCTTCTTGCCGGTGGACGACCGGGCGCAGTTCGAGGTGACCATCCGCGCGCCCGAGGGCACGAGCATCGCCGCCACGGCGATCTACGGGGAGCGCATCGCGCGGGAGATCCGCGACATGCCGGAGGTCGCGATGACCCTGGTCACGACCGGCGCGAACGACCAGGCCAACGACAACGTCGCCCAGGTGTACGTCCGGCTGATCGACCCGCGCGACCGCGTGCTGAACCAGGACCAGCTGATGGACAAGGTGCGTAACGACGTGCTCAAGCACCAGCCGGCCGAGCTCCGCACCACCGCTTCGCTGATCAGCGACATCGGCGGCACGGGCAACTCGAACGCGCGCATCCAGTACAACTTGTCGGGCCCTGACTTGGACAAGCTCGAGGAGTTCGCCGGGCAGATCGTGAAGGAGCTCAAGAAGGTCGAGGGCGCGGTGGACGTGGACTCGAGCTTCGTCGTCGGGAAGCCGGAGGTGGAGCTCACCGTGGACCGCGGGCGCGCCGCGGACCTCGGGGTCACCGTGTTTGACGTCGCGAGCACGCTGCAGCTGCTGGTCAGCGGCGCGGACGTTGGGCGCTACGCAGAGGGGGGCAAGCAATACACCATCCGGATGCGCGCGGCCCCCGAGTTCCGGGCAGACGCCGCGACGCTCGGCCTCGCGCCGATCCTCTCGCCAAAGGCGGGGCTCGTGTCGCTCACCGACCTCGCGTCCACCACCGATGGCACGGGCCCAGCCACGATCAACCGGCTGAACCGCATGCGCAACGTCACCATCTCGGCGAACGCGGCGCCGGGCGTCGGCGACAACATCATCCAGGACGCGATCGTGAAGATCGGCAAGGAGCTGCACCTCCCCGCGGGCTACACCATCTCCCCCGCCGGCCAAGCGAAGATCATGCGGGAGACCGGGGAGGCCGTGCTGTTGGGCTTCGCGCTGGCGTTCGTGTTCATGTACCTCATCTTGGCGGCGCAGTTCGAGAGTTGGATGCACCCGCTGACCATCCTCTTGTCCCTGCCGCTCACGTTGCCGTTCGCCGTGTTGTCCATCGTGCTCACCGGCCAGGCGCTGGACATGTTCAGCGTGCTCGGGATCTTCGTGCTGTTCGGCATCGTGAAGAAGAACGCGATCCTCCAAATCGACCACACAAACCACCTGCGGGCCGAGGGGATGCCGCGGCTGGAGGCCATCCTCCAAGCGAACAAGGACCGGCTCCGGCCGATCTTGATGACGACCGTCGCGTTCGTCGCGGGCATGATCCCGCTCGTGACCTCCCGCGGCATTGGCGCTGGCTTCAACCAAGCCACGGCCGGGGTGGTCGTCGGCGGACAGACCTTCTCGTTGGTGCTGACGCTTGTTGCGACGCCGGTCGCCTACTCGCTGTTGGACGACCTGCTGGTGTTCATCCGCCGGGTGATGGTCCGAGTTGGATTGCGGGAGGCTGCTGCGGGATGAGCCGCTTCGTCCGCACGTTGACCTGGTCGCTGGGTGGCGTTGGGCTCGCCGCAGCGCTCGGCTGTGCGGGGTCGGGCGGCGCTGACGACTCCGGCAGCGCGGTGGTCGACGATCCGGCGTCGCTCGGCCTCTGGGTGTGGGACACCCAGGTCGCCGGAGACGAGGCCGCTACGGCCGACCTGCTGGCGTTCTGCGCCGACCGCGGCGTGGACACGCTTTTCCTGTCCTGCGAGCCGGTCGGGTACGGGGAGGAGGGGGCCGTTGAGCGGTACACGGCGCTCGTGGACGCCGCGCACGCTGCCAACGTCCAGGTTTTCGCGGTCAGCGGGTCGCCGTGGTTCTCGGTGCCGTGCGACGCGGGGCTCGACGGGCAGGAGACCTGCTGGACCGAGGGCTGGGACGTCTACGCGGCCTGCGCGGGCTCCGGGGTGGGGTTCGACGGGATCATGGACGACACGGAGCCCGGCTCGACGCCGGACGGCAGCTGGGGGACGGACTACGCCCAGCGTGCTGCCTGGCACGTCGAGTACTTGGAGGGCGTGCGCGAGCGCATCGGGGACCTGCCGTTTCACCACGCCGTCTCGGCGTTCTACGACGAGCTGGAGCCGCTCGACCTGGACGGGTCCGGCGCGACGGAGACCTTGGACGTGTGGATCTCCCGGGTCGTCGACGTGATGGGGGTCATGGCCTACCGGGACAGCGCCGCGGACGTGGTCGCCGCGGCAGAGGGCGAGCTCCGGGAGGGCAAGGTCTGGATCGGGGTCGAGACCGGCGCGTCGTCGGAGGGCGAGGATGTGACGTTCGCGGACGACGGCGCCGCCGCGCTCGACGACGCCCTCGACGCCCTTGGCGCGGTCGTCGGCGCGGACCCCAACCTCGAGGGGCTGATGGTGGACAGCTACGAGACGTGGCGCACGCTCGGGGACGGGTCGTAGGTGGTGCGCCCGCCGATCCTCGTCATGCTGGCGCTCGTGGCGTGCCGTGACGCCCCCTTGATCCGCGCGGATCTCGCGGGCTACAGCGGCGGCCAAGGGACCCCGTTCTTGGTGTTCGCGGCCCGGGACCCGGGGCCCGCGTCGGTGGACGGGCCGGGGGGCCCGCTCACAGTGGAGCCGCAGGCGGGCTCTGCGACGTACGCGGCGGATGGCGGGGAGCTCGAGGTGTGGACGTACGACCCGGGCGTGCTGGCCGCCGGGGCGTGGACCGTAGACGTCGGGGGTGCGGTCGGGGCGCTGTTGGTACAGGACGACCCGCGGGTGGGCGTGCTCTCGAGGGGGCTCCAGTTCTTCGCTGCCCAGCGCTGCGGACCGGGGGCGAGCACGCTGCACGGGGCCTGCCACCTGTACGCGAGCGTCACCGACGCGAGCTCGGAGACCTCGTCGGGCGACGGCTTGCGGGTGTCGTCCGAGCCGGACCGGGACGTGTGCGGGCTGGATGGCGCGGACCTGGCGGACGGCACACACGCGCCAGTGGACGTGGAGGGCGGTTGGCACGACGCCGGCGACTACATCAAGTTCGTCCACACGACGTCGTTCACCGTCGCGCTGGTGCTGGGGACCTACTTGCGGGACCCCGCGGCGTGGCCCGACCAGGACGGCGACGGCGCGCCGGACGTGCTCGCCGCGATGGAGCCCGGCGTGCGCTGGTTGATCGCGGCCCACCCGGACGCCGACACCCTGGTGTACCAAGTGGGCGACGAGCGCGACCACGACTACTGGCGTTTGCCCGAGGACGACACGCGGGACCCGATCGCGGGGCTCGCCCAGCGGCCCGCCTACGCGTGCGGGGACGCGTGCGCGAACGTCGCCGGGCGGTCGGCCGCTGCGCTCGCGCTCGCCGCCGAGGCCTGGGCGGGGCGCGACGACCTGCTCGTCGCCGCAGCGACCCGCTCTGCTACGTCGCTCTACGCGCTCGGGGTGTCGCGACCCGGCGTCCAGCCAACCTGCCCGGCGGACTTCTACCCAGAGGACTCGTACGCGGACGACATGGAGCTCGCGGCCGCCGCGCTGTACAGCTTGACCGGAGACGACGCGTACCGTGCGGACGCCGTCGCGTTGGCGGGGGAAGCGCGCGACGCCGGACCCCCGTCCTACGCGGACGTGCAGGTCCTCGCGGACGCCTGGCTCGCGCGGGCCGAGGCCGCCACGGGGCAGCCGGTCGCGCCGTCCCAGGTGACCGAACGCGCGGTGGCGGTGCGAGCGGCGTTCGCTGCGTCCGCCGCGGCGGACCCGACACAGTGGGCAGGGGAGGGGACGTGGGGGTCGGTCGCTACGGCAGCGGGGTACGCGAACGCGTGCGCGTGGCTCTACGACGTGGACGGGGACGACGCGTGCGCTGCAGACGCGCGGTGGCAGGTGCACGCCGCGCTCGGCGCAAACCCGTTCGGCGTGCCGTACATGGTCGGGGTCGACGACATCGGGCCGAAGGCGATCTCGTCGCCGCTCACGGACGTCGGCGGGGAGCCCGAGATCGGGGCGGTGGTCGGCGGCCCAGCCTCGCGCGCGACGATGCGGGAGGGGGGCATCTCCGACCCGCGGCGTGACCCCTACGCGGACCTGCAGAGCGACGCGATGGTGTACCACGACGACGTGGACGACTACGTGAGCAACGAGGCCGCGCTCGACTACACCGCGCAGCTCTTGTGCGCGGTGGCCGCCTGGGACGGGCCGTAGCGCACGACCGGTTACCCGTCCGGGACTCCCCGGTCCCGCTTGCTCTACTCGCTCCTCCTCCTCGCCTGCACCGGCGGTGTAGACGACTCGACGCCGTCCGACACCACCGACTCCGTCGACCCCGGCCCGATGGCCCTCGCGAGCGCGAATTTCGCCGACGGGGCGGCGTTCCCCGACGAGCACACGTGCGCGGGCGCAGACCGCCAGCCCGAGCTGCACTGGACCGGCGTGCCGAGCGGCGCGCTCTCCTTCGCGCTCACGTTGACGGATGAGTCCATCGACTATGTGCACTGGGTCGCGTTCGACCTCGACCCTGCGACCATCGCCCTCGCGGAGGGCGCGAGCGACGACGGGGCGCTCCCCGACGGCAGCGACGAGGCCCGCGCGTACGGGACCAAGTACAAGGGCCCGTGCCCGCAGGGGAGCGAGCACACCTACACCTTCACGCTCTGGGCGCTCTCTGCGGCGACGACGGACTTCACCGCGACCAACCCGATCGCGGCCGCGGACCTCGACGCCGCCTTCGGGGCCGCGATGATCGAGACCGCCAGCTTCTCGGGCACGTCGGACGCTTCGCCCTAGCGCAACGCCGGGGCTCGCCTTGCGACCCGGCGGCCCGCGGTGTACCGTCACACGGTGATCGGCGACATCATTGGGCAGTACGAGGTGCTCCGCACGCTTGGCGAGGGCGGGATCGCGCGGGTGTACCTGGTCAAGCATCGGAAGCTGGGGACGCGCCACGCGCTGAAGATCCTGCACTACCGGTCGGACGTGATGGCGAAGCGCCTCCTGCAGGAGGGCCGGATCCAGGCGCAGCTGCGGCACCCGAACATCGTGGCGGTGACCGACGTGATCGAGGCGGACGGCCAGGTCGGCTTGCTGATGGAGTACGTCGACGGCGCGACGTTGGGCGACGTGCTGGCGGACGGGGTGCCGATGGCGCCGAAGGACGCGCTCCCGCTCTTCGCGCAGCTGCTCGCGGGCGTGGGCGCGGCGCACCGCCAGGGGGTGCTGCACCGGGACCTGAAGCCCGGGAACGTGCTCTTACACACCGAGGGGGACCGCCTGGTCGCGAAGATCGCGGACTTCGGCATCGCCAAGGTCGCGGCCGACGTCGCGGGCGGGGTCGGGGGCGCGGAGCGGCTGACGCGCACGGGAATGTCGATGGGCACGCCAGGGTACATGGCGCCCGAGCAGCTGGTGGACGCCGCGAGGGCGGACAACCGCGCCGACGTGTTCGCCCTGGGCGTGATCCTCTATGAGATGCTGTCGGGGCGGAGCCCGTTCCTGCGGGACGACATGGTGACCACGATGACCGCGACCAGCCGGGGTGAGCACGCGAGGCTCGACACGCTCGCGCCGTCCTTGCCGGCGGGGCTGGTCGCCGCTGTCGAGCGCGCGCTCTCGGTCCGGCCCGCCGACCGCTTCGCGAGCTGCGAGGACTTTGGCGCGGCGCTGACCGCCGACGTGCCGGATCAGCCCGTCGCGAAGGCCGCCACGGGGCCGAACCCTACGCTCGTCGCGTCGCCGTTGGGCGCGCTGGACGCACTGGACGCGGAAGACGCGGCGCCAAGCCCGCGGGGCCGCGTGGTGGCTGTCGCGAGGCCGGCGCGCCCGCTCGCGTTCGCGAAGAAGCCCTGGTACGCGTTCATCCCCGCGCTCGGGCCGTTTTTCTGGGCGCTGGAGCGGGGATTGATCGCGGTGGTGGCGCCGCTCGGCGCTGTCGGGATGGCCATCGTGACGGGCGTGCGGGTCGGGCTCGCGCCGACGTTGCTGCTCGTGGGGGTGACCACCGCGGGGCTGTGGCACGTCACGGGGCAGCTCGCCGAGGCCGAGCGCCAAGTCGCGGAGGCGAAGGCAGAGGTCGACGCGCTGCTCGGGGACCAGGCGGACCTGTTCTCCCAGTTCGCCGTGGCGTTCCCGGCGTCCGAGGCCACCGCGCGGCTCCGCGGGGCCTTCGACGCGTCCGAGGGGCTCGACGCGCGGATCGTCGCCGGGCGTGCGCTGCTGCGGCAGATGGAGCTCGAGGCGGCCAGCACGCCCGCGCCGGAGGACCGCGCGAAGGACCTCGCCCGGCAGCAGCTGCAGCGCGACATGCTGCGACTGCGGCGTCAGCTCGACGCGCAGGCCCAAGCCGAGGCCGACGCAGACACGCTCCGGCAAACGCCGCTCGCCCGTGCGGCGGCCACCCTGGGGCTCGCTGAGCGCCCCGCGACGCCCGCCGTGACCCCTTGACCCACGTCGGCAAGGTCTACCGCCCGCCGTCCGAGGCGCACAGCTACCTGCTGCAAGCCACGATCGGCTGCAGCTGGAACCGGTGCACGTACTGCGACATGTACCGGGACAAGCCCGTGTTCCGCGTGCGCCCGCTCGTGGAGACCCTGCGCGAGATCGAGGAGAGCGGCCGGCGGTACGGCGCGCGGGTGGACAAGGTCTTCGTGATGGACGGCGACGCGCTGGTGTTGCCGACCGAGCACTGGCTCGAGCTGCTGGGGGCACTGCGCGCGGCCTTCCCTGGCTTGCGCCGGGTGAGCTGCTACGCGATGGCGGGGAACGTGATCGAGAAGGGGCCGGCCGACCTCGCGCGGCTCCGCGCGGCGGGTCTACAGCTGCTGTACATGGGCCCCGAGTCGGGCGACCCGGCGACGTTGAAGCGCATCGCGAAGGAGGGGACCTTCGAGGAGCACGTGGAGGCCGCGGTCCTCGCGCGGGCGGCGGGGCTGGAGCTCTCGGCGATCTTCCTGCTCGGGGCGGGAGGCGTCGAGCGCAGCGAGGCGCACGCGCGCGCTTCCGGGAGGCTCGCGACGGCGATGGACCCGCGCTGGCTCTCGGCGCTCACCCTCACCGTGGTGCCGGGCACCCCGATCGCGCGGCTCGAGGAGCGCGGCCGCTTCGTGTTGCCCGACGTGCCCGGCCTACTCCAAGAGCTGCGCTGGTTCCTCGACGAGGCCCACCCGACGGCCGCGACGTTCCGGACGAACCACGCGTCGAACTACTTGCCGCTCGCCGGCGAGCTCCCCCGCGATCACGAGCGCTTGTGCGGGGTGCTGGACGCAGCACTCCAAGGCCGAGTCCCGCTCCGCCCGGAGTGGCGCCGGGGGCTGTGACGCCCGTCTGAGCAGAAACGACCCACCCGACTCGGCTCAGTGATACCGCCCGGCGATGTTGCCCTTCGACACCGGCGCGGTCGCGCTGGCTCGCGCCATCCGCTCCCGCTCGACCAGCAGCGAGGAGGCCGTCCGCCTCTCCTTGTCTCGCATCGCGAGCCACGACCCCGAGCTCGGGGCGTTCGTACAGACGTTCGGCGAGTCGGCCATCCAAGTCGCGAAGAAGAAGGACGCGCGGATGACCGACGCGCCGTTTCACGGCGTGCCGATCGCGATCAAGGACCTGAACTTCGTGCGGTTCCGCACCACCCGCTTCGGGTCGAAGGCCCTGCCCGCGATCTGGTCCCCGGTGGACGACGTCACCGTCTCCCGCCTGCGCGCCGCGGGGTTCGTGTTTGTCGGCAAGACCGCCACGTCCGAGCTCGGCGTGGTGCCGATCACCGAGCCCGTCGGCCAACCGCCGACCCGCAACCCCTGGGACCCGAGCCGCACCCCCGGCGGCTCCAGCGGCGGCGCGGCTTCCGCGTTGGCGGCGGGCCTGCTGCCGGTCGCGCACGGCAGCGACGGGGGCGGCTCGATCCGCATCCCCGCGTCGTTCTGCGGGCTCGTCGGGCTCAAGGCCGGCCGGGGGCGCGTGCCGAACCACCTCGGCTTGCGGGATCCCCACGTGATCTACACCTGCGGCGCGTTGACCCGCACTGTGGAGGACGCCGCCGCGATGATCGCCGTCCAGGGCAGCGCGCTCGAGCCCGCGAAGGCCGGCCCGCTGCGGGTGCGTCTCGTGCTCGACGTGCCGATGGTCGAGACCAACCCCCACGTGCGCGCCGCCGTGCTCGACGCCGCCCGGCTGCTCGCCGGCGAAGGTCACCAGGTCGAGGAGTCGGCCGCCCCCCACGGCGACGTCGACGACTTCTTGCCGATCTGGCAGCACCTGTTCGGGCAGATCGCGCTCGTCAAGTGGCACCGCGCGGAGCCGGTCACGCGCTGGCTCGGTGAGGCTGGGAGGGGCATCGACGTGGCGGCGGTGCGCAAGCGCCAGGCCGAGCTCACGCAGCGCTGGGCCGGCTGGCTGGACGGCTGCGACGTGCTGCTGACGCCCACCGTCTCGGTCCCCCCGCCCAAGGTCGGGAGCTTCGCGACGGAGGATGGGGAGGCGATGTTCCGGGCGGTGGCCGCGCTCGGGGTGTGGACGGCGCCGTTCAACGTCACGGGGCAGCCGGCGTTGACCGTGCCCGTCGGGCTCGATCCGGACCTCGGGACGCCGATCGGCGCGCAGCTCGCCGGGCCGATGGGGAGCGAAGCGACGCTGTTGGCGCTCGCGGGCCGGCTCGAGGCTGGCCTCGCGCCGACCCAGCGCCCGCGGGTGTGGGCGGGCTCGGCTAGTTAAAATGTCCCCGGGGGCACGTGCATCACGAACGTCGTCGGGGCGTAGTCGGCGTCGAGCGCGCGGCCCAGGATGACCGTGCCGTCGTCTGAGACGGCCATCACGTTGTCGAGCCAGTACCCGTCGTCGATCACGACCCCGGCGGCGACCGCCAGCTCTTGCAGCGACCGCATGCCGTCCTCGCGGGTCCAGGCGAACGCCGTCGGCACGGTGAAGAACTCGCTGCCGACCGCCCCAAACGCCGTCGAGCCGTCCGCAGACAGCGCGTTCGGGTAGACGGTGTCGGTCGGGAGCGCGTTCTCGAGCCGGCCCATCGGGACGAGCCCCTCGGCCTCGGTCCATGCGAAGCCGTCGTACCCCTGGACGATCCCGAGGGTCGCGCCGGTGTAGTCGATGGACAGCACCTCCCCCGGCGCGTCGCGGTTGTCCGGGTCGAGCAGCTCGCCGGTGCCGTCCGCGGCCCAGCGCGTCGGCGAGCGATCGATGCTGCCGTACTCTGCGAACCCGGCGGCGATCGCCCCGTCGCCGGAGACCACCGTCGCGCGGTTCGTCGGCGCTGACGAGCCCGACGACTCGCCGAGCGTAGCGAGGAGCTGCACGCCGGACGACGTCGACCGGAAGGCCGCGGGCGCGCACCCGTCCCAGAGGAGCCCCACGGCGACCGCGCCGTCGTCGCTGACGTCGAACGCGCCGCCGTTGTCGCTGTCGCAGCCCGCGTCGAACGGGGAGGGGATGACCTCCCAGCCGCCGTCGGCGCTCCACGTCGCGGCTTCGACGGGGATCGCGTACAGCGCGGCGATCTGCAGGTCCGCGGAGACCGCCGTCCCCATGTCCTTCCCCGCGTCGCCCAGCGTCGTCTGCACGGTCACGACGCCCGTCGCGGTGTCAATGAACGAGAGCTCGCCGTCGAACAAGGTCATCGACTGCACCAGCGCGGTCGCGCCGTCCGGCGTGAGGTCGACGCCGCTCACGCCGTCGAACCACTGGATGCTCGGGGACACGGGCGTGTCGCTGGTGTCCCCGGTCTCGCCGGTCTCGCTCGTGTCGCTGGTGTCACCCAAGTCGGTGTCCCGCGCGGTGTCTCGCCCCGTGGCGGATCTCCCTGGCCCCCAGCCTCCTCGTCGCCGCCGGGATCCTGCCCGCGCTCGGCAAGCGGTGCTCGACGCTGCGCTGAAGCGGTTCTCCGCGAAGGGCTACGCGGGCACGCGGCTCGCCGACGTCGCGCGTGACGCAGGCTGCAGCGAAGCGCTCGTGTACTTCCACTTCAAGAACAAGTCGGAGCTGTTCCGCGAGGTCGTCTCGCGGATCGACGCAGACGCGCGCTGGTTCGAGCCGGGCGACACGCCGGCGGCGTTCGTCGAGCACGTGCGGGAGGGGGAGCTGCGCTACCACAACGACGCGCGCTGGCGCGCGCTCGACCACGTGTGGGGCGAGGCGCTCGGCGGCGACAGCGAGCTGCTCGACCTCATCCGCCCGCAGCTCCGCGGGGCGGTCGAGGCGCTCGAGGACCTGCTCGTCCGGATCGACCCCGCGCAGGCGGAGACCCGGCGAAAGCACGCGCTCCTCCTCCTGGCTGTCTCGTACGGCACCCGGGTGCTGCGCCGCTACGACCCGGGCGCGGTCTCCCCCGAGGAGGCCGCCGACCTGATGGCGTTTGCGGCGGAGGCGGTCGTCGGGCGGGCGGGGTGACCGGGCGGGGCCGGCGGGCCGGTAGCCGTCCCCGTCAGCCCTGGCACGCTTGCGGGTCGTCGGCGTGGGTCCGGAGGCAGTCGTCGATCCACGCGTGACGCGCCTCGAGCCAGCTCCGCAGCGCCTCGATCTCGCCCTCGAAGCTGCCCGTCGTCGGGCCGTACGCCGACCACTTCGCGTAGTTGCGTGGCGCGGCCTCCGCCAGCTCCGCCTCCATCTCGTCGAGCACCGACCCGACGTGGGCGTCGCTCAGCGTGTCGTCCAGCACCTCGGCGAACCGCGCGAAGTACGCCGCGGTGAACTCGGGGTCGTCGAACAGCGCGAGGTACCAGCCGTACTCGAACATGTCCGTGGTGTCAGTGGTCACGTTCGTAGCGTCCCACCACGTCGGGTCCAGCGCGCGGCCATCGTCGGTGCACCCCATCGCGCGGTCGAAGTCCCAGATCGGCCCGGCGACGATCGGCCCCCCGCGCTCCTTGTACATGTACGCGGAGAGCCGGAGCGCGTCCGGGTTCTTCGCGTAGTTGTTCAGGATGTGGTTGTCGATCCACGCGTCCTGGTCAATCCGATCTCGGTAGTGCACGCCCTCGTAGGTGTGGTCCGCCGCGGCCATCGCGTTCGCCATGTCGTCCACGGCGTCACGCAGGTAGAACGACTGCTCGCGCGCGATCTCCTGCTCCTTCGGGTCCACGTTCACCAGCGGGTCTGAGAACGAGAACGCGCCGCCGCCCTCTCCCCCGAAGAAGCCCGACTCGTCGTCGCCCACCCGGTCGCGCTTGAACAGGTACCCGCCGGTCACCTCGGGCTCGGCGACGTCGGTGGACGTGAGCTTGTCGATCGCCACGCGGTCGGGCGAGATCGTGATCTTCTCCATCAGCACGTACACGCCCTGGTACTCGGCGGCGCCTACGGGTTTGCCCCGGCCGACGGAGTAGACCTCCACGAACCGGGTCCGCGGGGCGTAGCGGCCGAGGTCATTGCTCAGGCGGAACATCAGCGCGTTGCGGACCAGCGCTCGGTCGAAGTCCAACGGCGCGTACAGCACCCAGTCGGACTCGGCGGGCATGTCCAGGAGGGGCTCGTTGTCGTCGTCGTCGCTGTAGGTCTCGCGCAGCTCGAGCGCGTACGAGTGCTTGAGGTCGTACGCGGTGCTGGAGCCGCGCTCCTTGATCGCCGCGCGGTTGGACGTGGTCGCGGCGCCGAGCAGGTGCGCCCGGCCGTCGTCACCGACGTCGTGGACCTGCAGCGACACCGGCAGGTAGTCCGACGCGGCGTCGTCGAGGTTGTCCGGCGCGTAGAGCACCACGAGCGGGATGTTGGAGGTGAAGTCCGAGACGTCCGTGTCCAGCCGCACGTAGCTGCGGGCGTGGAACGACTCCCCGCCGGCGCTGTCCCGGACCAGCACGCGGAGCTCGGTGCCGGCACGGATGTCGATAGGCGCGGTGTAGGCGGTGGACGAGTCCGAGGGCAACGAGCCGTCGGTCGTGTACCAGGCCAACGCGTCGGCTTGCACGTCGAGGGTGACCTGGAACGGGTCGATGAACGTCCCGCCGCCGGGCGTGAAGAACGGCGTGGAGGTCGCTCCGGTGTCCCCGCTCTCCCCGCTGTCCACGGTGTCCACCGTGTCCGTCTCCCCGGGCACCGAGTCCAACGGCTCGGAGTCATCGGCGGGAGAGGAGTCCTGCGGCGTGGAGTCGTCGCCAAGCGGGACGTCGTGGGTGCAGCCGAGGAGGAGGGGGAGCAGCAGCATCGGGGGCTCGTATCCGCGCGGGCCGCCGATGCCGAGGCTCCGCACGCCGATGCCGACGCTCGGCGCACCTCGGGCTCATTGCAGCTCGGACAGCGCGATGAGCCAGCTCGCTTGGCGCGTGCCGGCCTCGTCGTAGATGCCGACGTCGAGCGTGGGGTCGGCCACCGTCGTGTCGACGGCGACGCCGATGAAGTTGTTGCCAGCGTAGCAGCTCACGATCTCGCTGTCGTCCGGGCAAGACCCGACCTCGTCCCGCGCGAGGGGGGAGGCGGTGAGCTCCGGCAGGTCGTAGCCGACACCGGGGACGAGGCGCAGCTCGCTGTGGTGCACGTCGCCGGAGACCAGCACGACCCCTGGGATGCCGGCGACGAGGTCGAGGAGCCGGGCCTGGGCCTCCGGGAACTCGGCCCACGAGTCGCCGGTGCCCTGGAGCGTGAACTGGCTGCCGGAGCCGATCACCTTGAACGTGGCGTCCGACTCGGCGAGCGCCGCGTAGAGCCAGGCCTCCTGGGCGCTGCCGAGGATGGAGTCCTCGAGCCCGCGGTAGTAGCGGTCGTCGACGAGGAAGAACTCGACGGGGCCGTAGCGCTGGCGGGTGAACACGCCGGGGGTGTCGGCGGTGCCGTACGTGGTGTTCGCCGTGTACTCGGTGAACACGCGGAGCGCGTCCTCCTTGCCGCTGGCGGTGCCGTCCAGGTCGTTGCCCGCGTAGTCGTGGTCGTCCCAGACCGAGAGCACCGAGCCTTGGGCCATGACGTCGCTCCGGAGGGGGATCGCGTAGGCGTGCCGGTAGAACTGGCGCTGGGCGTCGACGATCGCGGTGTTCCCGTAGTGGTTGTCGCCGAGGAACAGGAACACGTCGGGGTCGTACGCTGCGACGGCGCCGAAGATGGGCTCGCTGTCTGACGCCGCGCAGGAGCCGAACGCGAACCGCATCCGGGCGGGGGCGCCGGGATCGGGGGCGGTGCGGAGCGACCAGGGGCCGTACCGCTCGCCGTCGATCTCGAGGTCGTAGTACCAGGTCGTGCCCGGCGAGAGCCCGCCGACGGTCACCACGTCGGTGAAGTCGGTGTCCGGGCCCGGGTAGCCGGTGTGCACTACGGGCCCGTCCTGGAGGCCCGACTCGGTGCTCGCGACGCGCAGGCGGACCGCGCGGGTGGCGTCGGTCCGGTACCAGATCCGCGCGTTGCCCTCGTCCACCGCGCCGACCATGGGCCCGCTGGTGAGCGGTGCGTCCCACACGGTGTCGCACCCGAGGCCGAGCCCGGTGGACCAGCTCGTCTGCTCCCCGGACTCGTCCCCGATCTTCACGCCGAGGTCGCAGGCGGTCACCGCGAGGGACCCGTTCACGCTCAGCGAGAACGCGACGGGGCTCCACTGGTCACCGCCCGCGCTCGTCTGCACCGTGAGCCCGGTCACCCCCGCGGGGTCGAGGTCCAAGTCCTCGACGGTCACGACGTCCAAGTGGCCCTGGTCGCGGTCGTCCCAGTCCGCGATGTCGGCGCTCCAACACAGGTCGGCGCCGACGCAGAACTCCAAGGTGTCGTCGGTCGCCGCGTACGTCGAGGTGTCGGTGCGGCTCACGAACTGGAGGGTGGACACGGTCGCCTCTGCGGCGGGGGGCCCGGGGTCCTGGCAGCCGGCGCCGTCGTTCGGCACGTCGTTGTCCGCGACGCCGTCACAGTCCTGGTCGAGGCCGTCGCACACCTCGGGCGCGCCTGGGTACCTGCCGGCGTCGCTGTCGTCACAGTCGAGGTCCGCGGGGCTGCCGTCGCCGTCGGCGTCCACCACCTCTTCCGACGTGTCGGTGCCAGCGTGGATGGGCACCGCCGAGCCGTCCTTCTCGAACGACTGGCAGGCGAGCAGCAGGAGGGGGAGAGACATGGGGTAAGGCGACCCCGCCGTCACAAAACGCTTACAACGAGCGCAGCGTTGAACAGCGCCGCGTTCACCGCGAGGTGAGTCGTGACCTGCCGCGCGGTGCGGGCGTACGCGGCGGGGTCCGTCACCACGCCGTCGCGGTCCAGCAAGCGGCACGGCTCCAGCGTCCAGATCTCCAGGGCGACGTAGTTCACCCAGTACGCGAACAAGAGCCCGAGCTGCACGCCGCCGAGATCGGTCGCGGGGTTCATCGGGATCGCGAATCGCCCGAGCAGCGTCGTCGCTCCCGGGTTGTGAGCCCCGGGCCACGTGAGCCCGAGCGCGAGCCAGTACAGCCCGAGCGTGAGCCCGAGGCCCCCGCCCCAGGCGCGGTAGACGCGCACCAGGCCGACCTCGTCGACGTGGGGGATGCGCTTGCGAAACAAGAGCAGCGTCGCGAACGCGAACAGCGACCCGCCGTGCACCGTGCCGGCTACGGCCAGGAGCACGCGAGCGGTCGTGGTGATGCCCTCCCAGGCCTCCGCGGCCGTCAAGGGCGCCCCAGCAACGGGGCCGCCGACTCGGCCAGGGCGCGGTCGAACGGTTGCGGCGGAGCGTCCGCCGTCACCAAGCCCTCCGCGAGCCGGCGCCGCTCGGGCCACCAGCCACCGCGGGTGGTGTAGAGCTTCACCTGGACCGGCCACTCCAGCGGCCCGTCCGCCGGCCCCGGGGCGCCCAGCAGCGCGTCCGGCCGGGCCAGCGCGAGCGGCCACAGGTCCCCGGGCTTCCAGGTCGGCCAAGCCCCCGCCGGCTTGAGCGCGGCGCGCAGCGCACGGTAGCGCTGCCAGGTCACCGCGCCCGTCCACGGGGTCGCGGACCGCACCAGGCCCGCCGAGAGCGCCCAGTCGTGCACCACGGTCACCCGTTCGGCCACCGCGGCGATCTCCGCCGCCCGGTCCACCGCTACGCCCTCGGTCACCATCGTGCTGCTCGCCCGCTCGGCCGGCCCCAGCGCGTGGAACGCCACGAGGCGCCCCAACATTTCCGCGATGCGTGGCTGGTGCTGCTCTGCGGCCCACGCCGGGAACGTCACCCGCACCTCGACGCGGTCGATCTGCTCCGGCCGCAGCCGCTTCTCGGCGGCCTTCATGTGCCGCTTCAAGATCTCGTTCAGCCCTTCTACGGCGGTCGCGAGCTGCGGAGGCACGCACAGCGTCGGCAGCACGAGCACGCGCGAGAGCCAACGCCCGCCGGGCGCGAGCGCCCCCGGGACGGGCACCACCACGTCCGACCACCCGCCCTGGAGTCCTTGGTCCCCGCCGCTCACCGCGCCGATGGCCGCCTCCGCGACCGCCGTCCCAAAGGCCGTGCCCGTCGCGTCGCACCGCGCGGCGAGGCCGACCGCGTTGGCGACAGCGTGCCCGATCGCGTCGCCGCTCGCCTCGCCGAGCCACGCGATCGCGGCGGCGCCGGCAGCGGCCCCCGGCCTCGCGCTGCTGCGCGTCGCGCGGTTGGACAGCAGCGTCGCGAGCCCGATCCGGGCCCCGATCTCGGTCCCGATCACCGTCGCGAGCAGCGCCCGCTCGACGGTGATCCCGGCTGGGTCCAGCGACCGCAGCGCCGCGATCCCGACCCCGGTGCGCGCCCCGAGCACGTGCCCGTCACCGTCGAAGGCTGCGTACACCGCGCTGGGCAGCGCGTTGGACGCGGGCAGCCCGAGGTCGGGCGTCTGCTTGGCCCGCGCGTCCACGTGCGCGAGCTGGTGGCGAGCGGCCGCCAGCACGTCCGGCGGGACGTCGCCGATGCGGAGGGCTCTCGCCCAGTGGCCAAGCGCCTGCAGGGCACCAGCGGCATCACCATCCAATTCGTTCATCAGTACGCGAAGCTCCACTGCCCGCCCGCGGCGAGCAAGTGGCCACCGATGGGGATCGGCGAGCCGTCCACGGTGTAGCCCGCCGTGGGGACATCCGGCACCGGCCGGGCGTACTCTCCGCTCGCGAGCAGGTGGTACTGAAAGAAGCCGTCCAGGCGCATCGCGCGCGCCCGGTCCGGGCGGGACTTCTTGCGGAACGGGTCCTGGTGCTCGACGCCGAGGCCGACGGCGAAGATCAGCCGATCGCTGTCCAGCAGCGCGGTCTCGGCGGCCTGCCCCGCCAACGGGGTGGGCTCGAACCCGAACCCGCCGCGGGTGATCACGCGCAGGTCGCCCAGGGCCATCTTCGAGTGGATCGCCGGGAGCTGGAGGTCCGCCCCGACACGCAGGGCCCAGGTCGGCACCAGCTCGATGGTGTAGGGGTTCCCGTCGGCGACCGCGTCGTCCCCGAAGTCCACGGTCGCGCCCGAGACGTTCGTGTGCGTGACCTTGGCGATGCTGACCTGCATTTGGTCCCAGGCGGTGCGCCGCAGGTCCGCCGAGAGCGTGAGCGTGTGCTCGATGGTGTACGACGCGCCGAAGTTCAGCTCGGACGGGACGTAGTGGTCGAACACCCCGAGCTGGATGGCCATCACCAACGGCAGCGTGATCGAGTCGATGCTGCCCATGTCCCCGGTGGTGGTGTTGATCTGCAGGTCGATGTCCACGTCCACCGGCAGGCCGGCTTCGCCGCGCCACGCAGCGCCGAGCTGCAGGCCTTCGAGCACGGGGAGGGCTTCCCCCGCGTCCCACTGCAGCGAGATGTTCGGCGAGAAGCCGGGCACGAGGTCGAGCGTCATCTGGTGGACGTCGAGGCTCATGCCGACGAGGTCCGACGCGCTGGTGTCGTCGCTGGTCGCGCCGGAGACGGTCAGATCCAACGTGGCCGTCATCGAGTACTTGGCCCGCGGGATCATCTGCAGCCCGCCGCCGACCGAGATGCCCCAGATCGGCCGCACGCCGAGCGCCGCGCCGAGCTCGTAGCGCTGGGTGCGGTTCGCGTAGAGGAAGTAGGTGGGGATGGACGGCTCGAAGGTCTGCAGCCGGAGCAGGCGCTCCTTCGGGATGAACAGACCGAGGCCGATCGCAGCGCGCTTCCCGAGCGGCCGTGTCGCGCCGATCACCACGCCGTGGACAGCGTCGTAGCTCGGGCCGGCGTCCAGCGGCGCGTCGGTGTCGTCGATCATGCCGTCGCGGTTCGTGTCCCAGTACAGGTCCCCGAACTCGGCGAACTGGGTGTTGGCTACGAGGAACCCGAGCGAGAGCTCCGGGTGCTCGATGCCGGGCAGCGCAGCGGGGTTCGACAGGATGCTGTCCGTGCCCTCCGAGAGGGCCATCCCGGCGCCAGCGCGCCCCATTTTACGGCCGCCGAACCCGTAGAACTCCATCGGGCTCGCCCACGCACGCGCGGCGAGCAGCGCGACCGGGAGGATCACGCGTAGCCGATTTCGGGGACGGGGGTGAGCGCGGTTTGCCGCAGGATCTCGGTGATCTGGAGCGGCCCTTCGTCCGGCAGCGCCTCCTGCAGGCACGCGGCGCGCGCCGAGAGGTACGCCGTAGCGATGCCCGACCCGCGGTACACCCCGCGCTGCCCGTCCGGCAGGATCGTGTGCCCGTGCGCCAGGAACTTGCCCGTGAGGCTGCCCCACTGCTTCGCCGGGAACCGGTGGGCGGCGAAGTAGTAGAACTTGTCGATCGGGCAGTCGGAGTGGCTGGCCACGCCGACGGTCTCGGGCAGGTCGGCCGGGTAGGCGCGCTCGCCCTTCGGGTGTGCGGCGGCGAGCACGATGGCGCCTTGCTCAACGGCCAGCGCGCAACAGTCGCGCAGCAAGAGCGCTTTGCCCATGTTCGGCGTGCCGAGCGAGAGGTTGATCACCTTCGCGCCCGAGCGGGTCGCGAGCTCGATCCCGGACGCCATCAGGTCTGCGCTCGTGCGCAGCCGGGCGTCCATGATGCGGATGCAGATCAGCTTGGCGTCAGGCGCCATCATGTGGATCGCCGCGGCGATCTCGGTCCCGTGGCCGTTCTCGTCCGAGTGATCGCCGGCGACCATCACGTGCTGGGTGGCGGTCATCGTGATGGACATCCCCTGGATCTCGCAGCCCTTCAACCGCGGGTCGTTCACGGCGACGCCGCTGTCGATGACCGCGATGGTCTGGCCCTTGCCGGTGTATTCCTGTCCGCGAAAGCGCATCTTTGGGGCCTTTTCTTGATCGATGGGGGCGGGAGGGGTTTCGGCCCGCACGGGCCTGGATGTGGGCCGTTAACCCGTTCGCGCGGATAGACTGCACCTATGCGCGTTTGTCCGTACTCAAGCCCCGCCCTTGCTCTGCTCCTCCTCGCTGGGTGCCAGCCCCCCATCTTGGCCGACACGTCGTCGAACCCCTGCGACCAAGCGCTGTTTGCGGACGCGGACGGCGACGGGTTCGGGGACGCCGAGACCACCTGCGACGATCCGCTGGCTGTGCCGGTTGGGGGCGACTGCGACGACGCGGATCCCGAGGTTCACCCGGACGCCGCCGAGCGGTGCAACGGGCTGGATGACAACTGCGATGGCACGAACGACGAGGGCATGGCCGGCAGCACCTGGTACGTGGACGACGATGGCGACGGGTTCGGCGTCGACTCGACCGCGGAGCAGCTCTGTACCGACCCCGCGACGGGCTACTCCCAGGCCGGCGGGGACTGCGACGACACGGATCCGAGCGTCTACGCCGGCGCGCCCGAGCTCTGCGATGGCGTAGACAACGGCTGCGACGGGGGGGACGACGCGGGACGCGCGACCTGGTTCGGGGCGGACGGCACCGCGACCGACGTCTCTGAGCAGGCCGCGGGGACGGTATCGCTCGACGCCGACGGCACGCTCGCGTTGTGCACCGGCACCTGGGACTGGCGCCTGGACATCGGGGCGGACGCTGCCGTCAACGTCGTTGGCGTCGGCGGGGACGTGGTCCTGGACGCGCTCGACGCGGGGATCGGCGTGCGTGCAGGGTCCGGCTCGGTGGTCGGGATCGCGGACCTCACGATCACCCACGGCCGGTCGGACAACCGCGGGGGCGGGGTGTACGCCGACACGACGTCGGAGGTCACGCTCACGAGCGTGGTGGTGACTGCGTCGGAGGCGCAGACCGCCGGCGGGGGGCTCTACGTCGGCAACGGCGCCGTGGTGCACCTGGGGGACAGCGACCTGACGCTGGACACGGCGGGGGTGAACGGCGGCGCGGTGTTCGTCGACACCACCGGGGACCTGCAGGCGGACGGCACGACGTTCACGGGGAACTCGGCTTCGGAGGGCGGGGCGATCGGGATCGGCGGCGGCTCGGCGACGCTGTCAGGGTGCACGTTCCGGAACAACAGCGCGACGAGCGCGGGGGCTATCGGGCTCGACGGAGGCACGCTCACGGTGACCGACTCGTCGTTCCAGCAAGACGAGGTGGAGCAGTACGGTGGCGCGATCGGGGCGTCGGGGGACGCGAACCTGGCCATCGACGGGTGCGAATTCCTCCAGGACAGCGGCGGCTACGCCGGGGGTGCGATCTACACGGACGCTTGCACCGTGGACATCGCCAATTCCTCGTTCTCAGCGAATTCGACGTCCGGCACCGGCGGCGCGGTGAGCACCACGGATGGCACGCTGTCGATAACCGACTCGACGTTCGACGCGAACACGGCCAGCTTCGGCGGGGGGGCGCTCTCTACGGACGACTCCGACGTGCTGCTCACCGGCTGCACGTTCACGTCGAACACCGCGGACGATCACGGCGGCGCCGCGACGCTGAGCAGCGGTGCGATCGCGCTGTCGTCGTTGAGCTTCAGCGGGAACTCGGCCCTCGCCTACGGCGGCGCGCTCGCGCTGGACCTCGCGTCGGGGCAGACCCTCGTGGACGTGGACCTCGACGGGAACAGCGCGGACCAGGGCGGTGGGCTCTACGTCGGGGCGGGCGCCGGGGTGAGCGTCGACCGCGGGACCTGGTCAAACAACGAGGCGACGACGGGCGGCGCTGCGTACATCGCCGACTCTGCGGTCTCGCTCAGCGACACCACCGTGCAGGACAACGCGGCGGAGGACGACGGGGGCGGGGTGTACGTCTCGCAGGCCCCGCGGCAAGCTGCGTCGATCACCCTGGTCGGCGCGGTGCTGTCCGGCAACTCCGCGAGCAACGGGGCGGGCCTCGCGGTGTCCGGACCCGCCGGGGTGACCATCAGCGGCGGCTCGATGGTCGTCAGCAACTCGGCGACGAGCCGCGGCGGCGGGCTCTTGCTCGGCCTCGGGACCGACGCGTACGCTGGCACCGCGACCTGTGACGCCTCCTCGTTGCAATCCGGGTCGCCAGAGGACGTCTGGCTCACGCTCACTCCGATCCAGGGCTCGTTCACCGGGACGACCTGCACGGTCGACAGCATTCAGTCCATCCTCGGGGAGGCCGCGGTGGACAACAACTTCACCTGCACGTCGTCCGGGTGCCAGGCGCTGTGACCGAGGTGGTGCTCCCGGCCGCGTCGGGCTCGGAGCTCGAGGCGGACTCGCTGCACCTGCTCGCCGTGCGGCTCGGGGGGCGGTGCGTCGGGGTGGTCGGGGACGTGCCGACATGGGGCCCAGAGGCCGCTGTCTCACTGTTCGTCGCCGGGGTCACGCTCGCCCGGGAGCTCGGGTGGGTCAACGATGGGCCGGCCGCGGTCTTGGTCACGCTCGCCGCCGTGACTGTCATCGGGCAGCTGCTCTGCGCGGGGCTGCTCGACCCGCTCTTCCCCCGCTCTCCGTCCTGGGCGGTCGCGGTCGACCCAGCTCCCGAGGCCGCGGCCGTCGTCGCGATGCCGACGGACCTCCCGCTCCCCGGCCTCGCCCCCGCGCGGCTGCTGCTGGCCCTCGTTTGCTTCGCGGTCGCGCTCTTGCCGCCTGTTGCGGCGCTCGCTATCGCAGCCCCGCCCCTGCTCTTGCTCTGGCGGCCGGCGCCCCCCGACTTCGCGGCGCGGTTCCGCAGCGTCTCCCGCCCGGCCCAGGCCGCCGGGGCGCCCATCCTGCTCTGCGGCGCGTCGTGCCGCGACGCCCGGGGCGTGCTCGGCGCCATCGACTGGCTCCAGCGTCGCCGGCCCGTGGTGGTGTGGGTCGCCGGTGACGGCGGGGGCTGCGTGCGGTTGCCGCCTGGCTGGCCCGGCGGGTGGGACACCGACGCGCGCGCGCTGCTCTCGGACCCCGCCGTCCTCCGACTCTGGCTCCGGGGCTTCGACGTGCGCGTGGTCGGCGGCCCCGGGCCCGAGCGCGGCTTGGATGACGCGGTCGCGGCGGCCCTGATTGACAGTCCCGGCCCTGGCGTCTAGCATAGGCCATGCTGCTCGCCCTCCTCGCCTCCTGCGCCCCGAGCCCCGCCGAGACTGAGCGCGTGCGCCCTCCGCTCGTGGACCCCGACACCTCGGTGGACACCGGTGAGCCTCTGGACACCGTCGGGGGCGGGCCGGTCGAGACAGCAGAGACCGCAGAGCAAGAGGAGGAGCCGGTCGTGACCGAGGAGGAGGTCGAGCCGCAGCCGGAGGACGAGTCCGCCGCGTTCTTCGACGACGGCGTGATCCACACCATCGCGATCACGATGTCCAGCGCGTCGCGGGCCTCGATCGACGCCGACCCGTACACCAAGGCCTTGGTGGACGTCACCATCGACGGGACCGAGATGCCGGACGCTGGGCTACGGCTGCGCGGGAAGATTGGGTCCTTTCGGACGATGGACGGCAAGCCCAAGTTTGCCATCGACATGAACTTCACGCACGAGGACCAACGCTACCTCGGCATCGAGGAGCTCTCGCTCAACAACGAGGTGGTCGACTGCAGCTACATGAAGGAGCCGCTCGCGTACAAGCTGTTCCGCGACGCCGGGATCGCCGCCGGGCGCACCAGCTTCGCGAAGGTGACGGTGAACGGGGAGGACTACGGGCTCTACGTGGTGGTCGAGACCCCGGACGACCGGTTCCTTGCGCGCAACTTCCCGGACCCAGCGGGCAGCTTGTACGACGGCAAGTACGTGTGGTTTGGGGGCTACAGCTACATCCTGCTGGATTTCCAGGCGAGCGTGTACAACTATTACCAGTTGGAAGAGGGCGCGGACGTCGACCACGCGGACGTGTACGCGGTGGTGAAGGCGCTCGGGACACCGTCGTCCGACGCCGCTTGGTACGCGAAGCTGGACGCCGTCGTCGACATGCGCACCTTCGTGAAGTACCTGGCCGTGGAGGAGCTTGTCGGACACAACGACGGGTACGCGCTGAACACCAACAACTATCGCCTCTACTTCGACCCCGATCGGGGCGGGAAGATGGTGATGGTGCCGTGGGACTTCGACTACGCGTTCCTCCACGACGCGGACTGGGGGTTCAGCTGGTCGAGCCCGAACGGCGACCTGGCGTACGCGTGCTTCCACAACGCTGAGTGCTTGTACGAGCACGACCTGGCCGTGGCCGAGGTGCTCGACGCGCTCGACGTCGCGACCCTCCAGAATTGGTACGACGAGCGCGTGTCGCTCATCCAACGCGACGCGATGGACGACCCCCGGCGCGAGTGCAGCTACGGCTACGTCACCTACTACCAATCGTACGTGCGCGGTTGGTTGGACACCGAGCCCGCGTCGATCCGCGCCTACTGGGGCGTCGAGTGATCGCGTGGCTGCTCGCGTGCGTTGCGCCGGGCGACGACTCCACGAGCCCCCGGCACCACGACTCTGCGGCGGACACGGGGGACAGCATCCCAACCGTGGAGACGGCCGAGACCGCCGACACGAGCCCGGGCGAGAGCGCGGAGACGGGCGAGCCTGCGGACACCAGCCACGCCGACGAGCCGCTGCCGCTCTGCATCAACGAGTTCATGCCGGCCAACGCGTCCTCGGTGTATGACAACGCGGGGGCGGCCTCCGACTGGGTCGAGCTGCACAACCCGGGCGACGTGGATGTTGATCTCGAGGGTTGGGCGCTGACGGACGACGAGGCGAACCCGAACAAGTCCAAGCTGCCCGCTACGGTGATCCCGGCGGGGGGCTACGCGCTCTATTGGGCGACCGGCGTCGACGAGGAGGTAGACGACCAGCTCGCCTTCAAGCTCTCCGGCGACGGCGGCCAGGTCGGGCTTTTCGCGCCGGACGGCCGCGGGTCGGTGGTGAACTACGGGTTGGTGAACCCCGACTACTCGGTCTCCCGGGTGACCAACTGCTGCACCGGCGACGATTGCTTCGAGTTCGACTTCCGGGGGACGCCCGGGGTGAGCAACACCCCCGTGCTGTACGACGAGACCGACATCGTGGGGGTAGGCTCGACGTGGCGGTACTGGGCGGACAGCGCGGTGGACGACGATTGGTACACCACGAGCTACGCCGACAGTCCGTGGACCGACGGCCAAGGCCCGCTCGGGTACGGCGGCACACAGTACACGACGATCCCGTACGGCGACGATCCGAACCACAAGTGGCCCACGGCGTGGTTTCGACATTACTTCGTGGCCAGCGACCTCGACACCTACGACGTGATCACGCTTTACCTGCTGCGGGACGATGGGGCGGCCGTGTACCTGAACGGGGTCGAGCTGCTGCGGGACAACCTCCCGATGGGCACGCTCACGCCCGCGACGCTCGCGCTCGCGTCGGAGGAGACCAGCGGGACCTACCTCGCGTTCGAGCTCGAGCCCGGGGCGCTGCTGGACGGCCCGAATGAGCTCGCGGTGGAGGTCCACCAGGTGAGCGTGTCCAGCGCGGACTTGGTGTTCGACCTCGCGATCATCGGCGGCGTCGTCATCGCCGAGTGACAGCTTGGCCTACGGCGCGCCGTACGCGTGCACGAGCGGGCGCACCTCGTCGCAAGGCCGGCAGATCGACGACGCCAATCCCGTGTTGCGGCGCGTGCGCCCCGCGACCGCAGAGAACACGGGCCCGCTCTCGTCTTCGTCGCACTGCAGGCAGTCGTTGAGCGTGCCGTCGGGGTTGTTGTAGGGCGCGTCGAGGTCTGCGAGGCACTCGGCGAGGCACGCGTCCCGCGTGTGCAGCGTGTTCCACGCCCAGATCGAGGCGCAGGCGTCGGTGAAGCCCAGCTCGGCGATGCACGCGGTGAGCGCGTCGACGTCCCCGTCCATGTGCGCGAGCCCGCACGCGCGCACGGGCTCGGTGAGGTCCGGCGTGGACGCGTACACGGCCAAGTCTGAGAGCGACGAGCACAGCCCGCACGTGCCGAAGTGGGTGACTTGGGCCCCGGCCGCGGTGGCCTTTGCGGCGTCCGCGAAGTCCTCCAGCGTGTACTGGCCGTCCGCGCCCGGGAGGAAGCCGCAGACGGCGTCGCCCGAGATCGTGGAGGGCTCGACGGCGTAGGGGTCCGAGGTGAGCGCAGGCGGGGCGTCGGCCTGCGTCCAGGCGCGCCAGTCGTCGAAGTCCTGGTCGGTGTAGGCGGGCGGACCCCACGGGCCGCCCCCACAGTCGGCGCACTCGGGCGCGCACTGGGCGTCGGTGAGGCCCGTGGCGTCGTTCGGCTGGCCGAACAAGACGACGTCGGGCTCGCACGTGGTCGCCGCCGTGTCGACCGGGGGAGGCTCAGAGCCCGCGCACGCGGCCAGGAGCGCGGTGAGCAGCACGGTGCGACCTACTCGCGCTCGACGCGCAGCGCGGCGAACGACTGGCGCCACTCGTCGAGCATCGCGCGCACCGGGGCGCTCGCGGAGACGCCCAACGTCGGGACCTGCAGCTCCGGCGCGACCTGCAGCAGCGTCACCCCCGCGTTGGTGGAGCCCGCTCGCGCGTCGATGGTGACGAGGCTGTTCTTCCGCCCCGCCGTGTAGTACACGACCGCGACCCCGGCGGCGTTTGTCGTCGCGCTCGTCGGCACGGAGCCGTCGCCCAACCCGAGCGCCAGGTCGACCGGCACGTTCGGCACCGGGTAGCCGAACTCGTCGAGCGACAGGATGGTCAACATCGCGCTCGAGAGCCCGTCCGGCGGGAGCCGCAGCTTCGACGGGATGACCAGGAGCGACGCCATCTGGTTGCCCGTGACCGGCGCGGGGACGAACGCGGAGACGACCTCGACGGGGCCGGTGCCGGTCGTGTTGAAGGTCAAGTCGTAGCTGCCCGGCTCGCGCTCGGTGATGCCCTGGAGGCTGGCGCCGTTCACCGACGTCGTGAGCGTACGCCCCGTCAACGGGGCGCCGGTGGGGCCCGCGACCAGGGCCGTGAGCACGAGGCTCTTGGCGGCGGCCGGCAGGGTAGCCGGGTTCGACGAGAGCGCGACGCGGGCGACGCGGACGGGCAGCAGCGCGAGCGGCCGGGTCTCGGCCTGGAGCGCGGTCCCGTTCGTGAGCTTGACCGAGATGCTTGCCTTGACCGCGGTGTTGCCGTCCGGCGGCGTGTAGTTCGCGACGTAAACGCCGCCGCCTTCGAGCCGCGCCGGGCCGATGGTGCCGGCCGTCACGCTGAACGCGACGGAGGCCTGATCGTCGAGCTTTCCGTCGGCCGTGTACACCACGGCGCGCATCGGGATGGCGAGGCGGGCGTCCGACGGGATCCCGGCGACCGTCGGGAACAGCGCCACGCGGCGCGTCTCCGGGATCTTCAGGTCGAGCGTCTGCTCCGTGATCGTGCCGTCCGGCTTCGCGGAGCGCTGCGTCGCGCTCGTGACCCCGGGCGAGAGCACGATCGGGACCTGCGCCTTGCCCTTCGAGTCGGTCGTCACAGGGCCGAAGTCACGGCCGCCGACGTTGAGCACCACGGCCGTCGCGGGCGTCGTGGTCACCGCCTGCGTCACGTTCGCCGTGAGCGGCACGGCGAGCGTGCCGTACGTGCGCAGCGGGTCCGCGGCGTCCACCGCGGTGATGATCTCGAGCTGGGGCACCTTGCTCGCGGGCGTGGTGTAGAGCGCGTTGAACACCCCGTTGCCCACGTTGGTCACGTTCGCGGGGATGCCCGCGGTGGCGTTCAGCCCGAGCTTCAAGCCCGCGAGCGCGCCCGGGTCCCCGCCCGAGAACGTGAACGCGACGCTGGCGGTCTTGTCGACGCCGAGCGTCAACTTCGCGGGGTTCGTCGTCACGGCTACGGCCCGGCTGCGCGGGGCCGCGACGGGGAACGACCAGCTGCGCTCGATGGTGGCCTTGCTCGGCAGCCGGCCCTTCAGCGCGATCGTCGCGGTCGTCGGCGCGTCCGTCTTCGAGGGCGTGAACGCGACCAGGTACAGTCCGCCGCCCTCGTCGACGGGCTCCAGGGCGGTGCCGCCGGTGATGGTCTGCTTCAGCGCGAGGCCCGTGATCGGCGAGCCGTCGGCGTTCAGCGCGAGCAGGTACAGGTCCACGGGCGTAGCGCCGTCCCCGATCACGTCCGATGGGCGCGCGAGCTCGAGCAGGACGCCGTCGAACACGGGCGCGGGTGCAGCGATCGCCAGCGAGGCCAGCTGCGCCCCGGCGAGCCCTACGACCCCGGCTCCGATCGCGAGGGCGACGACAGCGCGGGTTGCGAGTGCGAATCGGGTCATCTCGGCTCCTCCTGGGGGAGGCCCGGGTATCGCGTGGCAGGGGGGGATCGCTACTCGGTGGCGTCGTCGATCGGCGCGGCGAGGTCGTACAGGCGCACCGTTCCGTCGTCCGCGACCACCTTGGCGGTGAGGTCCAAGAAGTGGGCGACCCGGTAGTACTGGTCCGCGGTGTAGGCGTCCTTGTGTACGACGATCCACCGGCAGCCCATCTCCACGAGCCCCATCTTCCCCGCGGCCAAGTCGACCATGGGCATGTCAGGCGGCAGGAACATCGTCGACCGGCGCTCCAGCGCGACGATGTAGTGCGTGTAGTGGTTCTCGTGCAGCAGCTTCGGCACGGGGTCGTTCAGGCCGAAGGGGATCGGCTGGCCGTGCACGACCTGGTTCACGAGGACCTTCGACCGCGCCAGCACGGGCATGGTCACCGGCAGGTCGATGACCGCGCCGCCGGTGACCATCTTGTAGATCGCGGGGACCTCGACTTCGGAGATCGGGAGCGGGAAGATCGCGGGGGAGAAGAACCACGCCTCGACCACCCGGGCCACGCCGATGCCGATCGCGACGCGCGCGGGGGAGAGGCCGTACCGGGGGGCCGTCCGGACGACGAACGCGGCGAGCACGCACAATGCGAGGGTCGAGCCGACCGTGAACCGGTACGCGTGGGAGATGCGCGAGAACATCGGGAACCACTCGAACAGCGCCAGGAAGGGCAGGGGGAGCCAGCCCCCGCGCACCCCGACGTACTCGCCCCCGATGTACAAGAACGGCCCGAGTGACAAGAGCAGGAAGGTCGCCAGCATCATCCCCCAGGACTCGGCGGACCGGGCCGCCCGGGTGAAGTAGAGCCCGATGGCGGGGACCCACAGCGCCGCCCCGAGGTAAACCACCACGATCAGGTCCTCGCCGAACAGCTCGTGCAGGTCTGGAGAGTAGAACTTCCCGGGGTGAACGAGGGTGAGCGCGTCGGTCATGTTGTGCATGACGAGGGTCATCCAGACGAAGCCGGGGTCGCGGGTGACCAACGCGTCCGCCGCGCCCATGCTTTGCGCGAACAGGCCGAACGGGACGGCGGCGAGCAGCGCAGCAGTGACGGCGCCGGCGGCCAGCGCCTCCGCCGGGGGGACGAGCCGGCTTGGCCGGAAGCGCCGGCCGAGCCCACGGGCGGCCTCGCGCACCACCAGCCCGAGCAGCACGATCCCGGCGAACAGGCCGTAGTACCAGTTGGCGACCGCGGTAATCGCCACCACCGCGCCCGCGATCGCCCCGCGCCGGGCGGTCGGGGCGTGTACAGCCTCCCGCATGGTGAGCAGCGCGAGCGGGAGCCAGCCGGCGCTCACGGTCTCCGAGATGCCGTTGTACACCTGCGCGAGCAAGTGCGGCGCGGTCATGTACGCGACGCCCGCCAGCAGAGCGCCGGCGCGCGACTCGGTGACCCGGTAGGCGAGCGCGTGGCAGCCGACGCCGCACAGCACGAGGTTGAGCCAGATGCCCGCGTTGTACGCTGCTACCGGGCCGGCGATCCACTGGACCGGCAGCGTGACGATCGCGTTGAAGAAGTCGATGAACCACAGGCTGCCGCCGTTTGGCCACGCGAGCAGGTCCGTGCGGATCGGCATCGCCCCGTGCGCGAGCGACGTAGCCACCCACCAGTAGCCCCAGACGTGGTTCCAGATGTCGTTCCCGGGGTGCCCGAGCGCGAGGTGGACGGGGTCCGGCAGCACAGGCGCGCACAGCACCGTCGCGAGGACTGCGTACAGCAACGTCCCGCCTGCGAGCAGCCTGGCGCCGGGGCTGAGCCCCTCCCAGGCGGCCTTCGGTGCTACCATCGTGCCCCGGTATGGGTGATCCGAATGCGGCCGTTCATCACAACACTCTTGCTCCTCGGGGCGTGCCAGGTGGACCTGGCGGCGGTTGGGCAGGTTCCTGCGGCCGTAAACACGGCCCCACCGGCGTCACCGCCGCCGGCGCCGGGCCCGGTTGGGGAGAAAGTTTACCAAATTCTTTACACTGGCGAGTTCGGCGAGCCCGCCCACCCTGTCGGCCAGCGGGCGCGAATGCTTGCTTGGATGAGCTCAGTTGGCTTTGACGAGAAACAGCTGGGGACCCTCTTGGTGCTGCACGAGCAGGTGCGCGTGCAGGAGGAGCGGGACCGGGCCGCGCTCGAACAGCTGGGTGTCGGGGAGGCCGAGTCGCTCGCGCCGGTCTACCAAGACCTCGTGACGCTCTACGCCCACGGGGCCGACGCGACCGAGGCGGACCTCACCGCGCTCGCCCCTCGGCTCGAGACGGCGCGGTCGTCCGCGTACGGGGCGACCGACCCGAGGGGCGCGCACTACGGGGCCGTGATGCACGTGCTCGACACCGTCGCCAAGTGGGTGCGCACGCTGCCGAAGGAGCAGCAGGACCGGCTGGGACAGTGCCGATTTTTCCTGCAGCGCCGCCTGGGGCCGTTCACGAACCCGGGCGACTACGAGAAGTGGCTCGGCACCGCGTGGAACGGCTCGGACTTCGCGTCGCTGCGGGCGAACGGCCGGCCGGTGGACGAGGGGCAGATGGACATCGGCGGCTTGTGGACCGACGACGCGAGCGCAGACCAGTCGTTGCCCGGGCTGCGCGTAGCGGTGCTGCTCTTGTTCGCGCTGGAGCAGGAGGGGTTCGCCGAGGCGGTGCAGGTGCGGCTGGGCGTGCGCGCGCCGGACGACTACACGCCCGCGGGCTAGTTACACGCGGACGAACCCGTCCTCGCGCTCGACGACGTCGACCTCGATCTTCGCGAAACGGAGCCGCCACGTGTCTCCCCGGCGCTCGGCGTGCGCGACCGGCAGCGTCGTCATCAGCACCTGCATCACCACCACGGCCCCTCCGACGCCGTCCGGGAGGGCATCTCCGAGGGTCTTGAGCGCCGCGCCGTCGAGCCCGTCTCCGAGCAGCAGCACCGCGACGCCGCCCGCGCCCATGTCCATCACCGTCTCGACGGCGGCGAGCAGGTCGCGGGGCTTCCCCGGCTCGATGCGGTACACCGGCCCGCCGGGCACGCTCGGCACGGCGCTGCGCGACGGGGCGCAGATCACGACGCGGTGGTGGCGCGCGAGCGTAGCGACGAGCGGGCGGAGCAGGTCGTGGGCATCGCCGGGGGCGACGACCCACTGCGTCAGCCCCTCGGAGACGGCGGGCGTGCCTGCCCCGAGGAAGCCCGCCTCGGGGACGAGGGTCAGCCCGTCGGGCAAGCCCGTGGTCCTGGACCGCCCGCGCCGGTACAGGTGGACGATGAACGCGAGCGCGAAGCCGCACCCGCCGATGCCGACGTACAGCGTGGCGTCCGAGCTGGTAGACGCCGACGCGCTCGGCCCCGAGCCCTTGGCCTTCGCGTCGAGCTGGAAGCCGCCCTTCGGGGGGCCAGACGGCGCGGTCCCGCTGGCGCCGGTGGGCGGCGCCCCGTCGCCGCCGGGCGGGGCGCCCGTGACGGTCCCGCTGCCGCTCCCTGCACCCGCCCCGCCCGGCACATCGTTGGCGACGCTGGCCTCGGCCTTGAGCTGGCCGTTGAACCACGTCAGCGACAGGTCGCGCTGGAGGTCCTCCTTCAGCCACGAGATCCTGCCGCCCTCTACGCGGTTCGCGCCGAGGTTGATCGAGACTTCGAACTCGTCGTGCTCGTTCCACGCGGTGCCCGACCAGGTCCCGTCGCCGCCCGAGACGTCCGGCGGCGCGCCGTCGTCCTTGAGCTGCACGTCGGTGAGCGGCCCGTCGACGGGTTTTAGGTGGACCACGACCGGGGTCTCGACCTTTTGCGCCCCGGCGTCCAGCCGGACGACGATCCCGTGGGCGCCCTTCGCGATCGTCGCGGGGCCCCCGATCGTGCCCCCGACCGCGCCCGGCGGCGGGGCAGCGCCCGTCCCCGGCGTGGCCACCGTGGGCTCGCCACCGCCCGGCATCGTCGTCGGCGCGGTGGCCGGCGGCACGATCGGCGGCGGGCTCGCGCCGCCCGCCTGCGCCGGGCCGATGGCCAGGGTGAGGAGGAGGAGGGGCGCGGTGGTCATGGGCATCCTAAGCCCGGCTCCCCTATCCGAACCGGATCACGGGGCGCGGAGGTGGCCCTGGCCGAGCCGGCGCTGGCAGAACGACTCCTCGAAGCTGTCATGCAGTGCCGCGCAAATCTGCTTCGAGGTCGCGAAATCAAAGACGAGGGTCCTGTCTGCGAGGATCGTCCCGCCGGTGGCGAACCGGACGTCGGCATCCTCGATCGCCGACAAAGCGGCGATCCCGATCTCGGGATTCACAGACATTTGACGCAGCGCGAGGCTAGCGAGGCAGGTGTCGCGCTCGGCCGGGGCGCAGTCCTCGACGCGCTGCGGGGGGGCCGCGGCCGTGCACGCGAGCAGGAGCCAGGTCACTCGCCGAACCCCTGCTGGCACGGCGCCACGAGCGCGGCGTCGACGCTGGAGCAGCCGTCTACCGCCACGCCCGCGCTGCGCAGGCGCTTGCCGAACGCGCGGGCGGTCAGCACGTTCTCGGGGTCGGTGTGGTGGAACACCAGCTTCGGGAACACGGTGACCAGCTTGTCCGGGCGCGCCTCGGGGGCCAGCGGCACCTCCCCCTGGCGCTCCTCCATCCGGTTGCGGGCGTGGGTCTCGCAGTGGAACGCGTACAACGGGACCTGCTCCTCGCAGGCCTCCACGTAGCTCACGACGTCGAGCGCGGGGTCCACGCCGAGCGCGTCCATCAGGCAGGACTGGCGCCACGGTGCGTCCGTCATCCCGGCGCAAGCGGCCCGCACCGCTGCTGCGTCTCGCGCCTGGACCCCGAGGCTAGCTGCGTACTGCAAGCAGTCCAGCCGCGGCGCGCCCTCGGCCACCGCGTCGCAGGCCGACACATCCGCGCCGCCGCGCATCGCTCGCATCGCGACGCGCAGCCCGCCCCAGTCGGTGCCCGGGGCCGCGTCCACCGGGTGCAACGCGCGCCAGGCCCCGATCGCGACGAACACCCCAGAGCCGACCAGGAGGGCGGCCGTGAGGCTGTTCAGCGGGCGTGGCGTTGCGCGGCGCATTGGGGGGAAGGTACTCCGACGAGGCTGGCCCGCCGATCAGAACACCATGTAGATGAACGGCGCGACGTAGTGCACGCTCTGCAGCACGAGCAGGCCGACGCCCACCACGAGCACGATCAACGCCAGCGGCAGCATCCACCAGCGCCCGCCGCGCGCGAGCATCGAGAGGAGCGCGCCCGCTGTGCCGAGCCGGGCGAGCGTGGCGTCGAGCCTGGACGGCTCGTAGGGCTCGGGCGTGCTCACTTGGGGCGCTCCACGCGGAGCCCGTCGATGTACAGCACGTCCAGGCCCGACCTCACGAACGACGCCATGGCGTCTACGGTGGACGAGACCATGGGCTCGCCTTTCAGGTTGAAGGAGGTGTTCAGCACGACGGGCACTCCGGAGAGCTTGTTGAATTCGACCAGCAGCTGGTGAAACGCGGGGGACGCGACGGGGTCCACCACCTGGACCCGGGCCGAGCCGTCCACGTGCACGACGGCCGGGATGGTGGCCTGGCGCGCCTCGTGTACGCCGGCGGTGCTCAACATCCAGCGCGCCGGCTCTGCCGCGGCGGCAGGGATGTCGAACCAGTCCGCGGCGGCGGCGGCGGTCACGGCAGGCGCGAACGGGCGGAACAGCTCGCGGTACTTGACCCGCGCGTTCACGTGGTCCTTCACCTCCGTCGAGCGAGGGTCGGCCAGGATCGACCGGTGTCCAAGCGCACGCGGACCCCACTCGTCGCCCCCCTCGACCCAGCCGATCACCTTGCCGTCGGCGAGCTCCGCCGCAGCGCTCGCCCCCGGGTCGGCCGGCTCGGTGAACTTCGCCCCGAGGTCCGTCAGCATCTCGGAGGAGCGCGCCGGGCCGTTCACGCGGCCGAGGTCCATCCGCGCGAGCGGCGGCTGGCGGGGGTTCCCCAGCACCGCGTGCCACGCCCACATCGCCGCGCCCATGGCCCCGCCGGCGTCCCCCGCCGCCGGCTGCACCCACACGTGGGCGAACGGCCCCTCCGCGGCGACCCGGCGGTTCGCGACCGAGTTGAGCGCCACCCCGCCTGCCAGGCAGAGCGCGTCGGTCCCGACGGCGCCCTTCGCGTAGCGCACGAGGTGCAGCATCGCGTCCTCGACCTGCGCTTGCGCAGAGGCGGCGATGTCCGCCCAGCGCTGGCTCTCCACGATTTGCTGTGCGGAGGCATCGCCGGGAGCGACGGCGGGCGCGAACGGCGCGCCGGGGAACCGGGGCGGCCCGAGGAGCGCCTCGAGCGCGGGCGAGCCCGAGCGCGTCGGGTGGTAGTGGAAGCTGAAGTAGTCCAGGTCGAGCTCGAAGCCCCCCGCCGGGTCAAGCTTGAGCAGCCGGTCGAGCTCCTGGCGAAACGCAGGCTTCCCGTACGCCGCCATCCCCATGACCTTGTACTCGCCTTCGTTCACCGCGAAGCCCAGGTGCGCGGTGATCGTGCTGTACAGGAGCCCCAGCGAGTGGGGGAACCGGACCTCGCTGACCGGCTCCAGCGCGCTCCCGTCCCCGCGCCACAAGCTGGTCGTCGCCCACTCCCCCACGCCGTCCACCGCGAGCACCGCGGCCTTCTCGTGCGGCGACGCGTAGAAGGCGCTCGCCGCGTGGGAGAGGTGGTGCTCGCAGAACAAGAGGCGGTCGGACCGGACCCCGAAGGTCGCGCACAGGTTCGTGCGCAGCCAGAGCTTGTCGCCGAGCCACGCGCGCATCTGGCGGGGGAACGATCCCCAGGAGCGGGGGAACGTCGCGACCGAGGTGGCCAGGATGCGCTCGAACTTGCGCAGCGGCTTCTCGTAGAACACGAGGTAGTCGAGGTCCGCGGCGGTGATCCCCGCTTGCTCCAGGCACCACGCGGCCGCCCGTCGGGGCATCGCGGCGTCGTGCTTCACCCGGGAGAACCGCTCTTCTTGGGCCGCGCCGACCACCACGCCGTCCCGCAGCAACACCGCGGCGGCGTCGTGGTAGAGCGCGGAGATGCCCAGGATGTAGGCGGGCATCAGCCTTCGAGCCGGGCCGCCGCTAGGGCGCTGGTCGGCCTCGCGGGGGCCCGCTGCCAGCCCCCCCGCTCCAGCCGCGCGACGAGGCGGAACGGCCAGATCACGAGGAAGTAGAGCACCAGCAGCCAAACCCCGCTCATGCGCTCGCCGAAGTCGCGGGTGAAGCGCATCCAGCCCTCCTTGACCCTGCGCCAGCGCGCGAGCCGGATGGCGTGGTCGATCGGCTGGCCTTCCCGACGGTACTTGTCGCACTCGAGTTTTGAGTACGACACGTGGAACGACTCGTCCTTCAGGATGTCCCGCAAGGCGGCCGTGGTGTCGGGGTCCGGCAGCCGGCGATCGAGGTACACGTGGAACTGCTCGACGGCGTCTGCCTCCGCGACGAACACGAACGCGAGGAAGTCCATCTCGCCGAGGCGGGCGAACAGGGTCTCCCCCGCGACGATCCCGTGGCCCTGCAGCAGCCCAGCGTCCTCGGTGGCCGCCTGCGCCCGGCTGATATTGCCGGGCGGGGAGAGCGCCCGGACCCGCGAGGCGAAGATCCCCGCATGCCGGCCCTCGTCGAGCGCGTGAAGGAAGTACTTCCTGCGCATCTCCCGACGTGGCGTCGCGTCGGCCGCAGCGAGCATGTCCAGCATGCTCCCTCGCTCGGCCAGGCTGAACGCCGCGAGCAGCCTCGTCGGCCAGCCCGGGAGCCGCCAGGCGACCTCCGAGATGGGGCCGAGATATGCGCGTCGAAGCTGACCCATCGGGGCGGACCACCGGTGAAGATGTCAAGCTAACGCGGGGGTAGGGCAGGGGGTGTACGCCGGGTGACGGACACGGCGCTGTGCCGAGCGTCGGCATCGGCGGCGCGGGGAGAGGCATGGTATGGACGTGGTGATGCCCTGGACCCTCCTGCTCGTGCTGTCGGCTTGCCACGGGAAGGACGGGGATGACACGACGGGGCACAGCGACGAGCCCGCCGACTCCCAGGACCCGGCGTGCCTCGTGGCCCCGGACCCCGCTGTCTCGAGCGATGCGTGGGAGGCGACCGACGCGCCGCCTGCGGGCGGGATCTGGACTTACGCGATGGGCCCGGGCGGCGTGCCGCTCTACGCTGGCTCGCACAACACCGGGATGTGGTCGTCGCCCGACCGGGGCGAGTCCTGGATCCCGGCGTTCACGCCGGTCACGCACACGCTGTCGGAGCTGGCGGTGTCGCCGACGGACCCGGCGACGGTGTACCGCTCGTCGGGGGGCATCCTCGAGCGCACGCTGGACGGCGGGCAGACGTGGACCGTGCTGCCGCTGGGCACGCTCGGCGTCGACGAGGTCTACGATGTCGCGGTGGCCCCGTGGAACGCGCTGCGCCTGTACGCTGTCGGCAACACCGGCATCAGCCACCTGTCGACCGACGGCGGCGCCAGTTGGACGACGACAGGCACCATCCCGACACAGCTCAGCAGCTCCGGAGAGGACCCGTACAAGAACCACGCCTGGCACCTGTTGCCCGAGGTCTCGGAGGGAGGGCGCGCGGTGTTCACGGACGGCGCGAGCCTGTACACGACCGACGACGGCGGGGCGAGCTGGCAAGCCCGGTTCTCCGCCAAGCTCGGCGGCCACTCGCTCGTGCGGGACCCCGCGAACCCCGCGCACCTGCTGCTCGGCGCGACGGACGGGCTGCTCGAGTCATTCGACGAGGGCGAGACGTGGGCGTTGCGCACCGACGCGGGGATGGACCTGCAGCTGAGCGCCTGGGCCGAAGACGGCAGCTGGCTCGCGTTCGCGTCGGCGGACACGCTGTACGTCTCCGACGACGGCGGGGGCAGCTTCACGGCGCGCCCGTTCACGCTCGAAGCCGTGGAGGCGCTCGCGATCGTCGGCAGCTCGCGGCTCGTGATGTCCTGGCTCGACGGCTCCGCGATCTCCGATGACCGCGGCGTCTCGTGGGCCGACGCGTCGAGCGGCATCGAGGACGTGGGTATGTCGGTGGTCGTTGGAGACCCCGCGTGCGCGCACCGGGTGATCACGGCGTCCCGGTGCTCCGGCGGCATGCTGTCGTCCACCGACTGGGGCGACGCCTGGGAGCACGTGAACGCGTACTTCCACTACGTGATGGCCGTGCACTTCGACCCGCAGGATCCGAGCACCGTGTGGGCGGTGTCGGACAACGTGGTGGAGGTGAGCCACGACGCCGGGGTGACCTGGGCCACCGCGCTCCAGCAGTACCACTTCCACGCGCTGTCGGTGAACCCGGACGACCCCGACACCGTGTTGATCGGCAGCGTAGGCAGCGGCGAGTATGCGGACAGCACCATGAACGTGTACCGGACGACCGACGGGGGCAAGAGCTGGGAGCCGTCATCCGACGGGCTGCCCGCGAGCGAAGCTTCGGCCCACGCGCTCTTGTACTGGCCCGGCAACCCCGACGTCGTGCTGCTCGGCACCTACCAGGGCGAAGACGTCTCCCACACTTCCGGCGACGGGATCGGGCTCTTTCGGTCGGACGACGGGGGGCGCTCGTGGGCGCTCTCGTCGCTCCCAGAGACCGACATCGCGTGGATGGACTCGGCCGCGGGCGGGGTCGTCGCGACCACCGAGCACGGCCTGTACCGGTCGACCGACGAGGGGCTGACGTGGGCGAAGCTCGACGGCCCCGATGGGTTCATGCTGTCCGTCGACTTCCAGGGCGACGTCGGCCTGGCGCTCGCGCAGAACGGCGACACCTGGCGGACCGACGACGGCGGGGCGACCTGGACCCCGGCGCCTTCGGCCCCGGCGCAACCGCCGAACTCGTTCCTCGCCCAGGTCAACCTCTCCGCCGATGCGAGCATGGCCTGGGCGACCGTCTATGGCGCCGGCGTGTACCGGCTGAGCTTGCGCTGATCGCCCGGGCGGGGGCCAGCCGCCGAGAGTAGCGCTGGCGTGGTATCTTCGGAGCCTGCGACCGGAGCCCGCGTGTTGTTTCTATCGGTGTTGGCCTTCTGGGGCGTAGGCGCTTCGCGAGCGGCGGACGGTCACGGGATGGTGGTGCGGGTGAACCTTGCCGGCGCGACGGACACCGCTGGGGACGTCGTCGCGACGCTCACCCCGACCGGCGGTGCGGCGGTGGACCTGAAGCTCATGGACGGCGGGGAGCCCCCGGACGTCACGGCGGGCGACAAGAGCTACTCAGCTGCCGGCTTCCTCGAGGGCGACGAGTTCGAGGTCAGCTTGTCGATCGGCGCGACCAAGCTGACCGGCGGGAAGGTGAGCTGGGCGGCTACCGACTCTGCGCGGGACCTCAGCCTCACGGTGATGGGCACGACGTTGACGGCGCAGGCCTCCGCGGGCCAGTCGGGCCCGGTGGCCAGCGGCGTCGGGGGCGGCCCGGGCGGCGGAGGGACCCCGTCGGGTCCGCCGACCGCCGTCGGCCCAGGGGGTGTCGCTGCCCCTCCGGATGGCAACGCGCTCGCGCCCGGCTCGACGCCCGCCGCTGCCCTCGGGGCGCCTGTTGGCGCGCCGGTCTCGGGTCCGACGCCGAACGGGCCGCCTACTTCCGGGCCGGTTGCGCCCGGCAGCGGCGGTGGGGCTCGGAGCTCGACCACCAGCACCGACCCGATGCTGTACATCGGCTTCGGCGTCGGCCTGCTGCTGCTCACCGCGCTGATCTACTCGGCGAGCCGCGGCCGCCAGGCGCCCTCTCGCGTGGAGCCGCTCCCCGAGCCCGGGCTCCTGGGCCCGCTCACCCCCTCGCTCAGCGTCGGCGTCTCCGCGTGGGTCACCCCCGCCGCCGAAGGCGCCGACTTGGCGAGCGGGCTGTTGCTCAGCCTCGTGAAGCACCACCGCGTGGTGGTCGCCGCGGGCGCGTGGTCGCCGAACCCGGTGTTCGGCGGGCCGGTCTACAAGCTCGACGCGCTGGACCCGAAGGGCATCCGCGACCTGGTGGACGACCTGTTGGACGAGGGCGGCGCGCCGGTAGCCGTGCTGGTTGTCGGCCCGACCGACCCCGCCAAGCTCACCGCGCTCGGAAAGCAGCTGCCCGAGGGGGTCGGCGCGGTCGTGGTGACGGACAGCGCAGGGGAGACGAAGGTCCCTGTCGTGCAGGCCAGCCGGGCAGGGGACACGTGGACGTTCGCTACGCCGGCGGGGGAGGCCCAGGCGACGCTCGGCCCGGGCGGGTTCGTGGCGGCCGGCTGATGGCGCGTCGGTCGGCCCAGCGGGGGAGGGGCTTCCGGGTCGCGGCCTCGGCCGTCGTGCTGGTCGCGACGTTGGGCATCCTCGAGGGGGTCGCGCGGCTGGTGGCTGCGCCGGAGATCCCCGAGTGGCGCCCGGCGGAGAACGCCGACGTGGTGATGACCGGGAACGCGACGCGCTTGTGGGGGATGTCGGAGGGGGTGCGGCAGAACGGGCACGCCAGCGCGACGATCAACGCGAACGGGCTGCGCGGCGACATCCCCGAGCTCCCCCGGCCGACAGGGCGCCAGCGCATCCTGCTGGTTGGCGACAGCTCGTTCTTCGGCCACGGGATCGGCGACACCGAGACCATCGGGGCGCGGCTCCAGGCCACGCTGCAGGCGCAGGGCATCGACGTGGACGTCGTGAACGGGGCGATCCCCGGGTACTCGACCGAGCAGACGCGGATCTTGCTCGACGAGGTGGGGTGGGACATGCAGCCGACGCTGTTGCTCATCGCCAACCTGTGGAGCGACAACAACGCGGACGGGTTCCGGGACGTCGACTTGCTGCGGACGGCGCGGGTGTACCAGCACAACCCGCTGGTCCACAGCGCGCTCTTCCAGCTGATCGCCACCTCGGTGGACAACGCGCGCGGGGGCACGGCTGGGCACTTGGTCACCTGGACCAAGTCCAGCAAGTGGCCGGCGGCCAAGGAGCGGCGCGTGCCCGTCCAGGCGTACGCCACCAACCTGGACGTCATGGTCCGCACGGCTCGCGAGCACGGCGCGGGCGCTGCGTTCATCTCGCCCGCGAACCAGGGGCTGGTGACCGGCGAGTACAAGAACGGCGCCGGCTGGGATCCCTACTTCGCAGCCCAGGCGGCTGTCGCGGCGTGGCACAAGCTCCCGGTCGCGTCCGCGGTGGACGCGCTGCAGGCCGACCCCGCGCCTGTCGGGGACAAGTTCGTCGACGTGATGCACCCCTCGGCGCTCGGGGCGAACGACATCGCCCTGGAAGTCGCGCAGGTGTTGACCGGCGCGGGGTGGCCCGCTGCCAACCTGTACGGCCGCGAGGAGCCGTTCGACGCGTCCGGTGTCGTCGACGACTCGAGCGTGCCGCCCGGCGGCCAGTCGGCGAAGTACTCCCCCCAGGCGCAGCTGTTCCCCGACGTCTGGGACGAGGAGGGCGAGTCGGCCGACCCCGACCACAACGGCGCCGGGCAGGCCAGCCCGCCAACGGCCCAGCCCTGGTCGATCACCTCCCCGCCGAAAGCGCCCCCGACGGACCCGCCGCCCGTGGCGACGCCCGACGCCACTGACACCCCGGCGCCCGCGGTGATCACCTGGGACGTCGTCGGCAGCGTGACCGGGGGCAAGGGCCCGATCCAGGTGGCGGTGCGGTCGGCTGATGGGCGGCCGATGGCGTTCACGTCGATCCCCGAGCCCGGCCCGTTCAGCCTGCACGTTCGCGGCACGGGCGACGAAGTCACGGTGGTCGCCACCGGGTCCGACGGCGCGACCGGGACCGTCCAGGCTGTCCGGGGCGCGGGCGAGGTCGTCATCGGGCTCTAGCCGGGCGCCTCGCCCATCGCGATCGGGAGCAGACGAGCGAGGTCGTCGCTGTTGTCCGCGCGCTTCAGCTGCGCGTCCAAGAACACCAGCGTAGCCGTGAGCACCACGTGCGCGGTGTCTGGGTCCAGCGACTTCTCCAACGCCAGGGCTGCGATCCCGCGCGCCCGACCTCGACGGTCCACCCCCGGCCAGCGGTCCTGGCTCACCGGGGTCGGCACCGACACCTCCTCGTACCCGTAGTTCTCCAGGAGGGTGCGGGCCAGGAACACCACGTCCCCGTCGGCCTCGGGGGCCTCGACCGGCGGGGCCCGGCGGGGTCCGTCGACGTCCGCGAGCAGCTCCGCCCGCTTCCGCTCCGGTGCGGTGAGCGACTGCGCGACCAGGAGGTTCCACGTGGTCTCGGCCTGGGAGAGCTGTGTGTCACGCTCCAGCGCGGCAGTGAGCGCGAGCACGACGGGGTCCGGCCTGTCCGACTGGGGCAGCAGCGCGAGCTGCGCCCGCACCTCGGTGGGGGACGGCGGCGCCGCGCGGCCGGCCTTGCGGTCCTCGAGCCGCATCAGCAGCTCCGGCGTCGCCCAGACTTGCCACGCACCGATGGCAACCAGCGCGATGGCTCCTCGCTCCAGCGCCCTCACCGCAGCACCTGCGCGTGCGTGATCCGCACCGTGGTGGCGCCGTTCGGGGCGACCAGGGTGATCGTCACCGGCCCCAACTCGGTGACCGGCACCTGCATCCAGCGCCAGTGACGCTCGATCAGCGGCACCGGCACGTCGCGGGTCCCCGTTGCGGACACGATGCGCACCGCTACGCCCTCACCGGACTCTGGCCGCGCCCAGAACGACACCTGCCGGGCCGACCCCGCCCACAGGGACATCGACCCGCCGGCCGGGAGCGGGAGCGGCAGGCCCAGCTGCCGCGCGTCCATCTGCAGGTCGAGCTCTACGACGTCTTCGCCGGTCCAGGTGTACCGCAGGCCCGGGTCGGCGACCGTGTCGGGGAGCTGGAACACCTGGGTCCCTTCGTCCTCCAAGATCGGCGCGCCGAACACCGCGTGCAGCATCTCGACGGCGGGCTCTCCCACGAGGTCCGCGCTGGTCTCGTTGCCGGAGAGCCGGGTGTCGTCGGCCTCCGCTGTCGTGTGCAGGACGACGTAGCGAAAGCCATCGGCGCGCGCCGCGGCGAGGTCAGCGGCGGTGAACTTGAACGGCGGGGACTTGCGGCCGATGTCGATCAGCGTGCTGAGGAACGCGTTGGCGGTCACGTACGTGCGAAACGCCATCAGGTCCGTGCGCCGGATGAGCTGGTTGCTGTTCAACGTGGGGTGCCGGTGCGCGACCTGGTTGTACTGGAACCGGGCGTTCGCGACCGTGAGCGGCTGGTACTGCAGCGGGATCTCGACGACGGCGCCCTCGGGCTGGTCGCGCAGCCGGGTGTAGACGTCGGGGATCGCGGCGGCTGTCAGCGGGCGCAGCGCGGGCTTGTCCCCGGACCAGAACGGCTGGGAGACCCCCGCGAGCCCGAGCAACAAGGTCCCGAGGTTCAGCCAACGCCGCCGGACCTCGGTCGCGAGCACCGCCATTCCCGCAGCACCGAGCGCAGCACAGCAGGTCAGCGTGATCACGCCGATGCGGTAGGGCCGGTACGCTTTTGAGAAGAACGGCAGGTACTGGTAGGCGTAGTAGTACGGCAACGGGACCTGGCCCGACCACTTCGGCAGCGGGGGCGTCTCGTCCGGCCGCAAGAACGGGCCGAGCGTCAGCACCGTGGCGCAGAACGCGATGGTCGCCCAGCCGGCCCCCCGGCCTCGGGCGATCGCGAAGCCGACGATCCCGACCATGAACGCCAGCATCCCCGGCGTGCTCTGGAGCGGGTTCACGGTGAACCGCGCCCGCAGCAGCGCCTCGAACGTCGTCGCGTTCTCGATCACCTGCATCGAGTCGTGGTCCTCCAGCGCCTGCTCGTCGAGATCCGCGAGGTCCACCTCGCCGTCCGCCGCCTTCATCTTCGCGTCCCACGCGGCCTGGTCCTCAAAAAGCGCCGACGACAGCTGAGGGCGCGTCGGGGTCTCTCGCCGCACCAGCGGGATCAGCGGGGCGTCCGCGCTGGCCGCGAGCGCGATCGCCAGCAGCATCCAGCCAGCGACCCGGAACCGAGCCTCGAGCAGCTGCCACGCGACGATCCCGAGGCCGAGCAGGCCCGCGAACAGCGTGTAGTACCAGTTGAACGGCCCGATGATCGCGAGCACCACGGCGCTCCGCAGCGCGGGCTTCCACCCCGGCTCGCGCGTGATGTGCACCAGCGTGAGCGCGTACAATGGCAGCAGGCCCGCAGCGACGAGCTCGATGCAGCCGGCAGCGCCCTCGCCGTACAGGTACGGGCTGGTCGCGAAGGTGACGCCGGCGACGAACCCGCCGAGGTGGTCCTTGGACAGCGCCCGGCCGAGCGCGTGTGCGGCGAGCCCCGAGGTCGCAAAACCGCCGATCAGCAGCAGGTTGTAGGCGGGGACCAGGGGGATGCCCAGGAACATCAGCCCGACGCCGATGAGCTGCAGCATCGCGTGTCCGAACGACCAGAGGTTGTAGCCGAACGGGAACAGGATGTCGGTGGTGACCGCGGTGAGCGTGCCGTCCGCGAGGTGGTGGTGGACGTGGTCAATCAGCCACAGGGTGGTCCACGCGTCGAAGCGGTCCCCCCAGACTTGGGTGGCCAGCGACGCGGGCATCGGCCACAAGAACGCCACGGAGCCGAGCGTGTACACCAGGCACACCAGCACCCAGTCCCCGACTGGCCGGGCAAGCGCGGCGGTTCCAAAGCGCGAGGACACGGCGACAATTCCTCCCCGAGGCTTAGCCGCCGTCCGGAGACAACGCACGCATTCGGAGCCCGATCCATCTGCAACCGCCGATGCCGACGCGAGGTTCGCCGAGCGTCGGCATTGGCGGCCGCGTTGCTTCGTCGGCGCGGGCGGCGTAAATGTAGGGGATGCTCGCACCGTTCCTGGCCCTGCTGTCGACGCCGGCGCTGGCGTCGGCCATCGAGGTGCGCGCAGCGGTCGGCAGCGTTCAAGGGGTGGTCGCCGTCGTGCGGGACGGCGCGACGACCAGCGCCACGACGTGCAATGACGCCGGGGTCGCTCCGGACGACACGGCCGACGGCGTCTGGACCTGCTCGCCCGTTGACATCCCCGGAAACGCCGCGGACATCGTGCTGATCGTCGATGGGCACGCCACCGACGCCGGGGTGCTCGAGTGGGAGGGCTACGGCGCGCGGGTCGCCGCAGTGTCGATCGCCTCGGGCGTCGTGACCGCCTCGACGGATCTGGGTGCGTTGCCAGCGACTCCTGGCGCAAGGCCGGCGCTAGGCGGCCCCCTCACGGTCGCCCGCGTCCTTGGGTATGGCCCCGGCCCGCCCCCGGTGCTCGTCATCGGTGGTGCCCAGCTGTTTTGCCATGATGACGGCAACTTCCCGGACCAAGGCGTGAACGATGGTCAGCCGGGCTGCGCGGGCGTGGTGCCGGGCGCCGGTGGGGCCGTGTCCCTCCACGGCCAATCGGACCAGCTGATCGCGGTGGGGTCGGTGTCCTGGGGAGCTGAGCCCATCCGGTTCCTCAGCGTCGACGTCGCCACCGCCACGTCCTCGTCCGTGCCGTTCGACCTTCCGCTGCGCGCCCTCGCGACCAGCGACGACTCCGTGACGTCCGCCCCGCCTGTCTCCACCACCGAGCCCCCATCGGCAGACCGCGGCAATGTCCGCGTGTACGCGACCGGGGTCGGCGAAACGCTGCTCGGGCCGTGGCCGTGGATCGTCTTCCTGGTCGGCGGCGGCGGTGGTGTCGTCGCGCTGCGCCGGCTCGGGGCGAAGCCCTCCTCGTTGCGACCGACCCTAAGGCCGCTGGCTGCCCCGCCGCTGTTCGCGGGCGGGCCCCCTTGGAGCGAAGCCGCGGTCCTCCGGGCGGGGGACCCCACGGCGTTTGCGCTGGACACGCTCCCGGTGCTCGCGCAGTCCCGCCGCGTCGTGCTGGTGCTGCCCGGGCTGGTCGAGGTCCCGCCGGTCGGCGGGGCGGGCGTGTGGGTCGCGATGGTCCCGACGTGGGAGGAGGTCGCGGCCGGGGTCGTCGACCTCGCGCGGTCCGAGGGCGCGCCGGTCGCGCTGCTGGTGCTGGGCGCCTCTACGGTGCAGGACCCCGGCGCGCTGGCGCCTGACCCGATTGGAAAGCTCGCTCGCGCGCTGCCTCCGGGCATCTGGATGGGGGTGGTCGTAGGGCTCGACGAGACCGTCGCCGCTTGGTTGCCCGTGTGGAGCGTGACAGGGCCCCCGTGGTCCGGCGCGCGCCTATGAACCCGAGGCGCCAGCAGAAGCGCTCAGTCGGTCGCCGCGCTGGGTTTGGGCTCGCGTTCGCCGCAGTGTCGCTGCTCACCGTAGAGCTCGCGCTCCGGATCGCCGGCGTTCGCCCGGCCTACCGTGTCGAGGACCTCGGGCAGTGGCGGGTGAGCAGCAACATGCACGCGCGGAGCACCAAGGGGCCGCGCGACGAGCACGCGTTCATCTTGTCCACCAACGCCGACGGGCTGCGCACCGAAGTGCCCAGGGCCAAGGCGACCACCCGTACGCGGGTCGCGCTGATGGGCGACAGCACCGTGTTCGGGTGGGGGGTGGACGATGGCGGCACGGTCGCCGACGGCGTCCAGGCCGTGCTCGGCGCCGACTACGAGGTGCTGAACGCCGGGCAGCCTGGGTACTCGACGACGATGATGGCGTGGTTGTACGGGGAGGTCGTCAACGCGTACCAGCCGGACCTCACGATCGTGTTCATCCCGATGCACGACACCAACTTGGTGCTCGTGAGCGACCGGGAGGTGTTGAAGGGCGGCGCGACCACAATCGCGAAGGTGCGGGTCACCCTCGCCCAGGAGTCCCGGATCTACCAGGCGCTCCGCGGCGTGGTGTTCGACTTCACGGACTAGGCGTGGCTGCTGCCGGGCGAGGCGGCGACCGAGCCGCGGGTCCCGCGGGTGTCCGACGCGGAGCGGACGCTCGGGTTGGACGAGATGCACGCGGCGATGGCTTCCTGGGGGGGGGAGCTCGCCGTGGGGTTCCTCCCGTTCAAGGGGGACATCGAGGACGGCGGCCGCATGCAACGCCCGACGACCGCGTGGGCGGAGGAGTACGCGACGTCGCACCACGCCGCGCTGGTCGATGCGCACGCCTGCTGCGCCGGCCAGGCGGGCCTGGTCCTCGCGGATGACCCCGGTCACCTCACGGCTGCCGGGAACTTCGCAGCCGGCGCGGCGATCGCCGCACACGTCCTGGCGCTCGGGTTGCGGTGAGTCGCCCCTCGCGGAGCAGCCGGGGTTCGTCTGCCCCCGGGCTCGTGCTGCCCGGCGTGCTTGGCGTCGCGGGGCTCGGTTTTGTCGGCCTCGGCATCACGCGGCTCGTCGGGGCACCTAGCGCGGCGCCTATCGCAGCCCCGGTGCCCGATGAAGTCCAGGTCGCGGCGCCGGTCCCCACGAGGCCGCCCCCGCCCCCCGCCGAGCCGGAGCGCCTCACCGCGCTCCCCAGGGACGTCCCGCGGGACCCCCCGCTCGACCCCGCGCGGCCGCCAAACGTCCTGCTGATCACGCTCTGCTCCGTCCGCGAGGACCACCTCGGGCCCGGCGGGTACCCGGGGGCCGAGACCCCCACCCTCGACCTGTTGGCCGCGGCGGGCACGTGGTTCACGCACGCGTGGGCGCCCGCCACCTTCACGCTCCCGAGCCACGCGTCGATCTTCACGGGGCTGCTCCCCGCACACGCGGGGGTGATGACAACCACGGACGCGATCCGTCCGTCGGTGCCGACGTTGCCCGAGATCCTGACGCTGTACGGCTACCACTCGGTCGCGTACGCGCCCGTCGCGAGCCGTGCGAGCTTCAGCGCCGGCTACGGGTTCGAGCGCGGCTTCGCGAAGTTCATCGAGGGCGCGGGCGACAGCACTGGACCCAGCAGCATCGACCAGGGCGGCTTGGACGCGATGGCGGCGACTCAGCCGTACTTTGCCGTCATCCACCTCAAGGAGGCCCACCCGCCGTACACCCCGTCGATCGACCAGCCCAAGGTGGATCCGCGGCTGCTCGAGTGGAACGCCCGGCGTCTCAGCGGGCCTGGGGCGGTTTCGCCGGATGACTGGATGCTCGCCCAGATGGCGGCCGACCCCTCCCTGGCGGCGGGGGTGGCGAGCGCCTACGACGACGCGCTCACCCGCGTGGACACCCACGTGGGGCTGATCCTGGATGGCCTCGCGCGCCGGGGAGCGCTCGACCACACCATCGTCATCGTCGCGGGCGACCACGGGCAAGCGCTCGGGGAGCGCGGCCGGATTGGGCACCAGGGGGTCTTGATGCCGGAGGTGCTCAACGTGCCGCTGGTCGTGCGGATGCCCGTGGATGACGCTTCCGCCCAGCGCGGCCTGCGGGTCGACGCCGACGTCGGCCTGGTGGACATCCTCCCCACCATCGCGGAGCTCGTGCACGCGACGCCGCCCGGGACGCTTGACGGGCGCAGCTTGGTGCCGCTGATCCTGGGGGGGACGCTCCCGGAGCGCGGCGTGCTCGCGCAGGCCATCGCGACCCACCCCGACCACACCGCCGTCCCGACCGAGGCGCTGTTCCACGGGCCGCTCTGGCTCGAGTTCCCGATGCACGGGGTGGCGCCGTGGACGCTGCGGCGCTTGTCGGACGGGGCCTGGCTGACCGTCGACGATCCCGTTGCCGCGGGGCCGATGCTGGCCGAGCGCGAGCTGCTCTCCGGCGCGGAGGCGTCGCCGGGGACCCCGAAGGAGCTCACGGACGCCGAGCGGGAGACCCTGCGCGCGCAGGGCTACTGGTAGGTCCTATTCACCCACCGCGTCCAGGCCCCAGCCGGGTCGTGGGCATCGCCGGCCGGCACGCGGTAGGCGACGACGTGCTCGCCGCCGTCCGACGACACGACGGGCTCGGGATCGAGGTCCGCCAGCGCGGCCGCGAAGAGCGCGCGGTCTTGTGGCCGGAACAAGTCGTCGTGGAACATCACCGTCGCGAACCCCAGCTCGGCGAGCGGCTGGCCGAGCTCCGCGCCGGCTAGCGCGCGCGTGTAGAGCCAGCGGTTCAGCTCGGCGCGCGGCCCGGTCCACGGCGACGTCGTGATGCACACGTCGGCGATCGCGCGGTGGTGGACCGACTGGTACGCGCAGAACAGCGTCATCTCCTGCAGGTCCAGCGCGCGGGTGTGCGTCAGGTCGGTCGGCGCCAGGTCCAGCACCGGGCCGGGCGAGGCGGCGTAGGCCGAGGGGATGGCCGAGGGCTGGGTGACCTGGCGGAGGGGCATCCCGAGGACGCCGAACAGGTCGACCGCGAGCAGCCCGGCGAGGACGAACCCCGCGCGGCGCGGGAGCTCGCCGGCGACGCGCGCTGCGAGGATCCCCATGCACAGCGCCCAGGCCCAGCCGAGCCGCGCCGGGAAGTGCAGGTAGCCAAAGCCTGGAACCGCGTCCAGGAGGGCCATCGGCATCGCGAGCCCGTCCTGGCCCGGCGCGAGGTCGAGCCGGGGGCCCATCGCGGCGACCAGGCACGCGAGCGCGCACGCCGCGATGCTGCGCCAGTCGTCGCGGCGCCGCAGCACGACGGGCGCGGTGAGCGCCAGCGCGAGGACGGTCGCCGGGATCGCGATGACTTGGGAGTGGTACACCTGGTCGGTGA
>CALQBK020000013.1 GCA_943328795.2 Bifidobacterium breve
GCGGGACGCACGCTGGCCCCCTCCCGCGCCGTTCCCCGCAGGGTCTGGCGGAGCCGACGTCTTCGGCGGTTCCGCCAGACCGTGCCTTGGAACGGCGCAAAAGAACCGCCGATGCCGACGCGAGGTGTGCCGAGCGTCGGCATCGGCGGCCGCAGCCTTCAGCGCCCCCGGCGTCGCGTCCGCGTGAGGCCCCAGCCCACTGCGGCCAGCAGCAGCGACTCGGACCCCGGCACGCCGCAGCGGGCCCCGCCCCCCCGCAGCTGCTCGGCGTCACAGGCGTCCCCGACACCGTCCGTGTCCTGGGTGTTCGCTTGGCCGGGGTTCGACAGCTCTGGGCAGTTGTCGCACGGGTCGCCTACGCCGTCGTCGTCCCCGTCCAGCTGGTCAGGGTTGACGACGTCCGGGCAGTTGTCGCAGTTGTCGCCCACCCCGTCCTGGTCGGCGTCGAGCTGCTCGGACGACGGATCCGTCGGGCAGCGGTCGCAGACGTCTCCGATCCCGTCCTCGTCGCGGTCGGCGTTCTCCGGGTCGGCGTCGATGGGGCAAGTGTCGCAGTTGTCGCCGATGCCGTCGAGGTCGCTGTCGAGCTGGTCGCCGTTGGCGGTGCTCGGGCAGTTGTCGCACGCGTCGCCGAGCCCGTCCTGGTCCAAGTCCTCCTGGTGGTCGTTGAACACGTCGGGGCAATTGTCGCAGCCGTCGCCGTAGCCATCTGCGTCGGCGTCGACCTGGTCCGCGTTGGACACCGGCGGGCAGTTGTCGCAGTCGTCGCCGACCCCGTCGTAGTCGGCGTCCGCCTGGTCGTTGTACAGCCCGAGGCAATTGTCGCAGGGGTCGCCAGCGCCGTCCCCGTCCTCGTCCGCCTGGTCGGGGTTCGCGTCGTAGTCGCAGTTGTCGCAGAGGTCGCCCAGGCCGTCGCCGTCGCTCTCGGCCTGGTCGTTGTTCTCGATGTCGATGCAGTTGTCGCACAGGTCGCCGACGTCGTCGCAGTCGAGGTCCTCTTGCCCGGGGTTGTAGTCGTCGGGGCAGTTGTCGCACGCGAAGATCGCGGTCAGGTCCGGGAACTCGGCGCCCTCCGGGTAGGTGAGCCCGCCGTCCGAGAAGCCGTCTTCGTCGACGTCAAAGCTCTCGACCGGGAACATGCAGCCCCACGAGAAGTAGTCGTAGTAGTAGTCGCCGTTCGGCCACTCCGGGTGGTCGGCGCACAGCGGGTCGGTCATGTCGACCGGGGCCTCGACCGAGACATCCTTGGTGTTGCAGTTCAGGTCCTGCAGCAGGGACTCGTCGCACTCGCCCGCGAACGCGGGGAAGCACAGCGCGAGCAAGAGCAGGTTCATTCGGACTCCTCGTCCAGCGGGTTCGCGTTCTTGGCCTTCTCTGGCTCGGGGGCGACGAGCGGCGGCGGGTTGGGCGGGACGGCCCGCTCATCGCCGGTCCACGGCACCTTCACGGTGGTCCCATAGTCCGGCCACGGCTCGCCCGGCTTGAGCTGGCGGACGATGTGGAAGATGACCCGGCGGTTCTGCGCGAGGGTCGCCTCGGCCTCCTCGGGCGTCATCGTGGCGGTCACCGCGGCGATCGGCTGCGTCTCGCCCATGCCTCGGCAGGAGAGCCGGGCGGGGTGCACCCCGACCTCGACCAGGCGCCTGTTGATCGCCAACGCGCGCGTGAGCGACAGGTTGTAGTTGTAGATGAAGCTGCCCTCTTCGCTCGCGTGGCCCTCGATCACGACGGACAGGATCTCGGGGCGGTTCTCGAGCACCTGGGCGATCGCCCGGAGCGTCGGCTCGCTCTCGGGCAGGATGTGGTCGGTGCCGAGCTCGAATTGGATCGGGTCCCGGATGACGATCTGCTGGGCCTCGACGCGGGCGAGCTCCCCTGCTGCCCACTTCGGGGGCTCGGGCGGCTTCTCGGGCTCGGGCGCGAACTCGACGTCCTCGGGCAGGACCTCCGTGGGGGCCTTCTCCTCGACGACCGGGGCGGCCTTCAACTTTGGGCGGTGAATGTACGTGACGGCGAGCGTCGCGCGGAGCTGGGGCGTGCCGTAGCCGGCGGTCAGGCCACGGCCGATGAGCGCGTCGACTTGCAGGTCCTTCCGCGGGAGGACCGTGAGGCCGGACATCCACGCGAAGGGGTTTTCGGCCGGTGAGTCCAGGAAGTGGTCGTAGCCGGCGCGGCCCAACAGCGCGGTGTGGAGCGAGGCGTGCCCGACCCACACGTCGTAGTGGTAGCCGAGGCTCGCTGCGAGCTCGCTGCCCAGCACGAAGTCGTATTGGCTGTCCACCGGCGGCCGAAGCAACGTGTGGAGCGAGAGGTCGAACCCTGAGCGCCCCGTCTTCGCCGCGACGACCCCGCCAATGTTCAGCCGTACGCTGCGCTCGCCGAAGTAGCCGTCGACGGTGCTCGTCGGCGCGTACAGGTCGGTGTCGGCCTCGACGTCGAAGTGCGCGCTGTCGACCAGCCGTACGCGCGCGCCGACGGACGCGTCTCCGACGCCTACGCCGTCCCCGGAGAGGGTCGGCACCTCGGACCCCCACTGGAACGCGCCAGGGAGCACCACGCGAAAGCCGATTCGGCGCGACGCTTGCCAGGCCACGCCAAGGTAGACGGTGTCGCGATTGGACACGACGGCGCCGATCTCGTCGCTGAACTTGAAGAGCAGGAGCGGGTCCCGGTCGTACTGAAACTGCAGCCCCGCGCGCCAGGTGCCGGTGCGGTTGAACGACGTGGACTCAAAGCCGGGCATCGCGTCGGGCGAGAACGTCGGTCGGGCGATCTCGATGTCGAGCGACTCCCCAGCCCAGGCGGGGGCGCTGAAGCCGGCCACGACGCTGGCGAGCAACGACGACCCGAGGGCGGCGACGGGGCGTTTCACTGGACCACCGGGGCCGGCTCGGCGTCGGGGATGGTGTCGACGGGCGGCAGCGCGGGGGCGTCTTCAGCGGGTGGGGGCGGAGCGGCGGGATCGGGCGGCGGGGCGGCGGCCTGGGGCGGGGCTACGAGCGGGCCGACTGGAGGGGGCACTGGGAGCGCCGGGAGGCCGAGCTTCGCGCGCAGCTGGGCGTTGTGGGCGGTGATCAGCTGGTCGGCCTCGTCGGCTGAGTAGTACAGCGCGGTCCAGCGCTCCCGATCGCGCACCGCCCGGGTCGGGAGCGTACACAAGGCGAGGGGGAACGCGCCGACCACCGCCACGTTGGTGCCCCGCCAGAGCCAGTCTTCACCCTGGTTCGTGTTGGTGTTGCCGCCCGCCAGGAACCCGATGGCCACCATCTCGAAGGTGGTGCCGATGCTCGCGAGCGTGATGCCCTCCACCAGCGCCGCGCTGCGCTTGCGCCCGAGGCGCTCGGCCGACGTGGGGTCGCCCGCCACCCGGCCGAACTCGACCGCACCGAGCGCGTGGCCCGAGCCATCTCGGACCGCCCACTCGACGCCGGCGGGTGCGCCGTCCTTGCGCGCGATCGGGCCGCGCACCAGCGCCTCCGCGAGGTAAGCGGGCTCGTCACCGAGCGCGACCGCGGGTGGGAGCTGCGGCGCGACGGCCCCGTTCGCGTCGACAGGGAGCGCGGCGGGCAGCGTCTCCAGGCCTGGGTCGGAGAGCGCCGCAGGCTCGGTGGCCGGCGGCGGACTCGCGCCGGCGGGCGCGGGCTCCGGCTCAGTGGCGTGAGCGAGCAGGGGAACGAGCAGGAGCGCAAACAGCACGGGGCATCGTATCCCCGACGCCCGTTCGCCGCGCGGATTCCTTCCTCGCGCCGCGGCCCGGACCACCGGCGCCTGTCACCGCGTGTCCTGGATCCCGACCTCGAGGATCGCCCGCTCGTTCGCGAGCGTCACCGTGAACACGAAGGTGCCCCACGTGATGCGCTCGCCCACCGCCGGCACGTGGCCGAAGCGGGTGAGCAAGAACCCCGCGAGCGTCTCGTAGTCGCCCGACGGCGTCGAGAAGCCCGTCGCGGCCTGCAGTTGCTCGCCCTCGACGCGGCCGCTCGCCACCCACTCCTTCTCGCCGACCCGCCGCACCACCGGGCGCCGCCGGTCGAACTCGTCGTCGATGTCGCCCACGATCTCCTCGAGGATGTCCTCGATTGAGATCATGCCCACCGCCCCGCCGTACTCGTCCACCGCCACCGCGAGCCGCTTCCGCTTCCGTCGCAGGTCCAGGAACGTAGCGTCCACCGGCTTCGTCTCGGGGACGAACAGGATCTCCTGCATCACCGTGCCGACCGGCGCGTTGCCATCTGCGGCGAACAAGAGGTCGCTGTGGGTCACTTGCCCGACGATCCGGTCGATGCGCTTGCGGAACACCGGCATGCGCGAGAAGCCCGCCTCCACCATCAGCGCGGCCGCCTCGTCACACGTAGCGTTCTCGGGGATGCCGATCACCTCGATGAGCGGCACCATCGCGTCCTGCACCAGCGTCTCCGAGAAGTGGAAGACCCGCAGGATCATCTCCTTCTCGTCTGCGTGGATGTCGGTCTTCTCTGCGTTGTTGAGCAGCAGCCGGATGTCCTCCCGACGGACCGTGTTGGGCTCGGTCTCGCCCGCGCCGATCGCGCGCATGATCCGCCGCGACAGCCACTCCACGGCGGTGAGCGCCGGCGAGAGGGCCACGGAGATCGCCGTGAGGATGGGCGCCACCACCGGCGCGATGCGCGTCGCGTTCGCCCGGTAGATGCTTTTTGGGAGCAGCTCGGCGAAGATGATGGTCACCGGCGTGAACAGCAGCACCACGACGATCTGCGGCATGTCGCCGATCTCGTGCAGCAGGTGGGCCGCGACCGTCGAGCCCGCGATCAGCGCCAGGTTCGTGCCGATGAGGCAGGTCCCAACGAGGCGCGCGGGGCGCGCGAGCAGCGCCAGGACGCGAACGGCGCCGGCGTCGCCTTCGTCCGCGCGGTTCTTCAGCACGAGCCTGTCCGAGCTCACGATCGCGAGCTCCGAGCCGGAGAAGAAACCCTGGACGAGGATCAGCACGGCGATGAGGACGAGCTCGCCGGTCATGCGCCGCCCTGCCCGCTGTCTTGCTCTTCGCCTTCGGGGACCGGGTCGGGCACGACCATGCGCCGGAGCGTCAGCTCGATGATCCGGCGGCCCTCGAGCTTCGCCACGTGGAAGGTGAACCGGTTCGAGCGGTCGTCGTCGGTCCAGTCCACCTCGTCGGCCTTCTGCGGCGCCGAGCCGAGCAGCTGCAGCACGAAGCCGGCGACGGTGGTGTACTCGCCCTCCGGGATCTCCAGGTCAAAGTGCTTGCCGAAGTCCTCGATGTCCATTCCGGCCCGGACGGTCCACACGCCGGGCTCGATCACCGTGACGTCCCGCTCGTCGACGTCGTTCTCGTCCAGAACCTCGCCGACGAGCTCCGTGAGCAGGTCGTCCAGCGTGATGAGCCCGGTGATGGTGCCGTGCTCGTCCACCACCATCGCGATGTGGTTCTTCTTCGAGCGGAATTCGCGCAGCAGGTCCTGCGCGAGCTTGCCCGGCGGCACGTAGATCACGGGGTGCAGCATCTTTTGGATCTGGCGCACGTTCGGCGTAGTCGGGCGGTCCTTGGCCGAGGCGCGAAGGCGGAGCAGGTCCTTCATCAGCAAGATGCCCACGACGTTGTCGGGGTTCGATTGCCAGATCGGCACGCGGCTGTACCGCTGGTCCTTGACCGCCGCGAGGATGTCCGGCCAGGGCGTCGTGATCGACAGCCCGAAGATGTCCGGCCGCGGGGTCATCAGCCGGGAGACGGCGATCTCGCCGAACTCGAACACGCGGTGGATGATCTCTTGCTCCATCGGCTGGATGGCGCCGACCTCGCGGCCCTGGTCGATGAGCGTGCGGAGCTGGTCCTCCTGGATCCCCTGGTCTTCGTCCAAGTGCGCGATGCCGAACAGGCGGAGGATCCCGTCGACGACGCCGGCCAGCACCCAGCGAACGGGGCTCACCATCTCCGCCCAGAAGTTCAGCGGGCGCACGATGACGCGGACGAGCGAGCGGTTGTACCGCAGGCCAAGGGTCTTCGGCAGCACGTCGCCGCAGAGGATCAGCACGGGGGCGACCGCCACGACGTTCAACCAGGGCAAGCTCGGCGCCAGCGTGAGCAGCACGGACGCGCTCAGCGTGGAGAGCCCGATGTTCGAGAGCTCGTTCCCGATCAGCAGCGCGGCGAGCACCTTTTGAGGGCGATGCAGCAGGTGCGTCACCAGCTCGCCAACGCGCCCGTCGTCCTTGAGGGCCTGGCGGTCCACCTTCTGCAACGAGAACAGCGCGCTCTCAGACCCAGCAAAGAACGCACACATCCCGAGCAACGCGAGGATGCCCAGCAGCGTAGACGGGATCTCGCTGGCGGACAGCACGACCCCTTCGGAGCCGCTGGCCCAGGCGGGAGCGGCGAGCAGGAGCAGGGAGTTCAGCAGGAGGATCGGGGGAAGTGGGTGAACAGGGGCTCGGGCCAGGGCGTGCCGATGAGCCGGGGCGACGCGCCGGGGACGACCTCCCCGATTCGGGTGGCGATGACCCCAGCGCTGGCTGAGAGAGACTCTACCGCACTCCGCGCCCCAGGGGGAGCCGTAAAGAGCAGTTGGTAGTCCTCGCCGAACGAAACGCGCCAGCCGAGGTCCGGCACGCCCGGGATCGCCTCGGGGCGGATGACCGCGCCGACGCCCGAGGCCCTGCAGAGCGTGCCGAGGTCACTCTGCAGGCCGTCGGACAGGTCCATCATCGCGCTGGGGAGGCCGGCCTCGGCGAGCAGCACGCCGAACGTGGTCGGCGGGGTTGGGCGGCGGAGGGCCGCGAGGGCAGCCGGGGAGGGGTGGTGCGAGAGGAAGCCCTCTGCGGCGAGCCCGAGCGCCCCGGTGACGTAGACGTCGTCGCCAACGCGCGCGGTGCTGCGGAGGACGCCCCGAGCGGCGTAGCCACCGACGGACAGCGTCAGCGTGCGCGTGGGGGCGGACACGGTGTCGCCGCCGACCAGCTCGAGGTCGAACGCCGCGAGGGCCTCGAACAGGCCGTCTCGGAATTGCGCGACCCACGCGAGATCCGGCGGGTCCGGGATCGCGATCGCGAGCATCGCCCACGCGGGCCGAGCGCCCATCGCGCCGAGGTCGCTGGCGTTCACGGCAACGAGCTTCCAGCCAACGTCGGCGGGCGAGAGGGTGTCGTCCCAGTGCCGGCCCTCGACCATCGTGTCGGTCGTGAGCACTTGGCCATCGGGCATCACCGCGGCGTCGTCGCCGACGCCGACCCGGGCGCGCCGGGAAGGGCGGTTGAACAGGTCGATGATCGCGCGCTCGCTCACCGAGGTGAGGTGTGCCGAGCGTCGGCAGCGGGCGTCACTGCCCCTCGGTGGGGACCACGACGCTCGGGAGCGGCACCACGCCTGTCTTCGCGATGGTGAGGAGCCGCCAGCTCCGCCGCGCCTCGCGGTTCGCGTTGAAGCCGAGCGTGCCTGCGACGGCGCCCTTGATCTCGACCGTCGCGAGCGCCTCCGCAGGGTCTCCCCCCGCGGCGAGCGCGGCGCCGGCCAGCAGCACGGAGTCGTACCCGATCGCGTCCACCACGCTCGGGGCGGCCGCGCCCTTCCACCCTTCCACGAACTTCGCGACCGCGGGGTCCAGCGAGTGCGCGTCGAACGCGTCGACGAAGATGCCATCCTGCACGTAGGCGCCGCCCCGGCGCGCGATCTCGTCATTGTGCCAAGCGTTCAAGCCCAGCAACGGGACGGCCGGCGGCCCGTCGGGCTTCTGGAACGCGCCGACAGAGATCTCCTGGTACGCGATGGCCGACGCGATCAGCGCGACGGTCTGGTAGGTGTCGGGGATGAAGATCGCCTCGAACGCCTTGCCCGGCAGCTGCTTGGCGACAGACCGGAAGTCCGCCGTCGCCGGGTCGTACCCGATGTCGATGGTGACCGATCCGCCGCCCGCCGCGACCTCGTTGACGAACGCCTTCGCGGCGTTCTCGCCGTACACCGTCTTTGGGTGGATGATCGCGTAGGTGTGCATGCTGCGGTGGCCGAGGGTCTCCCCGACGAGCGCGCGGACCTGCTCTTCACTGGTCGGGTAAGGCCGAAAAATCTGGTCGCCGGCCGCGAGCACGTCTGCGGAGGACGTCAACGTGAGCATCGCCGTGTGGAGTGCCTGCGCGGCGGGGGCGCACTTCGCGGCCTCCTCTTTTGTGAGCGGCCCGATCACGATCGTGGCGCCCTCTTCGATCACCGCCTTCTGCAGCACCGTCGAGCACTGGTCGGGCGACCCCGCAGTGTCGTAGAACGCGAGCGTGTAGTCGCCGCCGAGCTGCGCGCCCGCTTGTTCGATGGCGCTCCGCAGCGAAGCGGCGGGCTGGGCGTACTTGCCCGTCAACGGCAGCAGCACCGCGATGCGGTGGAAGTCGGGCGGGCGGTTGGCGGCTGCGCGCGCGGCGGCGGTCGCGACCTCGGTGGTGTGCGGGGAGCTCGGGAAGCGGGACTGGAACGTGGACGCCTCCTGCTTGACCGTGTCCAGGTCCCCCGCGCGCAAGCTGGTCCGGATGCGGGCGAGCGCGGCGTCATCCGGGGATTGGTCCGGGTTTTCGGACGCCGGGGGCTTGTCGAGGTCGAGGGCTGCGACGGCGCGGGCGATGCGCTTTTGCGTCGGTCCGTCGGACTCGGAGGCCTGGATCGCCTTGTCGGCGGCCTCCCGCACCTTGTCGAGCGAGGCTCCGTCGCCGGCCCGGGCGAGCGCGATCAAGAGCCACCTGTCCGCGTTCATCGTGTCCGGCACGCCGACGTCGTTGATGAGCTCCAGCGTCGACCGGGCGTTGCCCGACGCTGCGCCCTTCGCGTCGACCAGCGCCATCCCGAGCACCGCGGCGTTCTTGGCGCCTGAGGACGGGTACTCCCCAGCGACCTGCTCGAACGTGGCCCGCGCGGTGTCGTCGCCCGCGAGCCGCTTGAGCTCGGCGACGTAGAGCAGGTCGAACGCCTTCGCGGTGGAGTCCGTCTCCGCGGCGGCGGCCTCGATCAGCCGGCTGATGGCCTGCTTGCGGTTGGAGTTGCCGAGCGCGTCGAGCACCGCCGCGGGGAGCTTGGCGGCGTTCGCGGTGGGCGCGAGGCCCGCTGCGAGCACGAGCGTGACCAGGAGGCGAGCGCTGAGTGAGCTCATCGGCGGCCCCGCACCGCGTCCTGGAACTCAGTGCGCTTGGGGTGGGACGCCCCCGCCGTTGCCGTCGCGAACGCCTGCAGCGCCGCGCGGGCATCGGCGGACAGCACGGTCGGGGTCTCGATGTCTACCTTCACGTGCAGGTCTCCTTTCCCGGAGTCCCCGGGCAGGCCGCGGCCGGGCAGCCGGAACGACTTCCCCGACGGTGTACCTGGCGGGATCCGGATGGTCGTCGTCCCTTCGAGCGTGGGGACCACGAGGTCTGCCCCGAGCGCGAGATCGGCGAAGCCGACGGGGACCTCGCAGAGCAGGTCGGGCCCACGGCGCCGAAACAGCGCGTGCTCCTCCACATTCACGAGCACGTAGAGGTCACCGGTAGCGCCCGGCGCCATGCCCGTGACCGGCAACGTGTCGTTGCCCTTCTGGCGGAGGCGCAGCTTGGATCCGGTAGCCACCCCTGGGGGAACCTTGACGCGGAGCGTCTCTTCCAACGGCACCCGCTTTTCTGCGTTGCAGCGGTCGCAGCGGTTGGTGGGCTTGTACCCTTTCCCGTCGCACGCCACGCACTCGCTACGGAACAGGCGCCGGGTCGCGGACTTGCCCGAGCCCCCGCAGGATGCACACGGGATGCGGTTCTCAGGGTGATCGCCGCTGCCGTCGCACCGCACGCAGCGCACTTGCCGCTGGATCACGAGCGTGCGCTCGATGCCCTTCGCGGCGTCCTCCAGGCTCACGGACAGCGTGTAGGTCAGGTCTTCCCCGACCTCCGCGCGACGCCGACGGAAGAGGTTCCCGAACGTCTCCCGGAGCATGTCGTTGACCTGGTCGGACGACGGAGGCCGCCCGCTGTCGGTGTACAGCGGCCCGAGCCGGTCGTACCTCGCCCGCTTCTCGGGGTCTCCGACCACGCTCCAGGCCTCGGCGACCTCGCGGAAGCTCCGCTCAGCGTCGGCGTCCCCCTGGTTCCTGTCGGGGTGGTAGCGCAGCGCCAGCGTACGAAACGCTCGCTTGATCTCGTCGGGGCCGGCGTTCTTCTTGACGCCGAGCACATCGTAGTAGTCGCGACGGGCCAATCAAAACTCCTCGGTCGGTCTATCCCAAACTGTGCGCGAGGCGCAGCCGAACGGCACGGTTTGGCGCTCGCGTCGACCGCCGACGCGGCGCTGGGTTAAGTCAAGGCATGCGAATTCGCTGTGCGATCAGCCCCGACGCGGATGATCGGTTCATGTTCCGCGCGATCGAGCACCGCCTGATCGACCTCGAGGGGCTGGAGTTCGACCTCGTGGCCCGCGACACCGACGCGCTGAACCACGTCGCGTCGGCGTCGGATGCTCCCGACGTGACCGCCATCAGCATCGCGCACTACCCGGCGATCGCGCACCGGTACGTGCTCCTGGACCACGGCGGGTCTGTCGGGCGGGGCTACGGCCCCGTGGTCATCGCCGCCCCCGACCGCGTGGATGCGGTCCGTGCGGCCCTGCTCGGCGACGCGCCGGGGCCGGTCCCCCGCATCGCGGTCCCGGGCCTGACCACGACCGCGTGCCTGGTGCTGCGCCTGCTCACCGGCTCTGTGCCCAGCGCGTCCCGGTTCGAGCCGGTGGTGGTGCCGATCGACCCGCCGTCACGCACCTTCGACGCGCTGCGCGACCCCGCACAAGACCTCGACGCCGCGCTCGTCATCCACGAGGGGCGGTTGACGTTCGCGGACGAGGGGTTCGCGCGGGTGATGGACATCGGTGAGGCCTGGGCCGCGCGCACCGGGCTGCCGCTCGCGCTCGGCGGCAACGTGATTCGGCGTGACTTGCCCGCCCCCGTGCTCGAGGTCGCGAACCGCGTGCTCCGCGCGTCGATCGCACACGCGCTGGACGATCGCGAGGCCGCGATCACGTGGCTGCTCACCCGCCCGGGGCCGCTGAAGCGCCGCGAGCAGGTCGACCACTACCTGTCGCTGTACGCGAACGCCGACACGCTCACCTACGGCGACGACGGCCGGCAGGGCATCCGAGAGCTGCTCGCCGACGGCGCGGCTGCCGGCTGGCTCGCGCCGTGCGTCGTCGAGTTCGCGCCTTGAGCACCATCCCCGGCACCATCATCGAGCTCCGGCGCCCGATCCCCGCGCTGCCCGACCTCCTGCCGACGATCATGCGCGAGGAGCTGCTCGCAGGGCCGGTCCCGATGCCGATCTTCTTCGCGCTGCGCGGGCGCAAGCTGACCCGCTGGGACCTGCACGGCGTCCCGGCGGACGACCGCGACGCCGTCGCGCGTGAGCTCGGCCGCAGCTCGGACGGCGTCGCGATGATGGGCGGCATCGCCGGGCAGCCGGCGACCTGGGCGTTCAAGGTGGAGTCGGTGAAGGCCACCTGCACCGTGCTGGTGGTCTTGCGGGATGGCGAACTGTTGTCGCGCCGGGTTTGAGCCGCGGCGCGAAGGGGTTCGCGACCGCTACCGCACGCCGCCCTGGACCACCGCGAGGCGCTCGTTCGCGCGCCGGAGGCGCTGGCCCATCACGTTCAGGAGCTTCCACAGCAGCGCGTTGCCGAGCACGGGCTCCTCGCGGCAGAAAGCCTCCAGCGCGTCCGCGCTCACGCTGATCGCGCTGCCGAACGACGTCGCCCGGATGGTCGCCGCCCGCGGTCCGTGGTCGATCAGCGAGATCTCCCCGAAGTGATCGCCGGCCACCAGGCGCGCGAGCTCCAGCCCCTCGCGCTCCACCGAGACCTCCCCGTCGAGCATCACGTACATGCTGCGCTCGACGTCCCCGGCCCGCATGAGCTCGTCGCCCGGCGCGAAGTAGTGCTCCTTCATGATGCGCGAGACCTGCAGCCGCTGCGCGTATGGCATGTCGTTGAACAAGAACAGCGGCTCGATCAGCTTCGCGCGCGCGACGGCCTCGTCTACGCGCTCACCGCTCGACGGGTCGACCAGGATGATCGTGATGTTGTCCGGGCCGCCCTTGTCGAGCGCGGCCTGCAGCAGGGCCTCGACGCCCGACTCGAGGTTCGGGATCGAGCCGTGCTCGGCGATCAGGGCCTCGGGGACGACGTCCGAGAGCCCGTCTGAGCACAGGACGTAGCGGTCCCCGTTCGAGACGTCGACGGCCGCGAGCGACGGCTGCACGGTCGGGTACAGGCCGACGGCGCGCGTGATCACGTGGCGGTGGCGAGAAGCGCGGGCCTCGACCAGCGTCATCTTCCCGCTCCGCACGAGCTCGTTGACCATCGAGTGGTCTTCGGTGAGCTGGTGCACCTTGGCCTCGCGCACCAGGTACGCCCGCGAGTCACCGACGTGGCACAGAAACGCGGTGCCGCTGCCGAACACGGCGGCCACCAGCGTGGTCGTCATCCCGGCCTTGGCCTCGAGCTCGGCGGTCTCGTAGATGCGCCGGCTCGCGGACTGGCAGGCGTCGTCCATCGCGAGGAGCACGGCGTTGCGCGTCTCCAGGCTCGGCGTCCCGTTGAAGCTCGACACCCGCTCGGCGATCACCGGGGCGGCGACGCGAAACGCGTCTACGCAGATCTCCGCGGCGACCTCCCCTGCTGCTCGCCCGCCGACGCCGTCGGCGACGACGTAGATGCCTTGCTCCGGCAGAGACGCCATCGCGTCTTCGTTGTGCTGGCGCTTCTTTCCGGGATCGGTGCGGGCGGCGACGCGTTGCATTCCACTTCTTCCTGTCTAAGGGCGGCGACCTATAACGCCGGCCGACGTGGCACCGCACGCCAACCTGGGCCGGCGTCCCGCGGACTACCGGGGCAGGCGCGAGGTGTGGTGGACGACGCGCGCGGCGAGCCGGTACGTCGGCGCGAACGCCCGCCACGCGCCCTGGTGAGTCAGCGCGGGGCCCGGTGGCCCGCGGACGGCCTCGACGACGACCAGGTGCGGGTCGTGGAACACCTGGCCGCCGGACCACGCGGTGGCGCCGCCCGCCAGGTGATCTCCGCCGGGGAGGGGGCCGGACGCGTTCGCGAACGCGACGGGGGCCCCGAGAGAGCGGGATGCGCGGGCGAGGAGGTCGTCGCGGTAGGCGTTGGAGTCCCGCCAGAGCCAGCCGAGCCCGGGGGGCGCGGGCGTTGCGTAGGCCGGCCACGCGCCGGCGACCAGCACGGCCACGACCTGCGCAGCGGCGAGCTCGGCCCAGGTGGAGAGTTGAAGCACGTCGGCGCAGATCGCCAACCCGACCGGCCCGAACGGCGTGGGCACGACGGCGGGGAAGGCGCCCGGGGCCCACGCTCGAGACTCCGCGGGGGAGGGGAAGCGCTTCTGGTACGCGGCCCAGGTCCCCGGCCCAGCGAGGCCAAGTGCGCACCCGTCGCCGTCCAAGAACCCGATGGCGACGTGAATGTCGAGGTCCCGGGCGAGCGCCCCCGCGAGCGAGCGCGCCGCGTCGGTGGCGTCGGTGCGCCGGTGGGCGTACCCGGGCAACGTCGCCTCGGGCAACACCACCAGGTCCGCTCCACCCGCTTTCGCGGCCCGGACGGCGTCGGTGACCAAGGCTGTGCGGTCGCCCCCGCTGCCGGGCAAGCTCACCGCCGCTAACTTCACCGGTCGCCCGGCTTCACAGGTGGCCGGTGTCGGAGTCGCCCATCGCGATCTTCCCGCCGGGGAAGTACTCGCCCCAGCGCGCGCTCACGAGCTTGGCCGTATCGGGGTCGCAGAACAGCTCCTCCGGGTACCAGGGCTTCATCCGCGCGTCGAGCACCACGGTCCCGGTGAACGTGACGTGGTTGCGCACGATCCGCTGCTGGCCGTGGAGATCGCCGGCGGGCTCCATCCGCGTGAACGCGGTCCACAAAAAGCGCGCGTCCGAGCTCGCGGCCCGCTTCGCGTCGTCGACGAGCACCACCAGCGGCCACCCCGGAAACCCGCTGGCGAGGCGATCGCCGGCGCTTGGCTCGTCGGCGAACGCGGGCGCCTCCACCAACAGGCAGCCGCCACAGTACACCGCGACGCCGCGCACCCCGCTTGGAAGCGCGCCGTTGAAGGCACGCGGCAGCTCGCGCACGGGGTCGCCGACCCCCAGCATGACGCCCTTGCTGCCCTTGTTGACCTCGCCGTGCTCGAACGCCGCGTAGTCCAGCGTGTCCATCGACGTGTTGGCGAACACGTAGAGGTCCTGCTCCGGGCGGAACCGCGCGAGCACGTGCTCGAACACCCCGCGGAAGTCCCGCAGGTCCATCGGCTTGTCGACGAGGATCAGGAACTTCGTGAGCGAGAGCTGGCCTTCGCCGAGGATGCGGAACGCGCTCCCCAGCGCCTCGCGGGAGTAGCGCTCGTGCACGACGGCGGCGGAGAGCGCGTGGTAGCCGGTCTCGCCGTACGACCAGAGGTCGCGCACCGAGGGCATCACGAGCGGGAAGAGCGGCGAGAGCAGCTCTTGCAGGAAGTCCCCGATGTAGAAGTCCTCCTGCCGCGGCTTGCCGACGACCGTCGCGGGCCAGATGGCGTCCTTGCGGTGGCAGACGGCGTCGACCTCGATCACCGGGTAGTCGTGCTCGAGCGAGTAGTAGCCGTAGTGGTCGCCGAACGGGCCCTCGGGGTGGCGACGGTGCGCGGGCACCTTGCCGACGATCGCGAACTCGGCGTCAGCGACCAGCTGCAGCGGGCCAACGGGGTTGTCGCACGTGCGGAGGCGCTCTCCGACGAGGAGCGAGGCCAGGAGCAGCTCGGGGACGTTCTCCGGCAGCGGCGCGATCGCCGAGCAGATGAGCCCCGGGGCGCCGCCGACGAGCAGGTTGACTGGCAGCGCCTCGTTGCGCTGCTCCGCGAGGTGGTGATGGAACCCGCCGCCCTTGCCGATCTGCCAGTGGATGCCGGTCAGGTTCGGGCCGTGCCTGTGGATTCGGTACATCCCGAGGTTGTGCGAGTGGTTCTCCGGGTGCTCGGTGTAGACGAGGGGGAGCGTGACGAACGCGCCGCCGTCCTTCTTCCAGCACGTCAGCATCGGGATCTTCGTGAGATCGCCCGGCCGGGACTGGACCTCGGTCACGGGGCCGCTCCCGCTGCGGTTCAAGCCGAGCGAGAGGCCCTGCCACGCCAGGTCGCGCTGCGCCCAGGCCTTCGAGAACGACGGTGGCATCAGCACGTGCGGCAGCTGCGCCACGCGGCGGACGAACTCGGCGGCGCGGGTGCCGAACGCGAGGTCCACCCGCTTCTTGGTGCCGAACAGGTTCGTCACCACCGGGAACGTCGAGCCCTTGACCCGCTTGAACAAGATCGCAGGCCCGTTGGCGGCGATCACCCTGCGGTGAACCTCGGCGAGCTCCAGGTAGGGGTCCACCTCAGCCTCGACCTCGACCAGCTCGCCCTCTGCCCGCAGCGCGGCGAGGAATGTCCGGAGATCACGCACTGGTCAGGCCGTCGTCATCTGCGGGACGAGCGTCAGCTTCCGAACCCGGCCCGTGAAATCCTTGAGCATGTCGCCGTCCATCACCTCGTTCTCGACGAGGTAGGTCATCATCTCCTCCATCAGCTCGCGGTTCTGGCGCATCACCGAGCGCGCGCGCTCCCGCGCCTCGTCAACCAGCCGGCGGACCTCGGCGTCAACCTCGCGGGCCGTCTCGTCCGCGATGACGACGTCGCGCGTGGCGCCCCCGAACGCGTTGGGCCGGTCGCTGCCGTAGTGAACCGCGCCGAGGCGCTCGGACATGCCATACTCGGTGATCATCGAGCGGGCGATCGACGAGGTCTGCGCGATGTCGCTCTTCGCGCCCGTGGTGATGTCGCCCATGAATTCTTCCTCCGCCGCCATGCCGCCGAGGCCGGTGGTGAGCCGCGCGAGCAGCTCGCTACGCGTGAAGCCGATGCGCCCCTCCGGCGGGGTGAACCGGGTGACGCCGCCGGTCATGCCGCGGGGGATGATGCTGATCTTCTGCACAGGGAACGAGTGCTCGGACGCCGCGGCGCAGAGGGCGTGCCCGGCCTCGTGGTAGGCGGTCATCCGGCGCTCCTCGTCTGAGATCCGGCGGGACTTGCGCTCGACGCCCAGCGAGAGGCGCTCGACGGCCTCGTCGATCTCGGCGAACGTGATCATGTCCTTCGAGCGCCGCGCCGCCAACAGCGCGGCCTCGTTCAGCACGTTCGCCAGATCGGCACCGGTGAAGCCGGACGTGCGTTGGGCGACCTCCCGCATCTCGACCGCGGGGTCGATCCGCATGCCGCGGGCGTGCACCTGCAAGATCGCCTCGCGGCCGCGCACGTCCGGGGGGTCGACGATGACTTGGCGGTCGAACCGGCCGGCGCGCAGCAGCGCCTGGTCGAGCGTCTCGGGGCGGTTCGTCGCGGCGATGATGATGATGCCCTTGCGCCCGTCGAACCCGTCCATCTCGACGAGCAGCTGGTTCAGCGTCTGCTCGCGCTCGTCGTGGCCGCCGACGGGGCCGCCAGCGCCGCGGGCCTTGCCCACGGCGTCGATCTCGTCGATGAAGATGATGCACGGGGCGCGCTCGGTCGCCTGCTTGAACAGGTCGCGGACACGAGCGGCGCCGACGCCGACGAACATCTCGACGAAGTCGGAGCCGGAGATGCTGAAGAACGGCACGCCGGCTTCACCCGCGACCGCGCGCGCGAGCAGCGTCTTGCCTGTGCCGGGCGGCCCGATCAGCAGCACGCCCTTCGGGATCTTGCCGCCGAGGCGCGTGAAGCGCTCGGGGGTCTTCAGGAACTGCACGATCTCGTCCAGGTCCTCCTTCGCCTCGTCGATGCCGGCGACATCCTTGAACGTCACGCCCGTCCCCTCGACGGGCGCCAGGCGCGCAGAGGACCGGCCGAACGTCGCGACGCCCGGCCCGTTCCCGCCCTGGCCCTGCCGGCCGATGAACATCCACAACGAGAGCGCGAACAGCGCGGCCATCCCGAACATGACGCCGTCGTTGCAGCCGGCCTCCGACACGGCGCCGTACGCGATCTGCTTCTCCTGCAGGATCTTCACGAGCGAGTCGTCCTCGGGGATCGTCAGCGCCGCGACTTGCGTGGCGCCCTCGACGGGCTCCTTCAACGTCCCGACGATGCTCGACCCGCTGAAGGTGACCTCCTTGACCTTGTCGGTGGAGACCAGCTGCTTGAACTCGCTGTATTGGACCGATTTTGTGCCATGGCGGGCGGCGACAGCCCCGGCGACCAGGAGCCCGAGCAAGAGCGTGAGCGCGACGAGCGCAAAATTGGCGATGTTGCGGGGCATTGGATCCGAGGTTCTCGGGCAGAGCGTAGTCACCCCGCGGGGCTGCGTCACACCGAAGCTGGCGGCTGGCGCCACTTCGCCTCGGGGCTGGCGGTCAGCGCGTGCGGATCCGGATCATGCACTCCGCGGGCAAGCCGTCTTCGCCGTCCCGCGGCTGCAGCCGCCAGTACGGGTACTCGGTGACGACGTCCGAGCCGCGCTCGTTGAGCAGGTTCTTCATCCGGTCGAACACGGTCCCGGGCCGCACGTCGAACACGCAGAAGAGCGCTACCTTCTTCTCGTCGAGCCCCTCGGTCTCCCGGATGAACGCGGCCACCTTCTCCGTCGGGCCCTTGTCCCGCAGCGAGAGACCCATCACCGGCGTCCCGATGATCACGCCCTGGTAGTCGTCGAGATCTGGGACCGCCGCGCCAATCTCCAGCTCGTCGACCTCGAACGCCCGCGCCTCCAGGAGCTCCTTCATCCGCTTGACCACGCGCCCGCAGCGATTTCCGGCGGCGTCATAGGCGATCAACAGGCGCAGGGGCTTGAACGGCACTCGGGCTCCTTCTCGGGGGGCGGAGAGATAGCCTTTCGGGCGCCGAACGTCACCCGTAAATGATCAGTAAACCCGGGGGTGGTTCCCTTGCTCCCAAGGGGAAGCGCCGGTATTCGGGGCTCCCACCCTTGCAGGAGCCATCATGTCTCGATGGATGATCAACGCCAGCGGACACCAGTTCAGCGCCGCCACCATCGATGAGCTCAAGAAGCTCGCGAAGGAAGGCAAGTTTTCGGCTGGCGACATCCTGCAGCCCCCGGGCGCCGCGGAGTGGATCTACGCCGTGGAGCTGCCGGAGCTGAAGACCGTGCTTCGCGAAGATGCCGACGTTGCGCCTGCATCTACCGAGCTCTCGCCGGTGATCCGTTGGGGCCTCGCCGGGGCGTTGGCGATCGCGGCAGTAGGCTGCTGGGTGTACGCCTACGGGCTCTCCCAGGACATGCCCCAGCCGGAAGACCTGGAGCTGATCGGCGGCAAGAGCGGCTTGTCGTACACTGAGGTGCTCGTCACGGCAGACCCCGCACCGCTCTACGCGAGCGAAGGCGGCGGGTCTCAAGTCGGGACGCTCCTGAAGAACTCGAAGGCCGACCTGCTCGGGAAGCGCGGGGATTGGTACCACCTCAAGGGCAACGGGGCCGAGGGCTACGCGCGGATCACCGACGTCATCCCGGCGTATTTCTTCGCCGACGGGCCGACGCAGCTGCAGTACAAGCCGCTGTATTACCCGGACCAGTTCGTCACCGTGGTGAACAGCTCGTGGAGCCTGGTCCCGGAGAACGGGAACAAGAACATCACGAACTTCATCTTCATGATCGGCAACAACTCGACGTTCGGGATGACCGACGTGAAGCTGAAGGCCACGATCAAGGACAAGGACGGGAAGCAGCTGGAGGAGAAGGAAGTCGCCGTCGAAGGTGTGCTCAAGCCCAACAGCTCGACGATGATCGGCACGCTGAAGGCCGAGCCGCGCGACAAGGCGGCGGTCGACCGCATCCTCACCGAGCAGCTGTTCACCGAGATGATGGCGACGGACCCGAAGATCGTGGACCGTTGGGTCGAAGGCGTCGACATCCGGCTCGAGAGCGAGGGCTTCGACGGCGCGCAGATCAGCGTCGCCGAGGTCCGCGCGATCCCGCCGGACGCGATGCCGCCCGCGCAGTAGGGACCGGGGTGCGCGACTTCCAGGTCGCCCCCGTCGGCTCGAATTGAGAAACTGTCGGCGTTGTACCATGTGGCATAGCGCTTGCTTTAGTCCAGTTCGCCCCCTCTCGACGATGTCTCTCGTGCCCTGACCCGCCGGGAGAGGATGCCAGCGGTGGCCGGTAATTTTGCCGGCCACCGCTGTTTGTTTTTGCCCCGGCACGCCTCGCCTCGGCCTCCCTGGCTACGCCCTCAGCGCCCGAATGGCTGCCGCGAGCTCCGCGGGCTCCGCCGTCGGGCGCGCGCAGGCAGACCCGGAGCAGGCCATCGCCTTCCCGTCGGGTACACCCTCGCGCACGCCCACCCAGGTGCACTCGGGGTGCGGCTCGCCGAGGCCTTGGAGCAACAGCGGAGGCAGGGGCCAGCCGGGGCTCGCCACCTTGATCACGACGCGTCGCGCGGCCCGGCGCTCGGCGGCCTGCGCGGCCGGCGCTGCGAAGAACCCCCAGTCGTCGCTCTCGGCGAGCGCGGCGGCGGCGGCTTCGTCGGCGCGCGCCGGCCACGGGCCCCCCACCAGGTCCCCCAGCGTGCCGGCCACCTTCGCGAACGCCGCGTTCCCGTGCACGTTTCGGCGCACGTGCCGCAGCCGTCCAGCCACGCCCGGCGCCCTGTCCCACAGCCCGCCGTCCTCGACCTTGAGCTGCGCCCACGCCCACCCGAGCACCCCCGCGGCCCGCTCGAACCACGCCGGCTCGGCGAGCGCGCGTCCGACCGCGACAAAGCCCTCCGCGACGTGCACCTGGTCCTCGAGCAGCCCCGCGACCCCGCCGACGTGGCGCGTCACCCGGCCGTCCGCGTCCACCAGGGTGCACAGGTGCTCGACGACGCCGCGGGCGACGCCCACCAGCCCTGGCCGGCCCAGCGCGCCCGCGGTCGCCACGAGCGCCGAGGCGGCGAGCCCGTTCCACCCGGCGTACACCGTGCGGTCGACGGCCGGGCCGTCTACGCCGCTGCCCCGGCCGCGGTGACCCCGGCCGAGCGCGTAGTACCCTTCGTCTGCGTCCTGGCTGCCGAAGAACGCGCCCGTAGCTGGGTCGTACAGCGTCGCGAGCAGCCACTGGATGGCCGTGTCCAGCGTCGCGAGGGCGGTCGCCGCCGCCGGCCCGCCGGGGCCCGCCGCGCGTGCGTAGACGGCCAGCAGGCGCGCGTGGTCCTCGAGCAGCTTCTCGTAGTGCGGCGCCGTCCAGTCGTCCTGGGTCGCATAGCGAAAAAAGCCCCCCTCCACCGGGTCGTACATGCCCTTCGTGGCCATCGCGACCAGCGTCTTCCCGAGCGCGTCGTGGCTCCACGTGTCCCCGCGGGCGGCGCGGTCCGCGAGCCACTCCAGCACGCCCGGGTGCGGGAACTTCTGCAGCTCGCCGAACCCCGCGTTGTACGGGTCCCACGCCTCTTGGACGCGCGCGAAGATATTGACCGGCACGATGGTCGACCGGGCGAGCTCAGGCGCTGGCTCCGGCGCGAGCGACCAGCGCGACGTGGGGTCTGACGCGCTCCTGAGCAGCGCGTGCAGCTCGGGTCCGGGGACATAGGTCCGGCCGATCAGGACCTCCCCCGCGGCGTCGAGCACCGCGAAGGTGGGCCACCCGCCTTGGTTGTAGCGCTCGTTGAGGTCCGGTCGGCGGTCCGTGTCCACGCGGATGCACACAAACCGCTCGGCCATCAGCGCGCTCACGCCGCCCCAGGTGTAGCTGCCCTCGTCCATCACGTGGCACCAGTGGCACCAGGTCGCGCCGATGTGCAGCGCGATGGGCTTCCCCTCGGCGCGCGCGCGCTCGAACGCGGCGTCCGACCACTCCTCCCAGGGGATCTCGGCGCTAGACAACGGCGAGCCCGCGCGGGATCCGGTAGGCGTACATGCGCGCGTGCCGCAGGTCTTGGATCACCCAGGCGGACACGGGGTCCCGTCGGAGCGAGAGCGTGACCCAGGCGGTGCCGAGCGTGATGGCGGGCCCTCGCCACATCAGGTCCAGCGCGGGGACCAGCGCCTCGGGCACGGTGAGCAGGAGCCCCGTGGCGACCTGCGGGGACGTGTTGCCGGGCGTAGGGGCGACGTTGACGAGCACGGCGTGGCCGCCCGTGTCCCGGACCCACGCGCCATCGGCGCGAGCGATGCGCGCGGCCCCGAGGCAGGGGGTGAGCAGCGGCGTCGCGGCCCGCTCGGGGTGCACGAAGATCCGGCGGGTATCGGTCGTCATTCCACTGCCCGCAGGCGCGTTGTGAGGCTCTCGGCGAGCGGCTGGAGGCTCTCGTAGATCCCGCGGTGCTCGGGGTCGGTCTGCAGCCGGTGGAAGAAGGTCTCGTCGAGGGTCAGGCGGTCCCCGACGGTGGTCAACAGACCTATCCCGTCGGCGAGCTCGGCGACCTCCGCCCAGCCGAGCCCCTGCGTGTAGTACCAGCCCCGGGCGTGCGCGAGCGTGCGGATCAGCAGGTCCATGCTCGCCCCGGTGCCCGGGCGCCGGCCGGGGGCCTCGATGACGACGTCGTGGCCGTGGCTCCGGAGGCGCACACGCCCCCGGCGGTCGAGCAGGCCCAGCGCGGCGAGGAGGCCGAACGCAGGGGCGTTCTGCACGGCGCGGAGCCGCAAGGAGACGCCGTCGGGGATCGCGCGAGGGGGCTGCTCGCCGGGGCGGGTCAATCCGCCGTGGACGACGAGCTTGCGGTCGACGGGGGTCGGCACGCTCGACGCCTGGGTCGACTGGGCGCGGAGCGCGCGGTTCATCCCGGAGAGCCCGGTCGTGAGCTGACGAAGCGAGCTCGGCACCGCGACGGCGAGGCCGCGCCTCTCGTGCCCGTCCAAGAACGCGACGGGCTCGGGGTCGATCTCCGGGCCGGGGTCCGCCGCCACGGGGACGCTCGCGAGCGGCCGGTCGAAGAGCACGCGGGTGAGCCCCGTCGCGATGGTGGCCGCGCCGAACAGGCGGGTGAGCCAGGGGCGAAAGCGCGGCGCGACCGGCGTCCCGTCGGCCAGGTGCGCGAGGATCTGCACCCGCAGCTCGGGGTCCGACAGCGCGACGGTGACCGGTGAGTCGGCGACGTCCGCCCGGCGGATGGCGCCCGGCGTGACGACGAGCACGTCCCCGAAGCGACGGGCATCCCCGCGGCGCACGGCCATGGCCAGGTATCCGCCGATCCCGCAGCGCTCGCCGCCGCAGCGGTCCAACATCGCGCGCACTTGGCCCGGCGACACCTCGCCGTGGTCGAGCAGAGCACGGAGCACGATCGCGTAAACATCGGGGTTGTCGTCGAGGCCGGCTCGCAGGTCCACCCCCGGCCGCGCCTCGGCGGCGCGCGCCGGGAACTCCATCACGAGCTGTCGCGGCTGCCTGGGCGGCGCCCGCCGGGCGACCCGGGCGATCCGGCCAAGCGCGAGCGCGTGGCGCCGGGCACGCGCGGGGACCGGCTCCTCTGCGGAGGCGATGGCGAGCAGCTCTTCCCCGGTGGCGTCGCGGTGCGCCACGAAGAACGGGTGATCGGCGACCACCTCGGCCCAGAGCGACCGCCGCCGGGTGCTCGCTGCGATCCGCACCCCGCGGGGGGTGAGCTGCACGTCGCCGTCCCAGGTCAGCACGCCGAGCCACTCGCCCGTGTCGAGCGAGGCGGTGACGCGCCGCACGTCTTCGTCCAGCACCTGGGCCATCGAGCGCGGGCGCCGCACGCCGCCGTAGACGAGCTCCAGGAGGCGCGTGAGGAAGCGGAGGTTTCCAGAGGCGGGGAGGGGCACCTACCCCTCCGGCGTCGCGGGCGCGCCCAGCTGCTTCATCGTCGCCCCGGCCGGGGGCGTGATGGTGAAGGCGGCATCCTTGGGCGTCGCGGGCCGCCACTCTCCGAAGTCGACCTGGACGGAGGTGTACAGCGTCGGCAGGTCCGCCGAGAGGCGCGTTGGGTAGCGCGACGTGAGGTCCGCGTGCGTCAGCTTCGCGCCGAGCAGGACCCGCCCCGCGGGGTCCTGGGCCGTGACGTCCAACAAGCGCGTGGTTCGCGTGTCCAGCCCCGTGGTCAGGCGCGACCCGTCCGGGGCGGTCCACCACCACTTCCACTCGTAAGGCGGCGCCGATGCCGAGCCGGCGGGCGTGCCGAGCGACGCCGAGACCTGGCCGACGAGCAGCGCCGTGACCACCTCGAGCCCCGCGGCCCCGCCCGTGATCGCGCGGAGCGTGGTGTCGGCGTCCGGGCCCGCGTAGAACGTCTGCTTCGGCGCCAGCCACGCGTTCACCGAGTGGCCGTCGCACGCGACGATCAGCACCGGCGGCCCGATCGGCCCCGCGACCTCGATGCGGAACTGGTCCGGCGCCCGGATCACGAGCCCGCCCCAGGCGGTGACGTCCTGGTCCGGCGTGTGGATGTGGATGCTGAACCGGTTCGACACCGGCTCCGTCGCCGGGAGTGTGAGCGCCCGCTCGAGCAGCGAGGTGGGGTCCTGCGCAGTAGGCAACGGCGGCGGGTGCGGGCACCCGGTCAGCAACGTGGCCAGCACGAGCCCGCGCATGCTCACCGTCGCGATCGCGGGGAATCGCATCATCTGGGGTTCAGTAGGCCCAGGTGGTTTCGTCGTAGCAGGTGTCGGCCGCGATGTCTTCGCAGGTCTCGTCCCGCAGGCAGTCGAGCTCGGCTTGGAACGCGTCCTGCTTCTGCACGTCGCCCCAGCTGTCGTATAGCTCCGACTCTTGCTTGCACGACTCTTCGCACTCGGCGCTGCTCATCCGCTGCGTCGGCAGCCCGTCGCAGTCGACCAGCTTGTCGCACACGTCGGCGCAGGAGGCCTTGCAGCCGCCCCCGAGGCTAGAGAGCAGGATCAGCCCGGCGACCGGGAGCCAGCGAGGTGCGTGCACGTGACCTACGGGAAGTTGGTGGTCGGCGCGCAGTAGTTCGACTTCAGGTCGTCGCACGCGGTCTCGTCGACGCACTGCATCCACAGCGCCGCTTGCGCGTCGTTCTCGAGCGCGACGTCCTCGTTACCGGACGTGCGCTCGTTCGGGTTGTAGTCACCCGCCTCGCCCGCCTGGCTCATCGCCTGCTCACAGTGGTCTTCGCACATCGTCAGCATCTCGTCGCCCGTGTGCCCGGGGATCGGGATGTTGCACTCGCCGGCCTGCTGGCCGAAGAGCTTCTCGCAGGACTTGTTGCAGTCATGCGCGTCTGCGCACCCGGCGAGCAGGGACGACAAGCCGACGAAGGAGATGAGGATCAGGCGCATGCGAGCTCCGGCCGCCCAGCGTAACCGATCGGCGCGCCAAGCGGGGGCCACGGCGCCGGGCGCCCGCCACACGAGGAGCGTTTCTTGATACTCCGGCCGCAATGCGGGTGCTCCACGTCACGCCTTACTACCCGCCGACGTGGGCCTATGGGGGCATCCCCCGCGTGGTGGTGGCCCTCGCGCGGTCCCAGGCGCGGGCCGGGCTGGACGTCCGGGTGTGGACGACCGACGCGTTCGACGCTGCCGGCCGCTCGAACGAGCCCGCCGCGCGCGTGGTGGACGGCGTCGACGTGCGCGTGTCCCGGCTCGCGTCCAACCGCCTCGCGTGGCGGCACCAGCTGTTCGTGCCGACCACCGCGCCGCCGTTGGACGGCGTCGACGTGGTACACCTGCACGGGCACCGCCACTTGCTGAACTTCCTCGCCTTCCGGGCCGCGGTGTCCAAGGGCGTGCCCGTGGTTCACACCCCGAACGGGACGCTCCCGCGCCACGAGTCGAAGCTGGGCGTGAAGGTGCTCTGGGACGCGCTGTTCGACGGTGACGTGCCGCTGCGCGCGCAGGCGGTGGTGGCCACCAGCCGGGCTGAGGTCCGCGACCTGCTGCTCGCTGGCGTCCCGGCGGCCCGCATTCGCCGCATCCCGAACGGCCTGGTGCTGCCCGAGTTCGACGACCTCCCGGAGCGCGGCGCGTTCCGGCGGGAGCAGGGCTGGGGTCCCGGGCCCCTCGTGGTGTACCTCGGGCAGGTGAGCCCCCGGAAGGGCGTCGAGCACCTGGTCGCGGCCTGCGCGCAGCTGCCGGGCGTGCGGCTCGCCGTGGCCGGCAGCGCCCGCGGGATGCCGCTACCGCCGGGGAACGCCCACTACCTCGGGACGCTGGAGGGTCGGGCGCGCCTCGGGCTGCTCGTCGACGCGGACGTACTCGTGTACGCGTCCGCGCGGGAGGTGTTCGGCCTCGTGCCGTTCGAGGGCCTGCTTTGCGGTGCGCCGGTGATCGTCGGCGGAGACTGCGGCTGCGGCGAGCTGGTCGCGGAGGCCGGCGCCGGCCTGCTGGTCGCTCACGGGGACGTCGACGCGCTGGCGGGCGCTATCCGGAGGGTGCTCGGGGACGCCGCGGGCTCCGCCGAGATGGTGCGCCGCGGCCGGGCTTGGATCGCCCAGAACGTGGACGCTGACGACGTCGCCGCGAGGTACACCGCGCTGTACCACGAGGTGCGGACGTGAAGGGCAAGCCCGCTGCGCTCCTCGCGCCGGTCGCGATGCTCGCGGTCGCCCTCACCTGGGCGGCGGGGCTGCACGCGCCGTTTCAGTACGACGACAAGGTGGAGGTCGTCGGCAACCCGACGATCCGCGTGTTCACAGAGCTCGGCGCCATCGCGCGGTACAACGTCTCGCGCCCGCTGCTGATCGCGACGTACGCGGTGAACTGGGCGGTGGGGGGGCTCGACCCGGTGGGCTACCACGCGGTCTCCCTCGCGATTCACGTGCTCAACGTCGGGCTCGCCGGCTGGCTGCTGCAGCGGATCCTGGCGCGTACGGCGCTGGCGAGCGAGCGCGCCGCCTGGGTCGCCTGGGCCGCGGCGGCGTGCTGGGGGCTGCACCCGATGGCGGTGCAGGGCGTGACCTACGTCACGGGGCGCTCGGACGCGCTCTGCGCGACCTGGTGGCTGGCGGCCTCGATCGCGTGGCTCGCTGGCCGGGATCGCTGGACGCTCGTGCTGGTGGCGTGCGCGCTGCTCACGAAGGAGGTCGCTGTGCTGTTGCCGGCGTGGCTCTGGATCCTGCGGCCACCGGCGCCAGGGAGCCGGCGCGCGGCGGTGGGGATGGCGTTGCTGGTGGCGGCGGGTGGTGTGCTGCGCGTCGGGGTGATGGGGTGGCCGCGGCCGGAGAGCGCGCGGGGGGCGCTTGACCAGGTGGCGTCCCAGGGCGACGCGTGGCTCGGCTACGTCGAGCTCTGGGCGGGCCTGTACTCGCAGTCGATCTTGCACGATCCGACGCCGAGCCGGGCAGTCGGGCTCGTGCTGGCGGTGGGGATGGTGGGTGTGATGGCGCTCGCGTTGGGGGTCCGACGGCGGGCGGCGGAGGGCTCGGGTCGGTGGCTGGGCGCGCTCGCGGTGGTGTTCGCGGCGTGCTGGCTCTTGCCGAGCTCCGCGTGGCCGCTGAAGGAGGGGATGGCCGAGCACCGGGCCTACCTCGTGGGGCTGCCGATCCTGGCGGCCGCCTGCGTGGCCCTGGAGCGCCGCCGCGCGCTGCCGCTGGCTGGGCTGTTCGCCGCGTGGTGCGTCATCGAGGCGAGAGACCAGTGCCAGGTGTGGTCGAGCGAGGCGCGGGTCTGGCGGGCCGCGGTCGCCATGTACCCGCAGAGCCCGGACGCCGCGTATGGCGAGGCCGACGCGCTGCGGCTCGCGCGCCGGTGGGCGGATGCCGAGAAGGGCTACCGCCGCGTGCTCGTCCTGCGGCCGGGCGACGAGAACGCGCAGGTCGACCTCGGCATCGTGCTCGCCGAGCAGGGGCGGGAGGACGAGGCGAAGGCGACCTGGGACGCGCTCACCCGCACCAACCCGCGATCCTGCGCAGCGCACAACAACTTGGCCGCGTGGGCGATCCAGCGCGGCGACCGGCGGCGCGCGATGGACGAGTACGCGAGCGCGTTTCGGTGGTGCCCGGACGACCCGGTGGCGCTGGCTGGGCTAGGTGACCTGTGCTGGGAGCGCGGGGATACGCGGCTCGCGGTGAAGTACTACCGTCGCTACCTCGAGGTGTTGCCAGACGGCGCAGAGGCCGCGCGCCTCGCCGCGCGGGTGGCGCCGTGATGCGCGTCGCGGTGATTGGCGCGGGCACGGCCGGGCCGGCAGCGGCGCTGTACCTGGTGCGCCAGGGCCACCACGTGGACATCTTCGAGCGTGTGCAGGACCCGCGACCGGTAGGCGCCGGGATCTTGCTCCAGCCGACAGGTCAGCGGGCGCTCGCCGAGCTCGGGCTGCTGAACGGTGTCGTCGGGCGTGCCGCGCGGATCGACGGGCTGTACGGCCAGAACCTGCGCGGTAGGCGCGTGATCGAGCTCGCGTACAAGGACCTGGATCCCAGGCTGTGCGGCTATGGGGTCCACCGCGGCTCGGTGTTCTCCGCGCTGTTCGGCGCGCTCTCGCCGGCCGGGGTGCACGTGCACCCCGGCGTCGAGGTCAGCCACGTAGATGCCGATGGCCACGTGACGATCGGCGGTGCGCGCCACCGCTATGACCTCGTGATCGTGGCCGACGGGGCCCGCTCCCACCTGCGCCCGCCCTGGTCCCGCGTGCGCCCGTACCCGTGGGGCGCCCTCTGGTACGTGACCGAGGACGCCGCGATGGCCAGCTCGAACCAGCTCTCCCAGGTGTACAAGGACACGCGCAAGTTCATCGGCTTCTTGCCGTCCGGCGAGCGGGTGGGCCACCCGGGCGTGCGCACCACCAGCGTGTTTTGGAGCATCCGGGCGGACGCCGTGGACGCTTGGCGCGCCGCGGGCACGAGCGCGTGGGTGGACGACATGCGGCGGCTGAAGCCCGACCTGCCGGTGGACGGCGTGGAGGAGGCGGTGTTCGCGCCCTACTTCTCGGTCCGGACGCGTCCGGCGTGCCAGGGCCGGGTCGCGTGGCTGGGGGACAGCGCACACGCGATGAGCCCGCAGCTCGGGCAAGGGGCGAACCTGGCCCTCTGGGATGCGTGGCTGCTCGCCGAGGGCCTGCGCGAGGGCGGGGCCGACGGCGTGCCCGGCGCGCTCGCGGCGTTCTCCCGATCGCGCCGGGCCCACGTGGATTTCTACCAGTTCTTCAGCTGGCTCCTCACGCCGTTCTTCCAGTCGTCCTTGCCGCTGCTCGCGCCGGTGCGCGACCTGGTCGCCGGCCCGTTCCACGCATGGGGGTGGTACCGGCGCCAGATGGCGGAGACGCTCTGCGGCGTCAAGACCGGCGTGTTCAGCCGGATCGAGCTGCCCTGAGGTCCCACGGCGCGGAGCTACTCCATCCGGTAATTCGGGCTCTCTTTCGTGATGATCACGTCGTGGACGTGGCTCTCGCGCAGCCCCGCCGCCGTCATCCGAACGAAGCGCGCGTTCGCCTTCATCGTCGGGATGTCCTTCGACCCGGTGTACCCCATGCTCGCCTTCAGCCCGCCGACGAGCTGGTAGACCGTGTCCCCGACCGGGCCCTTCGCGGGCACACGGCCGACGATGCCCTCGGGGACGAGCTTTCGCGTCTCGGCCTCGGGGTCCCCAACGTCGTCCTGGAAGTAGCGGTCGGAGCTGCCGGCCTGCATCGCCTCCACCGAGCCCATCCCCCGGTAGTTCTTGTACGAGCGGCCCTGGTACAGCACGAGCTCGCCCGGCGCTTCGTCGGTGCCCGCGAACAGCGACCCGATCATCACGGCGTCCGCGCCTGCCGCCACGGCTTTCGCGACGTCCCCGCTGAACTTGATGCCGCCGTCCGCGATCACCGGGATCCCGTGCTTCTGGGCGACCTTCGCGCACTCGGCGATCGCGGTGAGCTGCGGCACCCCTACGCCAGCGACCACCCGCGTCGTGCAGATCGAGCCCGGGCCGATACCGACCTTCACGGCGTCTGCCCCCGCGTCGATCAACGCAGCGCACGCCGCCTGGGTGGCGATGTTGCCGACGATCAGCCGCAGGTCCGGCCAACGCGCGCGCACCGCGCGCGTCGCCGCGAGCACGCCTTCGCTGTGCCCGTGCGCCGTGTCGATCACGATCACGTCTACGCCGGCCTCGATCAGCGCGGCCACGCGCTCGTCGCGGTCCCCGCCGACGCCGACAGCCGCCCCCGCGCGCAGCCGCCCGTTCGGATCGCGCGCGGCGTTCGGGTGCCGGGTGTGCGCTTCGACGTCCTTGAACGTGATCAAGCCGCGCAGCCGCCGGTCCCCGTCGACGACGAGCAGCTTCTCGACGCGGTGCTCCTGCATCAGGTCGCGGGCGGCCTCCAGGTCGGTGCCCGGGGCGCAGGTCACGAGGCCTTCGCGCGTCATCGCGTCGCCCACGGCCTTGTCCAAGTTGCGCTCGTACCGCAGGTCGCGGTTCGTCAGGATGCCGACGACCTTCTCGCCGTCCAGGATGGGCAAGCCGTTGATGCCGTGCTCCCGCATCAGGTTCCGGGCGACCCGGAGCGACTGGGTGGGAGAGAGCGTGATCGGGTCGAGGATCATCCCCGTCATCGCCTTCTTCACGCGGCGCACCTCGCGCGCCTGGGCGGCGACCGAGAGGTTCTTGTGCAGGATGCCGATGCCGCCGAGCCGCGCCATCGCGATGCCCATGCTCGACTCAGTCACCGTGTCCATCGCGGACGAGAGGAATGGCACGTTTAGCGCCAGGTCCCTGCACAGCCGCGTGCCAACGTTCGCGTCGCGCGGCAAGATGGTGGAATGTCCCGGTTGGAGCAGGACATCGTCGAACGTGAGGGCGAGGGGGACTTCGTCGAGCAGCATGGGTGGCCTTAACCGGCGGCCCGCGGACAGGCATGCGCTACAACGGCTCCAGGCGACGCCTACTCCACTGCGTAGATCAGCTCCTTGTCGTAGGTCCGCACGTAGAGCTTCCCTGCGCGCTCCACGATGTAGTCGGGACCGGTCGGGAGCGTGATCCGCGCGGCGACGGTGCCGTTGGCCGGCGAGAGCACGAACAGGTAGTCGGGCTCCTTGGTGAACCCGTAGCCGGCGACGATCCAGCCGGAGACGAACGCGAGGTCCTGGGCGTTCGCCACGAGCGGGGCGCTGCGCCACCGGAGCGCGCCGGTGGCGGCGTCGTAGGCGGTGACGTACGCGTTCTGGCCGCCCGACGAGGCCGCGTAGGTGCGGTGGGCGGTGACCACGAAGAGCACGCCGTCGCGGACGTCTGCGAACTGCACCCCCTGGGCGACGTAGGCCTCGTCGCCGGGGACGACGACGGGCGCGCGCACCAGCGCGGCGGGGTCGAACACGCGGGTCACCCCGCCGTCCGCGCCGAGCACCGCGACGAGCTGCGAGTCGTCATCCCCGCGGTACACGGCCACCCGGCCGTCTTGGACCCAGGCGAGCCCGCGCCCGTGCAAGAACGGCGGGGCGTCCCCGGTGCGCCCGAGCGAGAGCTCGTTTCGCGCGAGCCAGTCGGCGTCGTCGTCGAACCCGTGGACCCGCGTCGAGAGCAAACGCAGCTTGGGCGCCGGGAGCGTAGGCGCTGGGAGAGGGCGTGGTGCTGCCGCCGACCAGGGGGCGACGAGCGGGAAGGGGTCGAGGGCCGAGTCCAGCTCCGCGTGGCGGACCCCGGCGAGGGTGACCTCGGGGAGCTCGGGGTGGTCGGACCACCGCGCAAGGAAGGCGTCGACCGCGGCGAGCGAGGAGGGGGTTGTGACGCCGTTGGCGGCCGCGACGTCCGCCCAGTCGGCGGCGATCTCGGCGGGCAGCGGGTCGACCTGCGCAGCCGGTGGCGGCGGCGCGGGCGGGGCCTTGGGCTTGCGGCCGGCCGCGAACGCGAGGGTGAACAGCGCGAGGATCATCCGCTGCTCACCCCAGGTCCCCGACCAGCGCCCCGCGGGTGACCGGCGCCAACCGCGCGGTGGCGGGCAGCGCCGGGTGGGTGCAGACCAGCGCGGCGGGCGTGCCCAGGTCGCCCAGGGCGCGGCGCCCGGCGGCCGAGATCGGGAACCGGACGAACTGCACGGCGCTCACGCGCGCGGCGTTGAACTGCTCGCCGTCGAACGTAGCGGCGTAGCGCTCGCCGCCGAGCTCGATGAACACGTGATCCTGGAGCCCGACGAGCTGGCGCAGCGCCACGTCGCGCTCCCGCTCGTCGGTGTACTCGATCAAGAGCGTGGCCGAGAGCTGCGCGCTCCCGTCAGGGTGCACCGAGGGCAACAGCGCGTTGTAGGTGTCCAGCTCGTGCTGCACCGCCGCGGGGCTGACGATGTTCTCGACGCGGCACATCTCCTGCACCTGCCAGCGCACCGTGTGGTCGTTCTCGAACAGGAACGTCAGGTGGTCCCCGGCGCGCGCGCGGCGAACCGACGCGTTCTCGATCGCCTCGCGCTCGAGGCGAGGGCGGTGCCGGGTGAACTCGGCGTTGGGCAGCAGGTCGGCGGGGGTGACGGTCATGTACTACCTCAACTACTTGCGGGTGAGCGCGGTGGTCTGCAGCCCGAGGGCCTTGTGCACGACCTCGATGGGATGGACGACCTTTTGGCCCGTGCCCTCCTCGATCTGCAGCTTGGCGATCAGGCAGTCGGACGACAACGTGGTTGGCTTGTCCTTCGTGAGCCCCTCCAACAGCGGTGCTGCGCCCTTCTTCGACAGGTCGTACCACTCCGTCTTCATGCCCCAGGTGCCGTCCATGCACGAACACTTGTCGACCAGCGTGACCTTCGCCTCTGGCAGGGTCTTCATCATGTCACGGCTTCGGAAGCCGATCTTCTGCACCTTCAGGTGACACGGCACGTGGTAGCCGATCGACCCCACCGGCGTCGTGTAGTCCTCCTTGAGGCCGCCCTCCTTCCGCACCTTGTTCAGGTACTCCATGAGGTCGAACGCGCGCGCCGCCACGGCCTCGGCGGCATCGCTGCCAACGTAGTCCTTCCACTCCTTCTTCATCATGAACGAGCACGTTGGGCCCGGCGAGACGATGTCGCAGCCGGCGTCCACGAACGGCTTGAGGATGTCGATGTTGTGCGTCGCCCACGACGTCGCGCGGGGCACGTCTCCGCCGTCCAGCGCCGGCATGCCGCAGCACTTGAACTCCTCGACGAACACGGTGATGCCCGAGTGTTCGAGCACCTCCACCGCGGCGCGGCCCACCTGGGGCTCGTTCCACTGCACCGAGCACGTGTAGAACAGCACGACCTTCCGCCCCTCGACCGTCTTCGGATCCGCCTGCTTCGGGTGACCCTTGCGGAACCACTCCAAGAACGTCTCGCTCGCGAAGGTCGGCAGCTGGCGATCCCGGTGGATCCCGGCGACCTTCTCCATCACCACCCGGTTGACCTTCAAGCTGTTCGCGAAGTTCGCGATCGCGGGCATCAGCGTGCCGACGGTCCCTACCAGGTCGGGGTCCCCCAGCAGCCTGTCTTGCAGCTTGACGCCGTGCTCGCGCGCGTCGATCGCCCGGTGGCGGAGCATCAGCTTCGGGAAGTCGACGGCAAACTCGTGCGGCGGGACGTAGGGGCAGATCGGGTCACACAGCTTGCACTGGTAGCACTCGTCGACGACCTTTTGGTGCACCGAGAGCGGCAGCTTCGTGAGCGCGTCCGCCTGCCCGTGGATGTCGGCCCGAGCGGGTGCTGCGTGATCTCCCGAGGTTGCGTGGGCGTGGTTGCCGTCGGCGTCGACCTCCGCGTACTGGGTGGGCGCCGCGAGGGCCGGCGAGGTGTCCAGCGCGTCGATCGCGTCGAAGAGCGACGGGAAGCTCGGGCAGAGGTTGAAGCAGAGCCTGCAGCCGTTGCAGATCTCAAAAATCCGCTTCTCCTCAGCCACAAGGGCGTCACGGCTCCAGTAGATGTCTTCGCGGGGACCGGGAACGTGACGTTGCATCTGCATCCTCCTACTGAAAATACAAAAGACGGATCTCGCACAGAGGCACAGAGACACAGAGTGGGAAGATCCAGATCTTCCTCTGTGCCCCTGTGTCTCTGTGCGAGACCTCTTGATTTCGTAGCTTCGACGCCTAGAGGCTGTCGAGGCCCTTCTGGAAGCGGCCCGCGTGGGACTTCTCGGCCTTCGCGAGGGTCTCGAACCAGCTCGCGATCTCGGCGAAGCCCTCCTCGCGCGCGGAGGCGGCCATGCCCGGGTACATGTCGGTGTACTCGTAGGTCTCGCCGGCCACGGCGGCCTTCAGGTTGGCCTCGGTGTCGCCGATCGGCAGGCCGGTCGCGGGGTCACCCACCTGCGCGAGGAACGCGAGGTGGCCGTGCGCGTGGCCGGTCTCGCCCTCGGCCGTGTCGCGGAAGAGCCCGGCGACATCGGGGAAGCCCTCGACGTCCGCCTGCTTGGCGAAGTAGAGGTAGCGGCGGTTGGCTTGGGACTCGCCGGCGAAGGCGGCCTTGAGGTTCGCGTGGGTCTTGGTACCGTTGAGGTTCGGCATGTGGCAAACTCCGTGAGGGAGGGCGGGGGATTCCGCGCCGCGAAGATAGCCGGCTGGGTGAAACCGTCAAGACACAGTCTAAATCTTTATGTAACTATAGGTTTAACCTGAATGTATCGGTAGCCCCTGGGGACGCCCGGGTCCTTGGGTTACGGGGCGCTGTGCTCGCTCGGTCTAAACTCGCCTCGTGCCTCGCGCTCCTCGTCGCGATCCCCGCGTGCAAGGTGCGAGACATCGAGGTGATCCAGGGGCGCGACGCCCCCGTGACCATCACGCTCGTGAACCCGACGACCTGCTCGGACTGCGACCCGTTCGAGGGGGTCGACAGCTTGCGGCTCGACGTCGTTCGCCCCGAGACCGGCGAGGTGATCTACTCGGACACGTTCGCTTCGCCGGGCAGCGCCGCCGTGCTGCCCGACTTGCAGGGCTTCGGCGTCGTCCGCGTCGAGCTCTACGGGTTGGAGGGCAACCAAGTCCGCAGCGCCGGGCGGACCGCCCCGTTCGCAGTGCCGCCGAGCGGCGAGCTCGCGCTCTCCATGCTGTTCCTGCCGGCGAACCGCGCCATCCCGCTCACAGCGACCCTCGACGCAGAGCGCTCCGGCCACGTAGGGTTCTCGCGCCTAGATGGGCTCGTCGCGCTGATCGGCGGGGTGGACCCTGCTGGCAGCTCGCGCTTCGGCTCCGTCGAGATCTTCGACCCGGCGACGTTCGAGTTCACCGCCGAGTCGAGCGCGTCGGACTTCGCGCTCTACCCGGCGGTCACGACAGAGTCCGATGGCGACCTGCTCTTGATCGGCGGGGAGTCCGCGGGCGGCAGCAGGCAACAGGCGGCGCTCGCGTACACGGTCTCCGGGGAGGGAGCGACCGGCGCAGTCGAGCCGCAGGGCGACTTGCCCGAGCCCCGCTCGCAGGGGTGCGTCGCGCTCGGCGAGGAGAACAAGGGGGTGGTGATGGGCGGGGCCTCGGGGGACGCCGCGTTCGACACGATGAAGCGCGGGGACAGCGGCTGGGAGTTCAGCCGCGCCCAGGTCGACGGGCTCGACGACGCCTCGGTCGTGGGCTGCATCGCGCTCGGTGACGGCCGCGTGTTCGTGCTCGGCGACGAAGGCTCGCAGACGGGGTTCTTCCAGTACAACGGCGACGAGACGCTGGGCTTCAGCCCCGTCGCGAGCGGCCACGGCGAGCAGTTTGTCCCGGGGGCGACGCTCGCGCTGCTGGAGAACGGCCACGTGTGGGTGGTCGGCGGCGCGGACGACGGCGGGGATGCGCTCTCGAGGACGTGGGAGTTCCGGGCGGACGAGGCCTCGTTCGCGCCATCGGTAGACCTGCGCACGCCGCGCGTCCGACCGAGCGTAGTCCCCTGGCTCTTGCCCGAGACCGAGGCCGTGGGCTGCGGGTGGACGAACGATGGGCTCGGCGAGGGCGCTGGCACCGTCGAGATCGTGCGGTTCGACGGCACCACGGGCCTGGTCGTCGCGCTGGATCGGGAGCGGCCGGGGTGCGCGATGAACATGCTGCCGGATGGGTCGCTGCTCGTCAGCGGCGGGTTCGGCGTGAACGACGCGGGGCAGCTGGGCGCTGTCTTGGTGGTTCCGGTCATCGATTCGGGCGGGTAGTACATTCCGGTGACACTCGGGGCCTTTTCAGACCTGCCGACGCGAGGTACCGGCCGCCGTGCTCGTCTTCGCCGCGTTCTCCTTGCTCGCTACGCCGTTCGGCTGCCAGGAGCCGTTCGCCGAGGATCGCCACGACCTTGCTACCTTCCGTGTCGCCGGGGTGTCCGCCGCCACCGACGAGGACGGGAACACCACGCTCAGCGCGTCGGTTTGGTCGGGGCTCGGCCCGTACCACGACACGCTCCCCCAGCTCGCGTGGTCCACGTCGGGCGACCTGGCGACTGGCGAGGGCGCGACGATGCCCGTGGACTTTCCCGGCTCCGTCGGCCTGACCGCGACGTCGGGCGACGCGTCCGAGAGCGCGCGGCTGGACCTTGACCACGCGGTCACGCCCCCGGCGGTGGCCGGCTTCACCCGCCAGGCCGTCGACTTGGACATCACCCAGCTCGCTGACCCGGTGGACGCTCGCCTCGCCGTCGAGCCGGGCGACGACGTGCCGATCGCCGTCGGCAGCGCCGCGCGGCTGCACCTCGACGCGCCGGACGGCACGACGGTGCGGTGGATGTCCACCGGCGGGCAGCTCTCCGAGCTCGACCGGGACACCACCGACTGGTTCGCCGGCACCGCGGTGCTCGACAACAACGAGGTCGACACCACCGCGCCGATCGACCCCGGGATCTACACCATCCTCGCGCTCGTGTACGACCAGGCCGGCGCCAACTCCTGGTACTGGCTCGACGTCGCGGTAGAGGTCGACTCGTCGTTGCTGTACACCCGCGGCCGGCTGTTCCCGGTGGACGCGGAGCCCGCCGCCGGGGCGTGGTTCGCCGACGTCGTCGAGTCGGACGACCCGGCCGGCCTCGCGCTGTCGAACCTGCGTGAGCCCGGCGACAACGAGGTCGCCGTCTGCGCGAGCTTTCCCGGCGAGGGGTTCGACTTCGGGCCGCTGGCAGATGGCTGGTGCACCCGGGCCGACGTGGCCGGGCAGACGATCCGCGTCGAGGGGACCATCCAGTGATCCTGCTCGCGCTGCTCGGCACGCTCTCGACGGCCCTCGCGCGGCCGAAGCCCGTGGAGGCGCCCGCGGCGGACGGCGCCGCGGTCGTGGTGGAGGGGCGGGTCACGGAGCAGGGCAGGGGGGTCGGCGTGGCGGCTACGCTGGTGCTCCTGGACGGCACCGTGGTGGAGACCCAGCCGGACGGGCGCTTCTCCGTCAGCGCGGTGCCCGGCACGCTTGTCACCGTGTCTGCGCCGGGGTTCTCGTCGATCTCGTTGCCGATCGCCGGCGACGGGCCGATGCACGTCTACCTGCGGCGCGGCGCCGGCCAGGGCGACGTCGTCGTCGAAGCCCGCCGGGATGACCCCGTGGTGGCCGAGGTGCGGCTCGACCGCGAGCGCGTCAACGAGACCCCCGGCACCTACGACGACGCCATGCGGATCGTGCAGTCCTTGGCGGGCGTCACCCAGACGCCAGAGTACTCCCCGCGCTCGGGCGACATCGCCGTGCGCGGGTCGTTCCCCGGCGACAACAAGTACTACCTCGACGGGATCGAGCTCCCGTACCTGTTCCACTACAACAACTACGCGTCCGTGTTGCCGACGAGCACCGTGGACTCGCTCACGCTGTTCCCGTCGACCTTCACGTCCAGGTTTGGCGACGCGACCGGCGCGATCATCGACGCAGAGAGCGTGTGGGCGGCTCCGGACAGGGTGAAGGGCACGGTCAACCTCTCCGTGATCATGGCCGCGGGCGGCGTCGAGGTGCCGGTCGGGACCTGGACCTTGCGCGCAAATGCCCGCCGCAGCTACGTCGACCTGGTCAGCCCTTCTAGCCTGCAGTACACGAGCTTCCCGGCGTTCTCCGACTGGTTCGCCCGCGCGGAGCACATCGACCAGCGGGGGCGCCACTGGTCGATCCTCGGGTTCGGCGCGGCAGACGACTACGTTCGCTACGCGGGTGAGCCGACGCTGCTCGACCCGGCGGAGCAAGCGTCCAACCCCGAGTTCGCTTACGGCCGCCAGTTCCAGGTCGCCGGGTTCCAGCACGCCGGCGCCCGGGATCGCGACCACGTCCGCGGCAGCTTGGCGTTCACGCGGTACCAGCTCTCCGGCGTGCTCCCGGACGCGTCGAGCGTGCAGCGCGACCTGTCGCTCACGCTGCGGGAGGACGCCGAGGTGCGTGTCCAGGAGCACGTCTGGCTCGGGGTGGGCGGCGAGCTCGCTGGCGTCCAGCACGACATCAACGTCCAGACGAGCGCTGCGTGGCCCGAGGTAGCGCGGGAGTCCGATCTCCTCGCCCGCGGCCTCACCGACCGGGAGGACCTCTACCGGCTCAAGGGCGCGCTCTACGTCGAGCCCCGGTGGGAGCCCGGGATCGTCCGCGTGCAGCCCGGTGTGCGGATCGTCGGCGACTCCCTGTCGGGCTCGGTGCTCGCCGACCCTCGCCTGGCGCTCCGGCTGCACCCCGCGGGCGACACGTACGTCCGCGCGGCTACGGGCGTCTACACGCAGTTCCCCACCGCCGTGCAGCTCTCCCCCGTGCTCGGCGACCCGACGTTGGCGCCCACGCGCTCCGCCCAGCTGGCCGGGGGCGTCGACCAGGCGATCGCCGGGCGCTGGGAGCTCTCCCTCGACGGGTGGGCGAAGTGGGGGCACGAGGTGGTCGTCAGCGCGGTTGGCGAGGCGCCCGAGGGGGGCCACAAGACGCAGGCGGTAGGCGGGTCGTTCAGCACCCGCTACCGGCTGCGGGAGCGCTTCTTCGCGTGGGCGTCCGTCGACGTTTCGCAGGCGCGCGTGGACGAGGGCGATGGCTGGGTGCCGACCGACTACGACCAGCCGTTCGCCGTCAACCTCGTCGCGAGCTGGACGTTCCGCCCAACGTGGAACGTCGGGCTCCGCTACCGGATCTCGGCGGGCTTGCCGTACACCCCGATCACCGACGGGCTCTACCTGGCGGCGTCCGACAGCTACGAGCCCGTGTACGGGGCCACGAACAGCCAGCGGCTGCCCGCCTACCAAAAGGTGGACCTGCACTTCGAGAAGCGCTTCGACTTCCACGCGTTCAACCTCACGCCTTACCTCGAGGCCTGGTACGTGCCAAAGCCGGGGAACGTCATGTACCTCGCGTGGAGCTACGACTACGATCAGGTCGAGCAGGTGCATGGCCCAGGGTTCATCCCGCTGATGGGCATCCGCGGCGAGCTGTAGGTTACTCCCGGGCCCGGAGAGTGCTCGCTGTCGCTGCTGTCCCGCCTCCCGTTCGGCCTCGGGCGCCGCTCGCGCTGGTCGCCGCGGGTGATGGCGTGGACGCGCGGAGACTGGCTCGGCGTCGGCATCGTCCTGCTCGGGACCTGGGCGCTGTGGTGCACGCTCGCGGCGAAGGCGCAGGACCGGATCGTGACGCTCAAGCCCGTCGAGGCGTACGCGCTCGCCGTGTACGACCAGCTCGTCTGGAACTACGCGTTCACCGGGACCTGGCGGCAGACGATCCACTTCGGCTACGACGACACGTGGAACTGGTCCGGCCACTTGGCGCTCTGGATCTTTCCGGTTTCGTGGATCTACCGGCTGTACCCGGGCCCGGTCACCCTCGTGTGGATCCAGACCGGCGCGGTCGCGCTCGGCGCGGTGCCGATGTATTTCCTCGGTCGCCGGGCGTTCGGGCTCCGCGTGGCGGGCGTGGTGGCCGGGCTCGCGTACCTCTGCTGGCCCGCGCTCTGGGCGGTAGCGCTCGCGGACTACCAGGACCTCGTGCTCGGCGTGCCGTTCTTGATCGCGGCCTACGCGGCGAGCCACTCGGGTCGGCGCGTCGCGATGGTGGTGTTTGCGCTGCTGGCCTGCGCGGCCCGCGAGGAGTGGCTGTTCCTCGTGCCGTTCATCCCGCTCGCGGCGCCCGGCGGGGTGCGTGAAAAGGTCCGCCAGGGGCTGTTCGTCGCCGCGGGGCTGGTCCCGTACGCGGCGTTCCTGGCCGACGTCCGGATGCACGCGAGCGCGATGCACCACCACGACACGCCGCTCGTGCAGCAGCTCAACATGTTCTTGCACTGGCCGCCGCCCTTCACGCGGACCTACACTGACGTGCGCTGGTTCTACGCGCACTTCCTCGAGCCGTTCGGCTGGCTCGCGATCTTCAGCCCGTTCACGGTGCTGCCGACGGCGCTGTCCGTGTTCACGCACGCGTGCTCCCCCCCGGAAGGCGGCGTGGACACGCGCTGGCTCGGGCACATCCACCACCTCGCGCCGATCAGCGCGATGTTGGCCGTGGGCGCGACGCTCGGCGCGGCGCAGCTCTGGCGGTTGGCCGAGGCCGGGTGGGGGCGGGTGCCCTTCGGCGCCCGGCTGACCGCGAAGCACGCCGCGCTGCGGGTCGGCGTGGTGATCGGCCTCGCCCTGGTCCTCGCCGGGTCGTCCTGGGGCGCGCTGGACAGCCGGCGCCTGTTGCCGTGGCTCAAGCTCACGCCGCAGCTCTCGCCCGCCGGTCACGCGACCCCCGCGCCCGAGTGGGCGCTGCTCGCGGCGAATGTCCCGAAGGACGCCACCATCGCGACGGACACCTACGGGTCGATCCTGGTCTCCGCGCGCGCGACCTCGTACACCTACACCGAGAGCCTCGCGGACAAGTCCAGGGCGGGCCTCGGGGCCGTGAAGTACGCGTTGGTGCGCAAGCAGGACGTCGAGTGGCTCGGCCGCGTCAAGGCGTGGCCGGGGGCGAAGAAGCTCGGGGAGACCGCGACCTACGAGCTCTACGAGCTCGGATGATCCTGTTCGTCCGCACCGGGGCGCTCGGGGACTTCTGCTTGACCCTGCCGGTGCTGGCTGGGCTCTTCGCGACCGGGCGCCGCGTCGATGTCATGTGTCAGCCGCGCTTCGTCGCGCTGTTGGACGGCGTGGGCGAGCCTGGGCGCACCTGGGACTGCGAGGCCACGGCGTCCACCTGGCTGTTCGGGGCTGGCCCCCCGCCGGTCGAGTACCGCACCGCGGTCGCGTTCTCGCGCCCTCACGCCGACGCCCTGCGTGCGCTCGGGATCCCCGAGGTGTACGCGGTCGCGAGCCGGCCGCCCCCGGGGGTGCGCGCGGCGGACCATTTCCAGGCTGCGTGGCCGTTCCCGCTGCCCGTCGTTCAGCGCCCCAGCGGCCCGCGCGGACGGGACGTGGTGCTGGCTCCCGGGGCGAGCGACCCCGCGAGGCGCTGGCCGATGGAGCGGTGGGCCGAGGTGGCCGCGGTGCTCGAGCGCCGCGGGTGGGGTGTTCGCTGGGTTGGCGGGCCGCAGGAGCCGTGGGCGACCGACCGGCCGGACTTGCCGGCGCTCCTCGCGCTCGCGCGCTCGTGCCGGGCGTGGATCGGCGCGGACAGCGGCCCGGCGCACGTCGCGGCGTGGGCCGGCGCAAGCGTCGGCGTGGTGGTGCGGCCCGAGAGCGTGCCGTGGACGCCGCGCGGGACCCGCTGGTTCGCGTGGGACATCGCGCCCGCGGACCTGGTCGCCGCCGTGCTTGACGAGGGGGGCCAGCCCGGGCTCAGCGCGCCGGGACGCGGTGGGGGCTCGAAGCCCCACCATCCGTGAGCGTGCCGCCGGGCGTCGTCGCTTTCAGGAAGTACTCGGCGCCGTCGACCAGCGCGGCGTCCTTGAGCGAGAGGGTGTAGTGCGTCCCGGAGGCGGCCATCAGCTTGTCGTTGTACTGCCCGCCGGAGAGCGGTCGGTAGTACACGCGGATGGACCAGCCCGCGCCGCCGTCGGCGGCCAACACCAGCGGCCCCCCGGCGGACATCGAGCTCGGCGGGGTGTGCGTGAGCGTCGTCGCGGTGACGCGAACGTCGGCGTCAGCCGGCGCGGCGGGTGGGGCGACGGGGGCGACCGGCGGGGCGGTGACCGGAGCGGTGCCCGGGGTGGCCGGGTCGGTGTGCGGCGCGTGGGCGCCCTTGTCGGGCGGCTTCGTCGTGACGGGGGGGGCCGACGGCGGCGGCTGGCTCGGAGCGGCGGGCTCGACGGGTGCCGGGGGGGCCGAGGCGACGGGCGGCTCCACGGGCGCGGGGGCGGCGACGGGGGCGGTGGGAGGGGGGGCGTCGGCCGGCGGCGTCGCGGTCTGCATCACCGCGAAGCCGATGCCCACGACCGCGGTGAACCCGACGACGGCGACGAGGGCGGCGCCGATCCACGGCCAAGGCTTGGCAGCCGGCGGCGCCTCCGCCGCGGGAGCCGCGATCTTGACGGACGGGCGGGGATCCCGCGGAGGCGGCTCCTTCGCGGGGCCAGGGGCGGAGAGCGCCCGGGTCGGGACGTCTGCGAGGACGGTGGGCTCGTCGTTGCTGGGCGCGCGGCGCAGCTGCAGCGAGGGGTCCGGCCCATGGTCGGGCACGATGGTGCTCGGGCGCACCTCGGTCTCGCCGTCGTTGGGGTCGAGCGTACCGGTGTCCGGCGCTGCGATGGTCGGCGACGAGCGGGCCAACACCAACGGCGGGACGAACTCGGGGTCGGCCGGGAGGAAGGTGAGCACCTCGCGGAGCGCGTCGGCGAGGGCCTGCGCGGACGCGTACCGATCCTCGCGCCGGTAGCGGGTAGCGCGCCGCAGCACCTCGACGAGGGCCTCCGGCAGGTCGTCGAACGCGTCCTCCTCGGCGTACAGCTCGGGCGGGGTGCTCGCCTTCATCAGCGCCCACAAGGTCGCCCCGGTGCTGAACACGTCCGCCCGCGCGTCCACGCCCTTCGCGTTGCTCCGCTGCTCGGGGGCCATGAAGCCCCAGGTGCCCATCACCGCGCCTGTGCGGGTGAGCCCGTCGCTGGCGTCGCTCTGGACCTGCGCGATCCCGAAGTCTGTGATCCGGATGTCGCCGCTGCGCGTGAGCAGGATGTTGTGCGGCTTGATGTCGCGGTGGATGACCCCTGCGACGTGCGCCACGTGCAAGCTCTCGGCGATCTGGATGGCCACCTGCGTCGCGAGCTGCGGGGGCAGCGGGCCCGCCGCGTTCACGCGGTCCACCAGGGACCCGCCCTCGACGAGCTCCATCACGATGTAGACCCGCCCCTCGTCCTCCCCCATGTCGAACACGCGGACGACCCGGCTCTCCTCCAGGGTCGCCATGGTCTGGGCCTCGGCGAGGAACCGCTTCCGCAAGCTCTCACGCTCGGCGAGCGCCGGGGACAGGATCTTGATCGCGCGGTAGCGCTGCAGCCGGCGATCGAAGGCCCGGTACACCGTCGCCATGCCCCCGCTGCCCAGCACGTCCAGCAGCTGGAAGCGGCCGCCGGCCAAGGAGTCGGTCTGGGGGGTGTTCATGGCCGGTCAACGTAGCATGGCGAGGGAGGACGGTCTTTCTGGCCGCCGATGCCGACGCTCGGCACACTCGCCCTGGGCAGTCGCCCAAAGTGTCCGCGAGGATAGGACGCGGGGCGCGGAGATCCCCTGTGCGTCCTGGTCCGGTAGGCTGGTTTTGTCTCCTCCTCGCTGGCTGCGCCGCGAGCGCCGCCACGACGCCGGCTTCCCCCTCGCGGCCCGTCGAGATCGACACCCTCTCCCTCTGCGCCGTGGCCGTGCCCCTCGAGAAGGACACCGACCTGGTGGGGTTGCCCGGCTCGGCGCCCGGCGCCCACGTGCAGCTCGCGATGTTCACCCCCCTGCACTTGCCGTCCGACTTCGCGGGCGCCGTCGCGTTCGACCCCGCGACCAACCCCGACAGCCTCGCGATCCCCGCGGGCGCGACGGTCCGGATCCCGCTCCCGTCGAACCCGAGCCCCTGCTACGCGCTCCACTTGCTGACCGCCGCGGGCGGCCGCGCGGACGCTCGCGGGATCGCCGCCGAGGGCACGATCACCTATGCGGACGGCTCGCTGCAGACCTTCTCGCTCCGCGCTGGCGAGCAGGTGTGGCCCGTCGGCGCGGGTGCCACCGGGCGCGCCGCCGTGCCCGTGAGCCTCGGCACCGACAGCCGCGGCAGCGCGCTCACGGCGTCGTTGGTCAGCGTGCCGCTGGCCCCGCCAGATGGGCGGTCCGCGCCGGTGAGCCTCGCGCTGCGGGGCGGTGACGCGCTCGACCTCGTGCTGCTCGCCGCGGGTATGACCGTCCCGACCGAGCCCCCGCCCGGGACCCGCTACACGACGGACTCGCTCACGTCGTTCTCGTGGTCGAGCTGGCTCAAGACCTCGCTGCTGCCGCCGCTCCCAGAGGAGCGAGGCCCGGTTGGCTTGGCGCCGCCCGGGGCCGACTGGACGTCCGGGCACCTCGTGTGGGCCGGCGGCACCGCGGCCCGCTTTTGGGGGGTGAGCCTGGTCGGGGACGCCGCGCTGCCCCCGTTGGACGTCGCGGAGCCGTTCGCCGGGCACCTCGCCGCGCTCGGGTTCAACATGGTGCGCTTGAACGGTCTCGGCGCTGACAGCGCGCTCGCGAACCCGGCGCGCGGTCACGCAAAAGAGCCGCTCGCCCGGGCGGACGCCCTCGATCGCCTCGACAAGTTCACCTCTGAGCTCTCGCGGGCCGGGGTGTTCCAGTACCTTGAGCTCGGCGGTGGCCATGCGCTCACCGACGGCGATGGCGTGGGTCACCCCGCGCCCGACGCCGCGCTCGCCGTCTCGTTCGAGGCCGACTGGGAGCGCGCCGAGGAGGCGTGGGCCCGCGCCGTGTGGGGCCGGGTAAACCCTTACTCGGGCCACACCTACGGCTCGGACGCGCACGTCGCGCTGATCGAGCTCGAGAGCGACGGCGGGCTGCTGGGCGCGTGGGCAGACGGGAGCCTCGACGGGCTGCCGGCGTTCCACCGAGAGGAGCTCGACCGGCTGTGGGCGGCCTGGCTGCAGAAGCGCTACGGGTCCGACGACGCCGTGCGCGCAGCCTGGTCGGGCTCGGTCCGCCCGGGGCTGGAGCGCGGGGCTTCGCTGGCGGCTGGGGTCGTCGCAAGGGAGCCCGCGAGCCGGGCTCGGGCGCCGCAGTGGCCGGTGCAGCGCGGCGCCGACCTGGTCCAGTTCTACGGGGAGCTCGAGCTGCGCCACCAGGCGGCGCTCGCTGCGTTCGTGCGAAAGGAGATCGGGTTCCAGGGCCCGCTCGTCTGCAACGTGGCGACGAATGTACCGCACGCGGACGCCGTCCTCGCGGCCTGCGACGTCGTCGCGTTGCACCTCGCGTGGGACCCGCCGTCGGACGCGACCGCGTTCCTGGACGCTTCGCTGCTCCGCGGGCCGGGCCGCTTCCTGGAGGCGCTCGGGGCGTGCCAAGATGGCAAGCCGTGCGTGATCTCCGACCTCCGGCACGCCTTCCCGAACCGGCACGGCCAAGAGGCGCCGCTCTTGTGGGCCTCGCTCGCGTCTCGCCAGGGCATCGACGCCGTCGTGTGGTCCGACTGGAAGCAGGCGGTGCCGGCGCCGACGGGCCCGCTCGACGAGTCGGACCTCGCAGGGCGGTGGGGCGCGTTGATGCAGATGCCGGCGGCCGCCTGGCTGTACCGCTCGGGGTTGATCGAGCAGGCGGGCCAGCAGTTCACGCGGTGGTGGGGGCCCGGCGGGCTCGTGCGCGACCTCGCCGAGGTGCCGGGGCCCTGGCTCGCGGACCTGGTGGACCCGGTCAGCCTGATGCGCCAGCGCGTGCGGACCGCGTTCACCCCGATGCCGCCGTCTGGTCCGCCGGAGCGCCGCTCTTGGACCCGCGCGGCGTGGTCACCGGCGTCCGACGGCGCCCCGTTGAAGATCGACACGAACCCAGGTTTTAGCCTCGGGCTTGACGCCGTGGTCGGCGGGAGCGGGTCGTTCAGCAAGGAGCTGAAGGTGGACGTGCTTGACGGCGTACCGGACCCCGCCGTGTCGATGCTCTACCTGCCGGGCGGCACCGCCCGACTCGTGATCGTAGGGCCAACGATCCGCGCAGGGACGGTGTTTCGCTCCGACGGCTGCGGGCTGGCCGTCGCGGGGCAGGGGCCTGCGGGCCTCGCGCCCGTGCACGTGCGGGTGGGGTTCAGCTGGCCGACGAAGCCTACGCTCACGCCGCTCGTCGGCACGATCAGCGTGCCGAAGCTGAAGGCCGGGAAGGAGCTGGGGACCTGGATCCTGGAGACCAGCGCGCCCGGCTGGTGGACGGTCAAGTGACGGCGTGACCGTCGTGCGGCAGCGCCATCGCGGCCGCCACCCCGCCCGCGACCAGCGCGACGCCGGCGAGCAGCAGATCGAGCCGGGGACTGGTCCGACCGTCCGGCCGGCCCTGCGCCCGCTCGTCCACGCTACCCCTCCAGCATCGCTCGTACGATCTCTTGTACGAGCTGCGGCTGCGCGGTGCCGCCGGTGGCCTTCATCACCTTCCCGACGAAGAACCCGAGCAGCGAGGTCTTCCCGCCGCAGTACGCGGCGACCTCGTTCGGGTGGGCCGAGAGCACCTCGCGGGCCTGGGCCTCGATCCGGCCCCGGTCATGCACCGCGACCCAGCCGCGGGCCTTCACGATGGCCGCGGCGTCCCCGCCCTCGGTGGCCAGCACCGCCACCAGGTTTCGCGCGATCCGGCTCGTGATCACCCCCTGGTCCAGCAGCTCGGCGACCCGCCCGATCTGCAGCCCGTCGGCCTTGAACTCCCCGGACTTCCGCAACGCCGCGACGTCGTTGATCACCAGGTTGGCGATCGCCTTCGCGTCGTCGAACTCGCGGATGCCGGCGTCGAACAGCGCGGCGAGCGCGGGGTCGTCCGCCAACACGGCGGCCTCTGCCCCCGACAGCCCGCGGAGCACGTAGCGATCGAACGCCGCCGTGCCTTCCCGGTCCCGGGTGCGGTTCTCCGCCGTGCGGGTCGGCGCGCGGTTCTCGTCGTGGGCGGGCTTCGGCGCGGGCTTCGCGACCACGGGCACCGCCTGCTTTGCCCACGAGTCCTTCAGCGCCACCGTGCGGTTGAACACGGGCTTCCCGCTCTCCGTGTCCTTCGGATCGACGAAGTAGAAGCCCTCGCGCTCGAACTGGAACCGGTCCCCGGGGCCCGCTCCCCCGAGCATCGGCTCGGCCTTCGCGATCACGACCTTGAGCGCGTCGGGGTTCAGGTAGGTCAGCAGGTCCTCGTCCCCGGCGTCCGGCCGCTCGATCGTGAACAGGCGGTCGTAGTTGCGCACCTCCACGTCCACCGCGTCGCTCGCGTCCACCCAGTGGATGGTGCCGAGCACCTTGCGCCCGTCGGCCGCGTTGCCGCCCTTGCTCTCGGGGTCGTACGTGCACCGGATGACCTGCACCACGCCGTCGTCGTCCTTCTCTACGCCGACGCAGCGCACCAGGTAGCCGTAGCGCAGGCGCACCTCGGTGCCGGGCGAGAGCCGGAAGAAGCGCTTGGGCGGCACCTCCATGAAGTCCGCGCGGTCGATCCACAGCGTGCCGGAGAACCGCAGCTCGCGGCTCCCGGTGTCCCCGTTGAGCGGCGCGACGTCCGTCGGCCAGAGCGGCGCTTCTAGCGGCGTGATCTCGCCCTCGGGCCAGTTCTCGATCACCACCTTCACCGGGTTGAGCACGGCCATGCCGCGCGGCGAGCGGGCGTTCAGGTCGTCCCGGATCGCGGACTCGTAGAGCTCGTAGTCGACGAGGCTGTTGGCCTTCGCGACGCCGATGCGGTCGCAGAACAGGCGGATCGCCTCGGGCGTGACGCCCCGGCGGCGCTGGCCGGCGAGGGTAGGCATCCGCGGGTCGTCCCAGCCGCTCACGTGGCGCTCCTGCACGAGCCGCAGCAGCTTGCGCTTGCTGACGACGACATAGGCCAGGTGCATCCGCGCGAACTCGTACTGGCGCGGCCGATCCCCGGGGCCCTTCGGCAGCCGGCAGTTCTCGATCACCCAGTCGTAGATGTCGCGGTTGTTCTCGAACTCCAGCGTGCAGATGGAGTGCGTGATGTGCTCCAGGGCGTCCGAGATCGGGTGGGCGTAGTCGTACATCGGGTAGATGCACCACGCGTCGCCCGTGCGGTGGTGGTGCGCGTGGCGGATGCGGTAGAGCAGCGGGTCGCGCAGCTTCATGTTGGCCGCGGCCATGTCGCCCTTGCCGCGAAGGACGTGCGCGCCGTCGGCGAACTCGCCCGCGCGCATGCGGGCGAACAGGTCCAGGTTCTCGTCGACCGAGCGGTCGCGGAACGGGCTCGGGCGCCCGGCCTCGGTAACGGTGCCCCGGGTGGCCCGGATCTCCTCGTCGGTCTGCGAGTCCACGTAGGCCTTGCCGTCGCGGATCAGCCACGCGGCGAGGTCGTAGCACTGCTCGAAGTAGTCGCTGGCGTTGTACAGGTGCTCGCCCCAGTCGAACCCGAGCCAGCGCACGTCGTTCAAGATGCTCTGGACGTACTCGTCGTCCTCCTTGGACGGGTTGGTGTCGTCGAACCGCATGTGGCAGCGTCCGCCGAACTGCTCCGCGAGGCCGAAGTTCAGGCAGATCGATTTTGCGTGGCCGATGTGCAGGTAGCCGTTCGGCTCCGGCGGGAACCGGGTGACCACGTTCACGTGGCGCCCGGCGTCCAAGTCGGCCTGGATGAGGTCCACCAGGAAGTTGCCGGGACGGTCGACGGGGGCGGGCGGATCGATCTTCATCAGGGGCCTCGACGGGGGAGTGGCTATCCACTCGCCGGGGGCCGGGCACGCGGCCACCCTGGGTTCGGACCGATCCCGCTGGACAGCCGGTTGATAACTGATTAGTCAGTTATTATGGCGCGGCCGAAGTCGATAACCGACGCAGAGCTCCTCGCGGTAGCACGCGCGGCGTTCCTCGAACACGGCTACGGCGTGCCTGTCAGCACGATCGCGCGGCTCGCGGGGGTGTCGTCCGCCGCGGTGTTCTTGCGCTTCCCGACGAAGGAGGCGCTCTTCCAGCGCGTGATCCTCGGGGCGTTCGAAGCGCAGGTCTTGGCGGTGCTCCCCGAGGTCGACAGCGAGCCGATCCCCGCGCGGGCGTTGACCGTGCTGGCGCGCGCGCTGCTGGCGTTCTTCCGGCAACACGCCGGACTCGTGCTCTTGCGGGCCGCGGCCGGGTCCAACCGCATGTGCGCGCTCGGCGAAGGCGGCCAAGGCCCCGCGCCGGTCATCTCCGGCTGGTTCCAGCGGCAAGTGGACGCGGGGCGCTTCGTCGAGGTCGACCCCGCGCTGACCGCGCGCGTGTTCTGCGCGACGCTCGGTGACTACGCCATGGTCGAGGCCGCCGGGCTGCACCCCCCGCCGGCCGTCGACCCCGAGCTCTACATCGCGGCCGTCGTCCAGCTCACGCTCAACGGCCTGCTCCCACGCTGATCTCCCCTCCGGACGCACCATGCACACCTCGA
>CALQBK020000014.1 GCA_943328795.2 Bifidobacterium breve
CAGCCAGACCACGATGCAGGTGGAGGACCCCCAGGTCACCCCCACCGGCTTCGGCGGCGGCGTGTACTTCAACTACGCCCAGAACCCCCTCGTGTACCGCTCCCTCGACGGCGCCACTGATGACATCCAGCTCGTCGGCCCGCTGTTCACCGCAGACGCCCACCTCTGGTACACCTACAAGCCGATCCGCCTCGGCATCGACATCCCCGTGAGCGCGTACGGCTCGGACTTCGGCGGCGGCGCCACGGCTGGCGACATCCGCATCGACGGCAAGTACATGTTCCTCAACCGCGTGAAGTCGGGCTACGGCCTCGCTCTCGACGCCCGCCTCGGCTTGCCCACCGGCAACCCCGACGCTTGGCTGGGCGACGGTGTCCCGACCTTCCAGGCCACCGTGGCCGGCGCCATCGGCAAGAAGGCGATGGCCGACGCGAACTTCGGCGTCCGCACGGGCCCGACGCGCACGCTGTCGACCCTGACCTGGGGCAACCGGCTCACCTGGGGCCTCGGCGGCTCCATCCCGGTGATCGAGAACCTCACCGCGTTCGCCGAGCTCGACGGCGAGATCGCCCTCGCCGCGAACCCCGACCACGTGGACGCGCCGTCGACCCGCTTCCCCGGCGAGTGGCGCATCGGCGCCCGGTACCAGGTCCTCGACCGCCTGCAGGCCTCCCTCGCGGGCGGCGCCGGCTACAGCCAGGGCATCGGCAGCCCCGACTTCCGCATCGTCGCGGGCATCACCAGCGCCCCCCCGTCGAAGCCCAAGGCGGCCCCGGTCGCCGGCGACATGGACCGCGACGGCATCCCCGACGCGCAGGACCTCTGCCCCGACCAGGCGGAGGACAAGAACGGCAAGAACGACAGCGACGGCTGCCCCGACGCCGGGCTCACCCCGACGCATTTCGTGGTCATCGACCCGCAGGGCCGAAAGATCACCGGCGCGACCCTCGACCTGGTCGAGGGCCCCGAGAACGGGCGCTACACGTTGAGCTCCGGCGAGTTCACCCGCTCGATCCCGCCCGGCCCGTACCGCACGCGCACCGAGGCCGTGACGTACTTGCCGGACGTCGACACCATGAAGGTCCCCGACGCCGACCGGTTCGAGAAGACGATCACGCTCAAGCCCGAGATGGTGACCTTCCCCCTCACCGTCATCGCCAAGGACGAGGCCGGGCACCCGCTCACCGCGCTCGTCACGGTGCTCGGCACCGGACACAAGTTCCAGACCGGCCCCGACGGCATCGGCACCGAGCCGCTCAAGCCCGGGCTTACCGAGCTCTCCGTGTGGGCCGAGGGCTTCCAGCCCGAGCGCGTCAAGACCGTCGTGGCCCAGGGCGCGCGCGTCGAGGTCACCCTGCGCAAGTCCCGCGTCGAGGTGCGGGACGACCAGGTCGTGATCTTGGACAAGGTATTCTTCGAGCTCGACTCCTCCGTGCTCAAGGCCGAGAGCGTCCGCATCCTCGACGACGTCGCGGCCACGCTGATGTCCCACCCCGAGATCACGCTGCTCGAGGTCCAAGGCCACACGGATGACCAGGGCAGCGACGAGTACAACATCGGCCTCTCCCAGCGGCGCGCCGAGACCGTACGCGACTACCTGATCGCCCAGGGCGTCGAGTCGAAGCGGCTCGTGCCGAAGGGCTTCGGGGAGACCAAGCCGCTGCAAGAGGGCACGTCCGAGGAGGCCCGCGAGGCCAACCGCCGCGTGGCGTTCAAGATCCTGAAGGGGCCGAAGGTGCCGTAGGTGCCGCAGGCGCGGCGAGGATCGGCCGGGCGTTCAACGATCGGCGAGCCGACAGGACCACGTGCGCCCGGGTTCCACCAAGCTGGCTCCCTCGGGGCCCACGGCGAACGTGTACGCCTCTGTCGTGACCGCGGGTTGCGTCGCCCCCAACTCCGACCAAGCCTGCCGGTTCAACTCGGCCCACCGACCGTCCCAGCTGCAGGAGTACCGGCGCTCTCCGGGCGCCTAGAAATACACGCTCTGCCCAATGTCTGGGCACCAGGTCGCGGCCCCGCTGCCGGCCGCGCTGCCGGTGAGCGTGATGCCGTCCAGCGACTCGTACGGGTATTGCCCCGCGCCGCCGTCGAGATCGATGTCCCACGCGTAGTCGGCCTCGTCCCCGCCGGACGCCGTGACCGAGAACGCGCTCGGCGCGCCGGTCCAGAAGTGCCCGCCGGTGTAGCAATACCCGGAGTCACACGCGTCGGTCTCCTCCCAGGCCCCGTCGCCGAACGCGCAGTTCAGCACGAAGCTCGCCGGGGCGGCGGACCAGCTCGCCTCGTCCGGTGCCGTGTAGTCCGCGTAGAAGAACGCGGAGCACGTGCCCGACGGGGTGAGCGCCGTCGGGTCGAGGTCCTTGTCGCCGGACAACGCCCGCGACACGTCGTCGCAGGTGGCGGTCCCGCTCCCGGCCCAGAACAACGCGAGCTTGCTGTTGGAGCCGCTGTTGAACCCAAACGCCGTCCCGGACACCGCGGCGACGTCGCCGTCCGGGTCGGAGAACGACCCGAGCCCGGAGCCCGCGCCGCTGTCATCGGCCTTTCCGGAGCACCCAACTGCCAACACAATCCACGTGAGTCGCATCATTCGTCGCCCCCTGCACCCAAGGTGCCATTGGCCCGTGCCACCAAGTACGCCTCCATGAACGGCAGGAGCCGCCCATCCAACACCGCGTCCGTGTCACCCGTCTCGGTCGCGGTCCGTACGTCCTTGACCAGGCGGTAGGGGTGGATCACGTAGTTGCGGATCTGGCTCCCCCACTCGATCTTCTTCTTCGACGCGTTCACCACGTCCCGCTCCCCTTCCCGGCGCTCAATCTCCTGTTGGTACAGGCGCGCCTTCAGCATCTTCATCGCGGTCGCGCGGTTCTTGTGTTGGCTGCGCTCGCTCTGGCACTTCACGACGATGCCGGAGGGCCTGTGCGTCAGGCGCACCGCGGAGTCCGTGGTGTTGACGTGCTGGCCGCCCGCCCCGCCGGACCGCATCGTGTCCATGTCGATGTCGGCCTCGTTGACCTGGATGTCGATGTCGTCCGGGACGTCCGGGTACGCCGCGACCGACGCAAAGCTCGTCTGCCGGCGGGCGTTCGCGTCGAACGGGCTGATGCGGACCAAGCGGTGGACGCCAATCTCGCCCTTCAAGTACCCGTACGCGTACTCGCCGTGGATCTCGATGCTGACCGACTTGATGCCGGCCTCCTCGTTGGGCTGCTCGTCGATCACGACGCTCTTGAAGCCCATCCGGTCGGCCCAGCGCAGGTACATGCGCTTGAGCATCTCGGCCCAGTCGTTCGCGTCCGTGCCCCCCGCGCCCGAGTTGATCTCGAGCACCGCGTCGGCCTCGTCGCCCTCCTCCCCGAGCATCCGTTGGGTCTCGAGCTTCCGCACGAGCGCGTCCAGCTCCGAGAACGCGGCGTCCGCCTCGTGCTCCAGGTCGTCGTCGTTGGCCTCGGTCGCGAGCTCCAACAGCGTCTCCACGTCCTCCAGCTTGCGGTGGACGCTGAAGAACTTCTCGACGGCCTTCTCGAGCGTCGTCTTCTCTCGCAGGATGCCGCGGGCCTTCGGTGCGTCGTTCCAGAACTCGGGGAACCCCGCTTGGCGGTCGAGATCGGCGATTCGTTCCTGCTTGGGAACTACGTCAAAGATGCCCCCGGAGGGCGTCTACACGCACTCGCAGGGAAGAGACACGTTCACGGAGGTCTACGAGCATGGGGCGCGCCTAACCGGGGCACCCCCGGGCGTCACCCCGCGTCGGCCCGCGCGATGAGGCTCGTCGAGCCCGCCCCGAGCATCGCCAGCAGCCGGCCCTCCGCCTCCCGCATCTCGACGGCCTCGTCCGGCTCCACGTGGTCGTAGCCGAGCAGGTGCAGGAACCCGTGAACAAGCAGCACGCGCACCTCGACGTCGAGGGCGTGGCCGTGCTCTGACGCCTGGCGAGCCGCGGTGGTCATCGAGATCACGACGTCGCCCAGCACGTCCGGGTTCAGGTCGGCGTCTTCGCCTTCGCCCATCGCGAACGAGAGGACGTCGGTCGGCGTGTCCAACTGGCGCCACTGCCGGTTCAGCCCCTGGATGAAACGGTCGTCGCACACCACCACAGAGAGCTCGGCGTCCGCCAGGTCCGCGTGCTTCAAGAGCCGCGCGGCGTCGTCCACGAGCTGCTCGGTGGGCCACTCGCCCCCCTCGTGCCGGACCTCGATCACGAGTCGTCCGTCTCGGGGCCCCGCGTCCCCGGGAGCTGGTCAACCGACTCGTAGTCCACCGGCGCGGCGGGCGTCGCCGGGGGCGTGCTCACCCGCGGCGTGCCGAGCGGGTTCATGATCTCGAGCGTGATGGTGCCCTGCTTCGGCACCGGCACAAACCGGCCTTTACCGGACGAGATCGCAGCGGTGGACGGGTACTCGATCCGGTGGTGGTAGATGCCGAGCAGCACCATCGTGAAGCTGTCCGCGATCTTGTACAGCTCCTTCAGCGTGAGCGGGCACTCTTCGAGCTGCCCGTCCATCATCACGCTGTTCACGATCTGCTGGATCATCGCGCGGATTCGGGCCTCGCTGGGGTCCTTGATCGTGCGGCAGGCGGCCTCGACCTTGTCGGCGAGCATGATGACGCCGGCCTCGCGCGAGTCTGGCTTCGGGCCAGGGTACCGGAACGCGGCCTCGTCGATCTCGTCGTCCGGGCCAGCCTGCTCCTTCGCCCGCGCGTAGAAGTACTGAATGATGCCGGTGCCGTGGTGCATGAAGATCTGGTCGCGCACCGGCTTGGGCAGCTTGTGCTGCTCGGCCAGCGCGCCGCCTTCGCGCACGTGGTTGATGATCAGCTGAGCCGAGTGCTGCGGGGAGAGCCGGTCGTGGCGGTTGCCGCTGTCACGCTGGTTCTCGACGAAGTACTGCGGTTTTAAGCCCTTCCCGATGTCGTGGAAGTAGCAGGCGACGCGGGCGAGGAGGGCGTTCGCGCCGATCGCCTCGCACGCGGCCTCGGAGAGCGAGCCGACGATGACGGAATGGTGGTACGTCCCCGGGGCGCGCAGCATGAGCTGGCGGAGCAGCGGGTGGTTGAGGTTCGAGAGCTCGAGCAGCTTGTAGTCGGTGGTGAAGCCGAACACCTCGAACGCTGGGATCGCGAGCAACGCCAGCGCCGCGTTCAAGAACCCCGCGCCGAACGCGATCGACACGAGCGTGAGGATCGCGGCGATGTCCGGGATCACGTCGTTGCCGGGGCCCTGGCTGCGGACGAGCGTGGTGAGCACCACCGCGCCCGCGCCGAGCAGCCCGGCCTGGAGGCCCGCGCGCACTACCGCCAGGCGCTCGCGCGCTTGCCCAACGCCGGCCGCGGAGGCGAGCGCCGTGAGCAAGTAGTACACCGCTGACAGCGCCGTCTGGTCCGCCATCGCCGCGCAGCACAGCGACGCGACGATGGTCCAGACGAGCGAGCTCTCGCTGTTGACGAGCACCCGGACGACCATCGCGCCTGCCGCCACCGGCGCTAGCAGCGCGAGGCCCGACGCGTCGAGCCCGGGGAGCACGTAGGCCGTCGCGGACAGGATCCGGGACACGCCGAGAACGGCCAGCAGCACGCCGCCCATCGCGAACAGGTCCACGTCGCGCTGCGAGAACTTCTTGATCGTCGCGCGGGCGAACCCGAGCGCGGTGCCCAACAGCATCACCACGTACGCGAGCCACGACCCGAACACGAGCCGCCCACCCCCGTGGTACGACGACGCGAGCGCGTCGAGCATCCGGGCCTGGCTGGCCGCCACCACGTCGCCCATCCGCACGATGCGCGTGCCACGCCGGACTTGCACCTCGACGGGGGGCACAGCATCGCGAGCGCGCGCTTGCCGCTGGCCCGTCATGACCGGGTCGAAGCGGAAGTTCGGGCGCACCGCCGCCCGGGCGATCGCCGCCGCGGACTTCACCAGCTCGGGCTGGCGGCTCCCGGGGAAGCGCTCGAGCACGTAGAGCGTGACGGCCTGGCGGGCCTCCTCCGGCGTGCGGATCTGCCCGAACTGCTCGAGCGTGAGCTCGTCGACCTCCTCGCCGCCGAGCAGGTTTCGCACCGTGATCGGTCGAGCGGGGCTCGGCAAGTCACTGCGGTCGGCCACGACGTTCCGCCGCATCGCGACGCCGACGAGCTCGAGGGTCATCTCCTCGGCGTCCCCGCTGAACCCGGAGGCCGCGATGGCGCTCACGTCGGCGGTCTCGAGCTTGAGGTCGAGGGCCGCGACGAAGTCCGCCGAGAGCGCGTCATTCGCGCGGTCGACGGCGACCTCGGCGGCCCGGCGCCGGCGGGCCATGTCGAACGCCTGCGCGACGCGGCTCTCGATGCGCTTGAGCGCCGTCAGGTCGGCTTCGTAGACCGGGTTGATGTTGCGCTCGGCGAGCACCTGCTGGTCGTCGGTCGCCCCCTGGTCGCGGAAGGTGTAGGCGATCGGCGCGACCACGTCGTAGGGCGCGACGTCCCCGACGTGGAGGTCGAGCTGCGGTGGGCCCGAGAAGTCGGTCATCAGCGCGGCGCTGCTGACGCACACGACGGTCAGCCCGGCGTACCGGACCACCGGCCCGCGAGAGACCCAGTTGCGGAGCTGCTCAAGAGCGCTGGCCACGGCCCTCTCCTGCGCGCCCGCGGTCGTACGCTCGCACGATGTCGCTCACTACAGGGTGACGCACGACGTCCCTGTCGGTGAAGTGCACCATCGCGATCCGCGGCACGTCGGCCAGCACCCCGACGGCCTCGACCAAGCCCGACCGCTGCTGGCGCGGGAGGTCCACCTGTGACATGTCGCCGGTCACCGCCGCACGCGACCCGTTCCCGAGGCGCGTCAAGAACATCTTCATCTGCTCAGGCGTCGTGTTCTGCGCCTCGTCGAGGATGATGAAGCTGTCGGACAGCGTCCGGCCGCGCATGAACGCGAGCGGGGCGACCTCGATCACGCCCTTCTGAAACAGCCGGGCGCCGCGCTCCTCGTCCACCATGTCTCGCAGTGCGTCATGCAGGGGCCGAAGGTACGGGTTCACCTTCTCTTCCAGGTCCCCAGGCAAGAACCCGAGCTTCTCACCGGCCTCGACGGCCGGGCGACACAAGACGATACGTTTCACCTTGTCGGCGAGCAGCGCAGCCACCGCCACGGCCATGGCCAGGTAGGTCTTGCCGGTCCCCGCCGGGCCGAGCCCGAACACGATGTCGTGGTCCGTGAACGCGTGGATGTAGGTCTTCTGCGTCGGCGTGCGCGGGTAGATCGCCCGCTTGCGCGCGCCAACCAGGACGACGTCCCCGTGGAAGTCTTCGAGCCGTGAGCCCGGGGCGGCCTCCAACAGCCGCACGGCCTGTTCGACGTCCGGCCCCGTGATCGCGACCCCGCTCGCCGCGAGCCCGTAGAGCTGCTCGAGCACGCGGACCGCGAGCTGCACCGCTGCCTCCTCGCCCGCGACGCGGACCTGCGCGCCGCGCTGCGTGACCCGGACGCCGGCCGCTTTCCCTACGGTCGCGAGGTTCTTCCCGAGCTCTCCGGACACCTCGCGGAGCCGATCAGCGTCGTTGAAGTCCAGCAGTTGTTCGGTGATGACGGGCTCCGGGGGGGCGGGCGCGAGGACAACGGTCGGGAGTATACCCCCTGGGCGCAGGAGGGCGTCCAGCAGGCGTCGGCGCGATAACAGCCTGCCGCATGATCGTCGGCATTCTCAGAGAGACGTTGTCCGGGGAGGGTCGAGTCGCGGCCGTCCCTTCCGCTGTACGCACGCTGCGCGCGCTCGGCAACGTCGTCATCGTCGAGCAGGAGGCTGGCGTACGGGCGGGGTTCGGGGACGACGAGTACATCCGGGCGGGCGCGGAGATCGTGCCGACGGCCGAGGAGGTGTTTGACAGGGCGCAGCTGGTGTGGAAGGTCCTGGCGCCTTCCGGCCACGAGCGCACGCTGTTTCGACCCGGGCAGGTGCTGCTGGCGCTGCTCCCGGGCGCCCCGAGCCCCGTGGACGACGTGCGCGTGGTCGACGGGCTCGCGTGGGCGGGCCGGCACGGGGACTTCCCTGCGCGCGTCGCGATGAGCGAGATCGCGGGGCGGATGGCGGTGGAGGCTGCGAGCCAGGCGCTGCAGCAGCCGAACGGCGGGCGCGGGCTGCTGCTCGGCGGGGTTGCGGGCGTGCCGCCGGCGGAGGTTGTCGTGCTCGGCGCGGGGGTGGCCGGCCGCGGGGCGACGGAGCTCGCGCTCGCGATGGGGGCGCGGGTGACGGTGTTGGACATCTCGCTCCCGGCGCTGCGCAGTGTGCGGACCACCGCGCTGGTGGCCACGCCCTCTGCGATCGAGCGCGCGCTTGCCGGCGCAGACGTCGTGATCGCCGCGGTGCGCGAGGCGGGGAAGCCCGCTCCGCGGCTGTGTCGGGCGGCGCACCTGGGGCTGATGCAGCCCGGGGCCATCGTCGTAGACCTGTCGATCGCCGAGGGCGGGGCGTTTCAGACCACCCCGGTGACCAGCCTGGCCCACCCCAGCGTGGTTGTCGGCGGGGTGGTGCACATCGGCGTGCCGAACTTCCCGGGCGCGGTGCCACGCACGGCGTCGGTGGCCCTCTCGCACGCCTGGGTGGACCTCGCGGTCGAGCTCACGGCGGGCGAGTAGCGCCCCCCGGCCAACCGGCAACCCACCCCTCGGACAGATTTTGGCCTTTTCGTGTCCGATTTTGAAGAGGGCAAATTCGGACACGGACGGACATATTTTGGCAGGGGGTGGTTCGGGCCGAGCTGCCGGGCTCGCGTTAGTGAGCCTTGTCCTTCAGGATCTTCGTCGCCATCTGGGCGAGCACGCTCGACACGTTCTTGTTCCGCGAGAGCGACACCAGGTCCTTCTCCGCGAGGCGCGTCACCATCCCGACGCTGACCGAGATCGGCGTCCGCGGGTTGCTGACGAGCGCGACTTGCACCGGGTACTTTCGAATCCACTCCTTGTTCGACGCGATGTCGCGCAAGATCTCGGGGTACAAGTTTCGGTTCGCCGCGTTCGCGAGCACCTCTGAGTCGGTCATCCGCCCGCTCTTGACCACCGCGGAGGCCACCATCTTGGAGCGGTCCCGGATCAGGATGTTGCGCACCTCCTTGTTGCCGAGGAACGCGAGCTTGATCTTCTTGCCGGTGCTCATGCCGCGGATCTTCTTCTCGATGGTCAGGCGCACTTCGTCGTCCGCCTTCTGCTCGTCGTCGAGCATCTCCATGCTGAAGTCCTCGTCCTCGTCCTTGAAGTCGAAGGAGAACCCGGGCAAGCCGCCTGACAAGCTCTCTACGTCGAACATCGCGAGCTTCTGCCGGGCCTCGAGCATCGGCGACGCGCGGCCCTCCAGCGCGGCCGCGATCTCCGCCTCCAGGTCGAACACCGGCTCGCTGGGTGCAGCCTGGGGAGCGGCGGGCGCCGACCGGCGTGGGGCGCCGGCCCCGCGCTCACCGGGGAGCTCGGGCAGCTCGTCGTTCATGCGCAAGAACGAGAGCGCGCGCTCGAGCGTGACCTCGGGGCACGCCGGGTTCTGGTGCAGCGCGACCGCGATCGTCGGGCTGATCAAGAGCCGCGTGTGATTGTCGGAGATCACCTCGCAGAGCTTGGCGTTGGCGCGCTCGGCGATGGTCAACACCGTGCGCTCGTTCGCGGCCCGCACGTGGACGATCACCTCGTCGAGCTCGGGCTCGGCGCGGAGTGACACGAGCAGCTCCAGGATCTTCGGGTGCGTGCGCTGGGTGACCGCGCGCTCGAGCCCCGGGAGGGCCTTGAGCGACTCGATGGCCTGGGCGCGAACGCCGGCATCGGGGTCACAGGCGAGCACGTAGAGCGCCCCGAGCGTGGCCTCTAGGCTCGCGCCGGGCAACGCCCCGCGGGCGCCAGCCTGGCGCAGCGCGATCGGCGCGGTGGGCTCGATCATCGCCCGCAGGTCCGCGGGGACCTCCAACTTTTCCCAGGGGATGCTCACGGGGTCTCCTCTCCGGTGTGCCGGTCAAACCAAATTCGCAGGCCGGCGAGCGTCAGGTGCTCGTCGACGTCGTCGATCTCGGCGCACGCCCGACCCACGAGGTTCGCCAAGCCCCCCGTCGCGATGCACGGCACGCGCGCCCCCGCGCCAAGCTGCGCCTTGCACCGCCGGGCGAGCCCATCGACGAGCCCGACGTACCCCCAGAACAAGCCCGACTGCATCGCCGACACCGTGTTGGTGCCGATCGGCGTCGCGGGCTCGAGGATCTCGACGCGCGGCAAGCGGGACGTGCGCTGGAACAGCGCGTCGGCGGAGATCTGCAGCCCGGGTGCGATCGCGCCGCCGACGTACGCGCCCGAGGCGTCCACGGCGTCGAACGTGGTGGCCGTGCCAAAGTCGACGATCAGGAACGGGGGCTGGAACCGGCTGCGCGCCGCGATGCAGTTCACCACGCGGTCGGGGCCGAGCTCGCGGGGGTTGTCCACGGCGATCGGCATGCCGAGGTCCGCGCCCTTGCCGAGGACACGGGCCGTGCGGCGGATGTACCGGCGGCAGGCCTTCTCGATCGCGTAGATCGTGCTCGGCACGACGGAGCAGACGGCGACCCCCCTCACCTCCGTGACCGCCACGCCCTCGTGCGCGAACAACTGCAGGAGGAGGAGGCCGAATTCGTCGGTCGTCCGCTGCAGCGTGGAGATGCGCCAGGTGTGGACGACCTGGACGCCCCGGTACAGGCCGAGGACCGTGTTGGTGTTGCCGACATCGATGACGAGGAGCATGTCGTGCCCAAGTATCGCGCCGGTGCGCGCAGGTACCGAGCGTCGGCAGCGGGGCGCGATAGCGGGGGCCATGGCGACCGTCTTCGACGCTGCTACGGACGGGATCATCCCGTCGACGCGGGTGTGCCGCGTGCACTTGTTCCGGCACGCGGAGGTCCTTGGCGCGAGCGAGCGCCTGTGCCGTGGGCACCTCGACGTGGACCTGTCCGACCGGGGGCGCGGGCAACTCCAGGCCGCGGCGGAGCGCTGGCCGGGACCGTACGACGCGGTGTTCACCAGCGACCTGAAGCGCTGCCTCCAGCTCGCCCAGGCGCTCGGGGATCCGCGCACCACGCCGCTCTTGCGGGAGCAAGACATGGGCCGCTGGGAGGGGCGCACCTGGGCCGCGTTGACGGCGGAGGACCCTGCCGGCACGACGGCGTACTGGGACGACTACGTGAACGCGAAGCCCCCCGGGGGCGAGTCGTTTGGGGACGCCGCGGCCCGCGTCGTCGCGTGGTGGTCGGCGACAGAGGCGACCCTGCCCGGCAACGCGGAGATCGCTATCGTCACGCACATCGGGTCGATCCGCGCGCTGCTGTGCGCCTGGATGGGGATGCCCGTCTCGGAGGGCTTGCGCTGGGCGCCCGGCTACGCGACGCACACCGAGGTGCTGCTCGCGGACGCCGGGGCTGTCATCGTCGCCGCGGGTGAACGCGCTCGCTGACGGCGTCGTAGACACGAGACGTGCCCGTCGCCATCGCCTCGACCGAGAAGCCACGCGCCCGGTCTACCCCCGCGCCGGCAGACAACCCGACCGCCGACAGCATCGCTGCCGCCAACGCCACGGAGTCCCGCACGGGCACCAGCAGCCCGGCCTCTCCCACCACCTCGGGCACCCCGCCTGCCCGCGTCGCGACCACGCGGCAGCCTGCGGCCATCGCCTCGACGACGGCCTGGCCCATCCCCTCCTCCTCCGACGGGTGGACGAACACGTCGAGGGCCCCGTAGAGCCCCGCGGCGTCCACGTGCCCTGGCAGGAGCACACGCCCCTGCAGCCCGAGCTGCCGCACCTGCGCCTCCAACACCGGCCGGAGCTCCCCCTCCCCGGCGATCACCAGCGTCCCCGGCACCTGCACCATCGCGTCGATCACGTGCCGGTGCCCCTTGTGGCCGACGAGCGCCCCGACGCAGCCGTAGAGCGGACGCGGCAGGCCCGCCCAGCGCGGATCCGCCCACGGTGTGACCGGCGCGACGCCGTCGTACACCACCGCGACCTGCTCGGCGGGCACTCCGACGCCCAAGAGCACGTCCCGGACCGCCCCGCTCACCGCGATCACGTGCTTCGCGAGCCGGTACTTGAGCGGTGACGGCACAAAATCGACCCGGCGGTGCGCGACGGTCGGCGCGCGCGCGAGCAACGCCAAGCCCAGCGCGTGCGGGGTGTGGGCGGCGAGGAGGTCGAACCCCGGCGCCGCAGCCCGCAGCGCCAGCACGTTCAGCGGGTGTGCCCCGGCCCGCAGCGCGACGCAGGGCGGCCCCAGGCGCTCCGCAAGCGGGCTCGACGGCACCCCCGCCCACTCGTCCCCCGGGCGCGCGCGCAGCAGCAGCTCGAGCTGACGTTGCCCCCCGCGCCACTCGGTCGCGGTGTCGACGTGAAGCACCCGCGTCACCGGACCTCGATCCGCACCGGCCCGGCCTTCGTCTGCACGATCGCCAACATCGGCACGTCTGCGGACGACAAGTAGAGCTCGAGCGCGCCGTCGTAGTCCCCGTCCTTCGCGCTCCGGAAGGTCACGTGCCGTGTCACGGCGCCGTCGCCGGACGTCTCGGCGCGGTCGCAGGTCGCGAGGACGTCGAGCGTACGCTTGCCGTTGAACACCTGGATCGCGCGCTGCTCCCCTACCTGGAGCGCGAAGTCCCGCACCCGGTAGAGCGCGGAGACGGGGTCCTCCACCCCGGAAGGCGCCTTGTACTCCCGCTGCGAGTCTTGCCACGCGCCGTCCACCACCTGGTGGCGCGAGACGAGCACGGCGCCGACGCCAAACCGCATGTCCTGGTCCTGCTGGAACCGCCCCTCCCGAAACCGCGTGACGTACTGCTTGCTGCCCCCCGCCACGTAGGACACCGACGTGACCAGGTCGTCGATCGGGTAGAGCCCGTCGAGCCAGCCTGCGTTCTTAGCGGTCACGGTGACCACGCGCGTGCCGTCCGTGACGACCGCGACGGCGGTCGCGACGCCCGCCTCGATGCCCATCCACCGCGCGACGAACCCGAGCTGCTCGTCGGCGCGGGCGGGGCTGCACCAGAGGGCGACGGTGAGCAGCACGTCAGGCCTCGCGCTCCGCCGGGTCGCCCAGGAACACCTCGGGGCCGAACCCAAACCGTCGCATGTCCACCTTGTCCGCGGTGAACTCCACACCCTCGGCCTCGAGCAGCGCGCGTTGGAGGATCGCGCGGTCCGGGGCGCCTTGCGCCGCGATGTGCCCCGACGATCGCACGACGCGTTGCCAAGGCACGTCCGTGTCGCCGGGGAGCGCCGCGAGCGCCCAGCCGACCTGGCGGGCCATCCCGGGCTGCGTGAGCGCGCTGGCGACGTGCCCGTAGCCCATCACCTTGCCAGCCGGGATTCGGCGTACGACCTCGTACACGCGCTCTCGAAAGCCCGCGGAGACCGCCCTCATCGCCCGTCCCCGAGCAGCAAGGAGCGATACGGGCCGTCCACCGCAGCCAAGTCCGTGTGTCGCCCGGACTGCACGACGCGCCCGCCGTCTACGAACACGATGCGGTCGGCGTCCCGGATGGTGCTCAACCTGTGGGCGACAACCAGGGTCGTCCGCCCGACCATCAGCCGGTCGAGCGCCTCCTGGACGAGCGCCTCGCTCTGCGTGTCCAAGTTCGACGTCGCCTCGTCCAACAACAGCACGGATGCGTTGCGGAGGATCGCGCGAGCGATGCAGATCCGCTGCCGTTGTCCGCCGGACAAGCGCATCCCCAGCTCGTGGATGCGGGTGCCGTAGCCCTCGGGCAGCTCGCCGATGAACCCATCGGCGTTGGCGTCCCTCGCGGCGGCCTCGACGGCTTCGTCTGTCGCGGTCGGTACCCCGAAGCGGATGTTCGCGGCGATGGTGTCGTCGAACAAGAACGTCTCTTGTGATACAACCGCGATGTGTCGACGCAGCTCATCGAGCCGAAGGTCCGGCAGCGGTGTATCATTCCAACACACGACGCCCGACGTCGGGTCGTACAAGCGAGGAATCAGCCCAAGCAACGACGTCTTTCCGCCGCCCGACGGACCCACCAACGCGACACGCTCCCCGGCCCGCAGCACCAGGTCGACGTGTTGCAACACAAGGCCCGAGCCGTAGTCGAGGCTCACGTCCCGCAGCTCGATCACGGTTGGCGCCTGTACAGCGCGCGTGCCGCCCTGGACGGCCGGGACCCGGTCCATCAACCCGAACACCGTGTCTGCCGACGCGAGGGAGCGCTGCATCAGCGAGCTGACCTCCGAGAGCCCGCGCAGCGGCTGGTTCATGATGGCGAGCGCCACCAGGAACCCGACCAAGTCGCCGGCCTCGGCCCGCCCCGCGGCGACGTCGCCCCCCCCGACCCACAGCACGGCCCCGACCCCGATCGCGGCGGTGAGCTCCGTCAACGGAGCAGGCAGCAGCTGCGCCGTCAGCGCCTCGACCTGCGCGTGCTCGTGGGCCTCGTCGAGCGCCCGGAACGCAGCCGACCTCTCCCCTTCGCCGCCGGAGAGCTGGATCACCCGCACCCCGCCGAGGCTCTGCTGCGCGTGCGCGGACAGCGCGGCCGCCGCATCACTCGCCGCCTTCGACGCCCGGCGCACCCACCCACCGACCCGCTGGATCGGGATCGCCGCGAGGGGCAGCAGCGCGAACGCGATGAACGCGAGCCGGGGGTTCGTGATGAACGCCGTGATGATCAGCGTGACCAGCGTGATCGGCTTCTGCACGGCCGTCACGACGCCGTTCACCGCGTACTGCAGCGAGTTCACGTCGCCGAGCAGCCGGCTCTGGCGCTCGCCCGACGGCGTGCGGAGGTGCCAGCCGAGCTCCTGCTTCAGCAGGTGGTCGTGCAGCTCGCCGCGGATCTGCGTGACTACGCGCCAGGCCACCGACCGCGTGATCGACGCGCGCGCGAAGTTCACCGCCCCGTTCAACGCGTACAGCACGACCACGCCGACGGCCAACGGCGCCGGGTCTCCGCCCTTCACCAGCACGTCGTTCAACGCGGAGCGGACGACGAACACCGGCGCGTTCTGGAGCGCCGACGCGATCACGATGAGCACGACCGCGATGAGCAGCCGCCCGCGGTGCGGCCGAAACGTGGCCCACAGGCGCCGGGCGCTCGACGGCCGCCGGGTCTCAGCCGCCGGAGGCATACGCGCCGCCCGGCTCGGCCGCAAACGCCTCGCCGTTCCAAGCGTAGCGCTCCACCGCTCGGATGCCGGTCGCGTCCACGTCGTACACGTTGAAGTGCGCGGTCCGGTGCTTCTTCGGCAGGTACGCGTACCCGGACGCGCCGGGGTTGAAGATCGGCACGTCGCGACGGCCGACCGAGGTGCGAAACCCGTGGTGCTCATGGCCGTGCAACACGCCAACGACCTGCGGCGTTGCCTCGACCAGGGCCTCCACCGCGTCTGCGCCGACCAGCGCCCGGCCCGACGGCCCGTACGGCTGACCCCGCCGCCCGCGCAGCGGGTAGTGAATGCACAGGATCGCCGGCCGGTCGCTCTGCCGCAGCGTGGCGCCCAGCACCGCGACGGACGCCTCGGTAGCGAACCCGCGCGACTGCCAGTCCGGGGCGCACACGTCGAAGAGGCACAGGTCCACCGGCCCAGCGTTCACGCGCCGCGTCTCCGTCGTGCCGAAGTAGCGGCTGAACCGGCCCGCGCTCTCGGCGGTGTACACGTCGTGGTTGCCCGGGATGACGTCGAACGGCATGTCCCCGAGCCCCGTCAGCAGCTGCCGTGCGGCCTCGAACTCGGCGTCGGTGGCGGTAGCGGTCAGGTCCCCGGTGCAGACGACGCGATCGGGGCGAGCGGCCAGCACCGCGCCGGGCAACGCGTCTTGCACCGCCCGCGAGAAGTGCCCGCTGCGCCCGAGCAGGTACAGGTTCACCACGCCAAACAGGCGCTTGTTGAACACGTCGGAGGCTTCGGGCACGCGCTCGACGTGCAGGTCGGTGATGTGGGCGAGGCGCATCGTCGCCGATCCGTAGCCCGGATCCACGTCGTTCGGGGGGCCAGCCCGGGCGCTGCGCACACAAGCCGGCTCCAACACCCTGAAATCGCTTGAAGCGAGACGCTCGCTGGCCCCCTCCCGCGCCGTTCCCCGCAGGGTCTGGCGGATCCGACGTCTTCGGCGGCTTCGCCAGACCGTGCCTTGGAACGGCGCAAAGCAAACGCCGGTGCCGACGCGAGGTTCGCCGAGCGTCGGCATCGGCGGGCCCTCGCGATAAGGGCGCGGCGATGGAAGACCCCCGCACGCTGCTCGAACGCGCCGCCGAACAACGGCTCACGTGCGAGGTCATGCCTCGGTCGGGGCTCGCCTGGTCGAAGGCGACCGTCGAGCGGGTCGAGCGCGGTGGGGTCGTGGTCCGTAGCCTCGCTGGCGGGCTCGTCGCGGGGTCGGACGTGCGGTGTTGGCTGCGCGTGGACGGCGTGGCGTACGCGTTCGACGCGAGCGTCGTCCGCACCTCCGTGCCGGTGTCGGACCGCAGCGAGTCCGGCGTGATGCTCGGGTTCATCGACCGGTGGGAGGTCGCCACGCGCGGGCCGGGGCGGCTCGTCGTCGAGGTCATGCCCCCGACGGGCGGCCCGGTGTCGCTGCTCGGCGGGGCGCTGCAGCTCGTGGACGTCGAGCCCCAGCTCTGGACCGTGACCACACCCGCCGACTCCCCGCTGATCTTCGTCGAAGGCGGCAGCGTTCGCCTCCGGATCGCGCTGCCGGACGCCGCGCCGATGGAGCTCTCCGCGCGCGTCCGTCGCTTGACACACACGAGCGGCCACCTGCTGTACGCGCTCCAGGTCCAAGACGTCGAGGCTCCCGAGCGCTACGCGGACATGCTGGCGGCGGTGCGGGTCGCGGCGGGGCTGTGATGCGGAAGGGCTGACTACCCCGGGTCCGTCCCGCCGCCCTTGATCGGCGGCTCGACGTCCTCCGTGCAGATGCGCTTGCCTTCGCCCCAGCCCCAGTCGCCGGGCCAGCACGTCACGCACCCGTCGGTGTCGACGGCGCACGCTCGGTCAACCTTGGCCCACACTTGGGAGAAGGTGCCGGTCGGGACGTTGTCGACGACCAGGAACGAGCAACCCGGCGAATCGAAGCAGTACTGGCCCTCGTACTACCAACACAACAGCTCTCCGCCCGTCTGCACCCCGCAGAGCACGTCGTCCCCGCGTGATCATCGCGGCCACACCTACCCTGGGTCCTTCCCGCAAAAATGCCTCATTGCTCGATGTCCTCGGTGCAAATTCGCTGATCGCCGGCCCAACTCAAGTCGGAGGGCCAGCACGTCATGCAGCCGTCGGTGTCGACAGCGCACGCAGTGTCGACGTTCGCCCACACCTGGGAGAACGTGCCCGTGGGCACGTTCTCAATCACCTCGTCCGGACACTTCTCCCCGGCGCTGAGGCAGTCGTCGCCCTCGTAGGGCCAGCACATCAGCTCGCCGTTGGTCTGCACGCCGCAGATCACGCCGTCCCCGAGGTGAAGATCCGTGAACGTGACGCCCTCCGGGGGCTTGACGTAGTAGTCGCCGTCCTTCGGCCAACAGTCGGGGACGCCGTCGGTGAGGCCGCAGATGCGGTCCGAGTAGCCATGAGTGAGGTGATCGTATGTCCCGTTCAGCTCCGGGTTCGCGAGCCTGTCGGGGGAGGCGCACTCAACGCCGCCGACGAGGTTCAGACCGCAAACGCTCGAGTCCGTGCCAATCTCCACGAACCCCCCACCGTCTAGCGTCAGGTGGCTGTCCCCGAAGCACTCGACAACGCCATCCACGTTGAGCGTGCACATGTTGTGGTCGGTCATCGCGACCTGGGTGTACTTCCCGGCTGTGTGATTGGGCCAGTGTCCACCTCGACTCCCGGTCTTGTAGTAGCAGTTTACGCCCGAGGTTCCCGAGCTGCATGCGATGGTGCTGACCGCCGCGAGGTCGTTCGCACGCGGGACGTCCAGCCAGTGCCACGCGAAATCTTCGCCGTCCACCGACTCCCAACACGTCACCCTGCCGGTCGAGGTGAGCGCGCAAGGCGTACTCTCCATCACCACCTTCACGAACACCCCCGGCTGCCGACACCCGAGTAGCATCACCATCCACATTCAACCCTCAGCCAGGACAGGCGTGTCCGCGAGTATGCAAACCGGCGCCGGGGCCCACCCGGGGTCAGCCAGAATGAGCGTCCCAATTTGCGGCACGCCGTTGGTGTGAAATCCCACCGCGCCGTGCCAACCGGCCCAATCCCAGTCCACGCCGCGAGCGGGGATCGCGTACCCGTTCGCGTCGGGGCCGGCAGTGGTTCCGAAGGCCGGCTCCTCGGTGTCGACCACTTGGGGGATCAGGTTCAGCAGCGCCACGCCGAACGGCACCTCGGCGGGAGGGATGCCGACTGGGACCAGCTGCGCGGACCGGCTAACTCGCGCCGGGTCGTGGTTCGCGTCGGGGTTCGTCGCGTACTGATCCACCCAACACAAGTACGCGTACGGGAACGTCCTGTCCGGATGTAGCGGCTCGGGGATCCCCCCGGACAGCGTGAGCCGGATGATGACGCACCCGTCGGCGGCGTGCACGATGTCCAGCCGAGTGCAGTACGCCATCAGGGTCACCCACGCCTGCCACGCGTACCAGGCCGGCCGCGGGAACGCGATGAGGGCCCGTGAGTGCTGGGCATGGCCCGCCGAGTCCGGGATCACGCAGTCGTTGCGGAGGCTCATCGCGTCGAAGGTCCCCCAGTCCCGGCCGGACGCGGTCAGCTCCGCCGGCGACCGCATCGACGTGTACCAGCTGGCGTAGTCCACGCCCGCGGCCCGGAGCACCGCGAACCAGCGCAGGAGCATCGCCGCCTGGTACAGCGGGTTGGCCCGGCTGAACCAGTCGGCAGAGTCCGTGCCCGGCTTTGGAGGGTACAGCGCGGGGAAGCCCATGGCGTTCACGCACAGGCCGACGTCGAACCCCGACGCTGTGAGGGGCGTGAGGACCGTCGCGCGGAACATCGCGATCACGTCGAGGAGCGCCACCTCGTCGTAGTAGTTGGCCGCTTTATACACGAGAACACCGCGATCCGAGTACCCCGTGTCCGCCCCGTGGAACCAGTGGAACCCAGCGCGGTGCACGAGATCCGTGACGCTGAACGCGATGAGCTCCGACGCATCAGCCGCCCGCCTTGGCCACCAGTACCCAGCGTCCTCGCAGCAGGCCGCCCAGTCGGCGTAGTCCGCGGCGATGTCCACCCCCGCCCGGTCCGCGATGAGCAGGGCGAGTTGGCGCTCGCGCCACAGCTCGACCTCCGCCCGCATCCCAATGTCCGCCACCTTGCGCATGAACCTCGCGCCGAGGAGGAGATCCTCGGGGGGTTGGTTGAAGCATTCCCCGAGGTGAAAACGCAGCCGCGTGAACCGGTCCCGGAACGTGCCGCTCATCAACGTGCAGTACCGGCCAAGCTCCAGCGCGCCGTACCGCGCGACGTCGCCCCCGGTGATGCCGAGCGCCGACGGGTCGTCCTCCGAGTTGACTTCGCTCGCGTCGCGCACGAACGCGCCGTCCAGCTCGTTGGCGAACTCCACCTCTTCGACCACGTCCCACAGGTCGTGCCCGACGGCCCGGAACGCCCGCCGCAGGCGGCCGAGGTACTCGGCGAGCGCGTCGGAGAGCGCCGCCAGCCCGAGCGCCTTGCGGCGGGCGCAGCCGAGCATGTAGTCGCTCACGTAGCCGTCCACGGCCTCGCCTCGCTCGCTCGGCCAGGTGTTCACGGCAAACTGTTGGTAGTGCCGCTCGGCGGAGGTTCCACCATCGACCTCCTCCCAGTACCACGGGTCCCACCCCGCGGTCGTGGCGATCGCGACGCTGCGCTGGTGCATCGGCCGCTCGGCGGACACGCTCGCCCACGTCGCGAGGGTGAAGTCCGCGCACAACGCGGGGCCCGCGGGACCGCCGCGGATGTTCGCCTCGTCAGCCACCTCTTTCTCCGTGGCCATCAGCGGAGATCCGCCGCACGGGTGGAACGGCGTGACCGACAGCTTCAGCCCGTGTCTCAAGCACGCGAGCACCATCCGCTGGAACGGGAGCAGCGCGCTCCACCCGTCTTGGCTCAGCTTCGGCTGCAGCTCGGACGGCTTCGGGAACCGCTCGCCGTCTTGGTAGCTCTTCGCGACGGCGTAGCCCTGCCGCGGGAACAGCGAGCCCCAGTACAGGTCGCAGCGCTTGGTCCGTCGGAGCCGGCCCGCGCCCATCGCCGCGAGGTCAGCCACCATGTCGGAGTAGAGCCCGAATTCCTCGTACTCGGCTTCGCAGTACAGCTCATCCGCGGAGTCTGCAGAGAGCGGAAACGCCCCCTCGGCGATCCCCATCGCGGCGTCCACGACCCCGCCGGTCTGCAGCACGAACGGGATGACCGGGACCGAGTGTTGCTTTCGGGCATTGGCGTCCCCCCCGGGCGGGTCCGACGCCCCCTCGTCGCCGGCCGCCCCACCGGGGCCATCCAGGCGGACGCCAACGGGGCCAGCGCGGCGAGCCACGTCGGGACGGAACAAGGGTGCAAAGTGCCGCGCCGCGGCCTCGTCACCGTCACGCTCGGTCCCAATGCCCTCGGCGCGGAGCGCAGCGAACCACTGGCGCAGCGTAAACGCCGGCCCGGAGCGCACGGGGATCGGCCGGTCGAGGTACCGGGCACCGTCCTCGCCAAGCGCATCGGCGGCACCGACGGGAGCAGCTTCGGCCTCCGCCAAGGTCGCCAAGCGGGGAAGCGGGGTGCAGCCGGCGCTTGGCGGTGCCGAGCCCGCGGCGACGTCGGGCCCAGGACGCACGAGCGTTGGATCCGAGCGGTCGTCCGGGCCGACGGGGACCGCTGCCTGGCCCCAGTCGAGCGTCTCCCACGTGTGGGCTTGGGCCCCAGTGGCGAGCGCCGACGACCTGCCCAACGCGTCGACACGGATCGCCGCCCGCCCCCAGTCCAGCGCGGGGGCGCGCGGGGGGCGGCGGCTCGTCGTCACTGCGAGAGCATCCGGACGCCGACGATGGCGCTGATCACGGCGGTGTTCGCGCTGGTGACGCCAAGGTGGTTCGCGTACCACAGCTGGAGGCGGGACTCCGGGAGAAACTCCGTCGTCGTGTTGTAGTCCGCGCTCCGCGCTACCCCCGGGTTGGTGAACGCGGTTGGCACGATCGGCACCGGGCTCCGCTCGTGCTGCCGGTTCAGGCCGGAGATGAACTCGATGTTCCAGTCGACGACGTTGCCGGCCGGCGCATCCATGACGGTGACGAGGAAGATGGCCTCGGCCTGGATCAGCGCGTCCCGGAACCCGGGGACGTCGAGGTCCAGCTTGGTCTGCGTCTGCCCGCCCGCGAGCGTCGTGACAGACATGTTCTTGAACAACGGGAAGAGTCGGACTCGGTACATGGTGGCCTCCGGGGATTCTCATGCGCCCGCGGCCTCCGAAAGGTGAAGCGCCTCGGGTGAAGCGCCTCGGGTGAAGCGCCTCGGGTGAAGCGCCTCGGGTGAAGCGTAGCCGAGGGTGTGGTCACCCGCAACACCCGCGGGCGGGGAAATTTACGCGACGGTCAGCTGGACTCGGCGGGCAGCGGAGGGACGGGCGCGATCCCGAGGTTCGTCGCCCCGGCCGACGATTGTCCGCCGCTCGACCACGACCACCACCTCGCGGGAATCGTCGCCCGAGCCAGCGGTTGTCCAAGCGGACCCACTTCTGCTGGCGAGAACTGATCCACCCACATTGCTTTCGGCCGCGAGGGGTGCCGGGCGGGAGTGGGGGCCTGCACGGGGGCTCGCCAGAGCCGCCCCCCGTCCAGATCGGCGCCCCGACTCGCGGTGGTCGGCCGGCCCACCTCAACCGGCCGGCTGGCTCAGGTCTGGCCAGCGGACCCTGGTCAGATCTCGCAAGCGGTGAAGCTCTGGCCGACGATTGTCCCACGCTCGACCCCCATCTCCGGAGGATCGTCGCTCCGCACAAATCCCGGAAGCCCACCACCGAGGACGCGGAGAACACGGAGCCGCTCAACCTCCAGTTCGCGAGTCAGCAGCCGGGACAGTCCGTCGAGGCGGTGCTGCACGACTACATCTCCCTCCTCCCTCCGCGTGTTCCACGCGCTCCGTGATGTCATCCCCGTCCGGCACCGACCGTCCAAACCACGTCGCCCCTGCCGACGATTGTCCGCCCCGCTCCAGCCAGCGACGACGCGTGCGACCAGCATCGACGCCTGGATCCGACCTTGGAGCCTTCGTGGCAAAATCGCTGTAGTTCAATCCCGCGAAGTCGCACAACGCAACTGAAGCGGCTTTGCCCAGCTCGCCACTCCTCGATGACGAGCCCCGCTCAGCCAGCAACCAGGCGCGCCACCAGCACCGACGCCTGGGTCCGATCTTGGAGCCTTCGTGGCAAAATCGCTGTGGCGCTGCCCGAGCGCTCCTCCCTCCGCGCGCTCTGCGGCCTCGGTGGTGCCCATCCCCGTCCCTCGCCCAGCGCAGGCTGGGGCACGCCGGGCTACCTCCCCGGTCGTCACGCCCGCCGAGGAGCTCGAATGCCAAGCAGCAAAACCGACCCCAATGCCGAGCCCCGGGAGGCGGGCCCGGCCGCAATCCGACTGGCGGCAGATGCGCTGAAGGGGCGGCGATGGGACGCGGCGCTCGAGCACCTGGAGGCCGCCGGGGAGCAGGGTGACCCGGGGTTGCGGACCCGGTCGCTGGCGTTCCGCGCGCAGGCGCTGGAGGGGCTGGGTCGACTGGACGAGGCCGAGCGCGCCGGCGCGTTGGCTGTGCAGAGCGCGAAGCGAGAGCCCGGGCAACCGGGCCTCGTGGCGGTGCGGGGCCTGCACGCAGCGATCCTCGCGCAGGTCGGCGCCCGCGAGGTGGCGAAGAAGGCGTTGGAGGCGGACCGGGCGCTGGTGGACCGGCCCGACGCGGCGCTCGCGACGGAGCCCAACGCGTCCGCGGTGCTGGTTCGCCGTGCGAACGCGCTGGCCGACGCCGGGCGATCCGACGAGGCCCGCGCGAGCGCGACGCTGGCTTGGGAGCTGGCGCGCGAGCCCCGGGAGCACGTGCTCGCCGCGCTGACGATCAGCCGGTGTGGGCCGGCCGAGGCCTGGATCAAGAAGGCACACGAGGTGGCCGACCGGGCGGACGACCAAAACCTGTTGACGGCCGTCGCGAAGGCCGCCCGGATGGCCGGCGTCGTCCTGGACGTGCTCCCGCCTACGCGGTGACCGAGTACCGCCGCGCGCCGGCCTCCGCCTCCAGGTAGGCGTCGAACACCGCGCACACGTTGCGGATGAAGTGCCGACCGAGCGGGGTGATCGTGACCCCGAACCCCTCCCCGCGCGGCTGGACCTCGACGATGCCGTCCGCCACGAGCGGCCCGAGCGCCTCGACCGACCGCGCCAGCACGGGTAGCTCGGCGCCCGCGATCACCGTCGACAAGTTGCAGAACAGCTCCATGATCACCCGCCGCCGCAGCTCGTCCTCGGCGGACAGCACGAACCCGCGCTCCGTCGGCAAGCGCCCCGCGTCGATCGCGTCCGTCCACGCCTTCCGATCCTTGAGGTCCTGGGCGTACACGCCGCCAAACCCGCCGATCGCGGAGACGCCGAGCCCGACGAGATCGAGCCCCCCGTGCGTCGTGTAGCCCTCGAAGTTCCGCTGGAGCGTGCCGGAGCGCTGGGCCTCCAGCAGCGCGTCGCCGGGCAGCGCGAAGTGGTCCATCCCAACGGGCTCGTAGCCAGCGGCGCCGAACACCTCGCTCGCGATAGCGAACATGTCGGACTTCGCCTCCGACCCGGGCATTGCGTACTTCTCCAGCGCCTTCTGCGCGGGCTTGATCCACGGGACGTGGGCGTACTGAAACAAGGCGATACGTGTCGGATGCATCGCGGCGACGACCTGCACGGTGCTCCGAAAGCGCTCGGGCGTCTGCTCCGGCAGGCCGTACACGAGGTCCATGTTGATGTCGAAGCTGCCCCGCCGACGCAGCGCGTCAAGGGCACGGACGGTCAGGTCGACCGGCTGGTCTCGGTGCACGACCTTCAACACCTCGGGATCCAGATCCTGCACGCCGAAGGAGTAGCGGTTGAAGCCCAGGTCCACGAGCTGGTCGACGTAGGCCTCGTCCACGGAGCGCGGGTCCACCTCGATCGCGAGGTCGGCGTCCGGGGCGAAGCCCCAAGTCGAGCGCAGGCCCTTCACGAGCTTCGCCATCTGCTCAGGGAGCAAGAACGTCGGCGTCCCTCCGCCGAGGGAGAGCTGCGTGAGCACCCGTCCGGGCTGCATCCGGGCGGCCTTGAGCTCTGCCTCGCGGAGGACGGCATCTACGTAGGGGCCGGCGACGGCGCGCTTTCCCTGGATCTCGACGTGACAGCCACAGTAGAGGCAACGCTGCACGCAGAACGGCACGTGTAGGTACGCGGTGAACGGCCCGGACTGGCGACCGAGCGCAGCGTCGACAGCTTCGTCCGCGACGGGGCCAAACCACGGGGCGGTGGGGTAGCTCGTGTAGCGGGGCGCGCGGGTCCGCCACTTTTCGACCAAGGCAACGTCGGGCTTCACGGGGGGCTCGGGTGGGTGGGAGACCTAACCCTGGGGCCCGCGCCGGCTGTCACTCGCTGGTCACGACGACGCCGCCCGGGGCCAGCCCGGGCGCTACTCGACGAGGATCGCGTCGGGATCGAAGGCCAGCGCCATCGCTTTCCCCGGAATGAGGACCTCTTGCCAGTCGAACGTGTGGCCCCCGTCCGTGCTCATCCCCACGATCAGGCCGGAGCGCTCCGGCTTGGCGGTGTCCCCGGAGTCCCCGCCCCCGCTGTCCGCAGAGTCATGCTCACCACCGCCGGTGGCGTCCACGGCGTAGAGGTAGAGCGTGTCGCCCCACAGGACCGCCCCCGGCACGGACGCCTCGTCCCTTAGCATCGTGAGATCCGCCGTGAAGTGCATGCCGTCCGTAGACGTCGCCGAGTAGATCTGGTGGTCCCAGGGCCCAGAGTCGAGCTCCGGGCTCCAGATGTAGAACATCCGGAAGGTACCGTCGTTGAGCTGGACGACGCTCGGGTCGCAGATGTGCCCTGTCCCAAACGGGTTGAGCACGGCGGACTCGAACGGGCCGAGCCCGAGGGGGTCGGGGACGAAGGTGGTGAAATCGACGCCGTCGGCGCCGCAGTAGAACACGCGCTCGCTCCCCGCCACGTCGATCGTGGACGGCCCGCCGCCGCCGAACCACGAGAATTCGCCCGCGAGATCGTACGTTCCAGAGATGGTGGTGGAGGTGGCGAACGTGAGCGTGGGCCCCGTGCTGGTGAACAGCGCGTAGCCGTCGTTGTACGGGAACACGTCGGGATCGTTCCCGGCGGCGGAGGAGAACAAGAGGCCGTCTTCGGAGAAGTTCACGCCGTCGGCGGACGACGCCTCGTAGATGCTGTGCACCTCGTCGTCGTCCCAGCGAGCGCGCAGGGGTCCCCCCTTGTACACGAGGTGCAGCGGCCCGGTCACGCGCGCCGGGGCGCTGTCCTCGCTGCCCGTCGAGTCCGGTCCTCCCCCGTGCTTTCCCGTGCAGCCGAGCGCGAGCAACACCGAGGCGACACCGAGCCGTCGCGGGTGGAACCAGGGGGGACGGCGGTGCACGGCAAAACCCTTGCCCATTCCAGGGCACTAACGCAGGATGGGCCCTTCAGCCGCGGAGCGGAGGAGCGAAGAGCCGCAGGCGGGCGGGACGCGTGGTCGGCAAGCGGTTTACCTCCAGGAGCGCGAACCCGGCGCGCTCGAGCGGGGTCGTCCCCGGCGGGCTGCCGAGCAAGTGGGCCACCACGTCCCCCATCGTCGGCTGGTGCCCGACGAGCAGCGGGGCGGTGTGCCCGGCGCAGAGCTGCAGGATGTCCGGCACATCGCCGTGCACGATGACCTCCTCGGGGAGGCAAGGCACGCCGGGGAACCGCTCGGCGACTACGGCCGCGGTCTCCGTCGTACGGACGTACGGGCTGTAGAGGATCACGGAAGGAGCCCAACCCCACGCCGCCAACACGGCCAGGTGATCCTCGAGCTGGACTCGGCCCGCGGCCGTGAGCCGCCGGTCGCAGTCGAAGCCCGTTGGGGACTGGTCCTCGGCGATACCGTGCCGCAAGATGCCGATCTGGATGTACATGGAGGACCTGGGAGTCGCCGCGCCGCTAACCCAGGATGTGCCGCAGAGTCGCCCGTGACGAGCGGCGCCAACAGCCGGCCGCGCGGGTCATTTTCGGATTAATCCCCGCCCCTCTCCGAGAGCCCCTTGGCCGTCAACCGCGCTGGCATCGTCGACAAGAACGTGACCGCCCTCCTCGCCGCGTTGCCGGGGTCGGCTCAGCCGGGCGCGCTCGACGCACCGCTGCGCGAGGGCACGTCGCTCTCGGGTCGGCGGGCGCTGGCGCTGTTCCAGACCCAGGTCGAGAGCCGGCACTTGGACCTCGCGGCGCGGTTGTTGAAGGCGCGGAACGAGTGCTTCTACACGATCGGCTCCTCGGGCCACGAGGGCAACGCCACCGTAGCGGCGGCGTCTCGGCCGGACGACATGTCGTTCTTGCACTACCGCTCTGGCGCGTTCTTCATCGAGCGCGCGCGGCAAGTGCCCGGCTCGACGCCGTTGATGGACGTCCTGCTCGGCCTCTGCGCGTCGACCGACGAGCCCATCGCGGGCGGCCGACACAAAGTGTTCGGCAGCCTTCCGTTGAACATCCCGCCGCAGACCTCGACGATCGCGAGCCACCTCCCCAAGGCCGTCGGCTGGGCCGTCGCAGTCGAGCGCAAGCAGCGGCTCGGCCTCCACCACGCGACCCCGGACCCCATCGCGATCGCGACGTTCGGAGACGCCTCCGCCAACCACTCGACGGCCACCGGCGCGATCAACGCCGCGGAGTGGTTCGCCCACCGCGGCGAGGCCTGCCCCGTGCTGTTCGTATGCGAGGACAACGGCATCGGGATCTCGACATCCACGGCGCCCGGGTGGATCCAGGCGGCGTACGGCAACCGGGTGAACCTGGCCTACGTGCAGGGCGATGGCCTCGACCTCCCGGACGCGTGGGACGCCGCGCACGCGGCGGTCCACTGGGTCCGCACCCACCGTCGACCGTTGTTCCTGCACCTCAAGACGGTCCGCCTCCTGGGTCACGCGGGCTCGGATGTCGAGTCGACCTACCGGAGCCCGGCGGAGATCGCCGCGGAGGAGGCGCGCGACCCGCTGCTGACCACCGCGCGCCTGCTCGTAGCGGCTGGCGTCGCGACCGGGGCGGAGCTCGCGGACATCTACGAGCGCACGCGCACGCGCGTGGCCGCGCTGGGCGAAGAGTGCATTCGTCGCCCCAAGTTCACCACCGCGGCGGACGTCATCGCCCCGCTGGCCCCTCGCCATCCCGATCGCGTGCGCGAGGAGGTGACCGGCGCTGCGAGCCCCCCGGCCGCGGGCGACGACAAGCCGCGCCACCTGGGCGTGCAGATCAACCGGGCGCTCGCCGAGATCTTCGCTCGCTACCCCGACACGGTGCTGTTCGGAGAGGACGTCGGCAAGAAGGGCGGCGTGTACCACGTCACCGCCGACCTACAGGCGCGCTTCGGCCCAGACCGGGTGTTCGACACGCTGCTCGACGAGCAGACCATCTTGGGGCTCGCGCTCGGGGCTGCCCAAGCCGGGCTGCTGCCGCTCCCCGAGGTGCAGTACCTCGCGTACTTTCACAACGCGTGCGACCAGATCCGCGGGGAAGCCGGCTCGTTGCAATACTTCTCGAACGGCCAGTTCCGGAACCCGATGGTGCTCCGCATCGCCGGCTATGCGTACCAGAAGGGGTTCGGCGGGCACTTCCACAACGACAATTCCATCGCTGCGCTGCGGGACATCCCGGGCATCGTGATCGCCTCCCCGGCCCGCGGGGATGACGCAGCCGCGATGCTTCGCACGTGTGTTGCTTCGGCGCGGGTGGACGGCTCGGTGTGTCTGTACTTGGAGCCGATCGCGCTGTACATGACCCGCGACCTGCACGAGGACGGCGACGGGCTCTGGGCGGCCAGCTACCCGAGGCCGGAGGACCACGTGCCGATCGGGGTCGGGCGCGTGTACCCGCCGCCGGACGGGCCGGGCGACCTCACCATCCTGACCTGGGCGAACGGGCTGTACCTCAGCCTGCGCGCGGCCCGGACCCTAGAGCGCGAGCACGGGATCCGCTGCCGGGTGCTCGACCTGCGGTGGATCAACCCGCTGCCGGTGGACGACATCCTGCGGGAGGCGGCGATCACCGGGAAGGTCCTCGTGGTGGACGAGTGTCGCCGCACGGGCGGGATGTCCGAGGCGCTGTTCACGGTGCTCGTGGACGCCGGGCTGCGGATCCCGATGGCCCGGGTGACCGGCGAAGACGTGTACGTGCCGCTCGCGTCCGCGGCCAACCTCGTGCTCGTGCAGGAGCCGCAGATCGTGGCGGCGGCGCGGGCGCTCTGCGGGGGTGCAGCATGAAGCGCGTGGTGATCGTGTGCCCTGGCCGCGGGTCGTATGGGCGAGAGCAGCTTGGGAGCCTGCGGGGCGCGGAGGGCTTGCCCGCGGTGCAGGCCGCGAACGCGCTGCGCGCCGCGCTCGGGCGGCCGACGCCGACCGAGATGGACGCCGCGGAGGTGTACAGCTCGCGCCTGCACGTGGCGGGTGAGAACGCGTCGATCCTGACGGCCACGTGCTCGCTGGCGGACGTGGACCGGGTGAAGGCCGCCGGGCGCGTCGAGATCGTCGGCGTCGTCGGAAACTCGATGGGCTGGTACACCGCGCTCGCGGCTGCGGGCGCGCTGAGCTTGGCGGACGGGCTGCGGCTCATCGAGACGATGGGCCAGTACCAGGCGGGCAACGTGCTCGGGGGCCAAGTCGTGTACCCGCTGTGCGACGGGGACTGGGCCCCGGCGCCGAGCGTCGAGATCGACGACCTGTTGGCCGACGTCCCCGGGCTCTATGTGTCGATACATCTCGGTCGCCAGCTCGTGCTCGGTGGGACGGAGACCGCGCTGCGGACCGCGCTCGAGCGGCTCCCGCCACGCAAGATCGGCGACCGGGACGCCCCGTTCCAGCTGCCGCTGCACTCCGCGTTCCACACGCCGGTCATGGCGGACACCAGCGCACGCGCGGCGGCGGACCTGGCGGACCTCGCGTTCACGGCGCCCCAGGTCCCGTTGGTGGACGGGCGGGGCCAGCCCTGGTTCCCACGGCACGCTGACCCTGCGGCGCTCGCGGCCTACACCCTCGGCGCCCAGGTGGTCGCGCCGTTCGACTTCACCCGCTGTGTCCGCACTGCGCTGCGCGAGCTCGCCCCGGACGCGCTCGTGCTCGTCGGCCCGGGTGGGAACCTCGGCGGGGCGCTCGCCCAGGCGCTGCTCGAGGAGCGGTGGTCGAATCTCCGGACGCGCGCGGACTTCCAGGCGCGCCAGTCGACGGACCCGATCGTGTGGGCCATGAGCCGCCCCGAGCAGCGCGTGCTCGCCGTCGGCGGATGAGCCACGACGCGCTGGAGCGCACGGCCGCGCACCTCAAGGAGGTGAAGCGAGCCGGCTGGGTCCGCGCCGGGCACGGGGCGCCGGAGTCCGTGGCGGCGCACTCCTGGGCCGTCTCGTTCCTGGCCTTGCTCCGCTGCCCGCCGGGGCTCGACCGCGAGCGGCTGCTCGTGATGGCCATCCTCCACGACCTCGCCGAGGCGCGCGTCGGCGACATCACCCCCCACGACGGCGTGCCGCCGGCGGAGAAGCACGCCCGCGAGGCGGCCGCGATGAACGAGCTGTTGGCCGACCGGCCTGACTTGCTCGCGGTGTGGGAGGAGGCCGAGGCACGACAGTCGCCCGAGGCGGTGCTCCTCAAGCAGCTCGACGTGCTCGACATGAAGCTGCAAGCCGAGCACTATTCCCGCACCGGACAGCTCCCGCCCGCGGCGGCCCAGGAGTTCATCGACTCCGCCAATCGATCCCTGCACCCCCCGGCGAGCTCGCTGCGCCCCCCAGCGAGCTAACGATTCTCAGTCTCTCACTTTCGTTACATCCCCGACTCCGGAGCCCTGTTGCCTACGCTGTCTCGTCGTGATCTCTTCCGCGGGACCGCCGCCGTGGGCGCCAGCGCGCTGCTGAAGCCCGGGGTCGCGCGCGCTACTGCGCCCTCGGCCGCGAACCTGGTGACACAGGTCAACGGTGAGCGCGTGGACACCCCGATCGGCGATCACGAGACGGCCCTGGAGCTCGTCCGCGAACGCCTCGGCCTGACGGGCAGCAAGGAGGCCTGCGGCCACGGCGCTTGCGGCGCGTGCACGATGCTGGTCGACGGTGTTCCCCAGGTGAGCTGCATCCAGCCCGCGTCCCACCTGCACGGAAAGCAGGTGGTCACGATCGAGGGGCTCCACCACGCTACCGACCCCCGTCCTGCCGGCGGCCCGGGCCACCCGCCGCACGGGATCGCCCCGCCCCCCTCTCCGTCGCTCGAAGCCTTGCACCCGCTGCAGCGGGCCTTCCTCGCCGAGGACGCGCTGCAGTGCGGGTATTGCACGCCCGGGTTCGTCGTCGAGGCGTCCGCCTTCCATGACGCGTGGCGCGGGGCGCACCCAGTCGGCGAGGGCCCGACGCGCGCCGAGGTCGCTGCCGCGCTCTCCGGCCACCTGTGTCGCTGCGGGGCGTACGAGGGGATCTTCCGCGCGGTACAAGGCTCTTGCAAAGGTGACTTCGATGCCGTGATACCGGGTGAGCCGCCGCGTATCGATGGGCTCGAGAAGGTCACCGGCCACGCCCGATACACCGTCGATGTATCACTCCCCGGGATGAAGGAGGCGGTGTTCGTACGCAGCCCCTGCGGCGGCGCGAAGGTCGCGCAGATCGACGACTCCGCGGCGCGAAAGGTCCCGGGTGTCCACGGCATCTTGCACCTCGCCGACTCGGGCGCGACGCTCCGGCACGCCGGCCAGCCGATCGCGATCGTGGTCGCAGACGACCGCACGACGGCCCGCACCGCTGCTCGGCTCGTGCGGGTGTCCGTGAACCGCGGACCAGTGGCCTGTGACATCGCGAGCGCCCTGGCGCCCGGCGCACCGCTGGTCTACCCCAACCGCGGGAAGACCGAGATCTCCTCGGAGATGACGGTGATCCCGACGGCGTGGAACTTGAACGAGCGGGGTCCGCTGCGGACGGACATCGGGCTCGCGCCCGGTCGAGCCCAGCGCGCGGTGGAAGCCCCCAGCGTAGACGGCGTGTGGACGACCCAGGCCCAGTGCCACACCGCCTTGGAGCCGCACGCGTGCGTCGCGCAGTGGGAGGGCGAGAGCGTCACGGTGTGGGCGTCCACGCAGATGGTCGTCGGGCTGGCCGAGGAGCTCGCGGACCGGCTGAGGCTCCCGGCGTCGCAGGTGCGCGTGTTGGCGCCCTACGTCGGCGGCGCGTTCGGGGCGAAGGCCGCGTGGGACGCCCACGTCGGCTTCGTCGTCGACGCCGCCCGGCAGCTGGACGTGCCGCTGCGGTACGTGCCTGACCGGCACGAGGAGCTGCTCCTCGGCGGGTACCGCCCGCCGCAGGAGCTCAAGGTCGCCGTGGCCGTCAACGCTGCCGGCGAGCTCGACGGGGTGCGGATGGAGGTGCGCGGGGACTCCGGGGTGGCGGTGGGCGCCAACGTCGGCGGGATCATGCGGCTTCGTTACCCCGGCGCGCCGAAGTTCCTGTCCGACTACGACGTGCTCACCCACGCCCCCGCTGCGCGCCCGTTCCGCGGGCCCGGCGGACCCCCGGGCTACTTCGCGCTCGAGGGCGCGATCGACCAGATCGCGGCGGACCGTGGGGTCTCCCCGATCTCCATCCGGCGGCCGTGGGACCGGGAGCCGGCGTTTCGCCGACTCTACGACTGGGCGGAGGGGTTGCCCGAGGCCGGCAGGTACGCGGAGGTCGGGCGGGACACCGGTAGGTTTCGCGACGGCGTCGGCGTCGCGACCGCCGCCTGGTACCACTTCGTGGCCCCGGGCATCGAGGTGCTGCTCAAGGCCGACTCTAGCGGCTTCCACGTGTCGACGGCGAGCCAGGACATGGGGAACGGGACGCGGACGACGCTCGCGCAGGCCGTCGAGGACGCCCTCGGGGTGCCGCGCGCGCGGGTCTCCGTTCGGGTCGGGGACTCGCGGGACGTGCCCGGGCCGATGTCGGCGGGGAGCCGGACCACCGTGTCGGTCCGCCCCGCCGTGTTCGACGCCGCGCGCGAGCTCACCGCCGCGATGCTGGACTTCGCCGTGTCGACCTGGGGGTTGACCGAGGCCGTCGTCGCGCCCGGCGGCGTTCAACACGCGACGGGCTTCGCGACCTGGGCGTCGATCGTGGACGCCGGGGGCTCGTTCTCGGCGGTCGGCCGCCGGAGGGTCGACCCCGCCGGCTGGGCGATCCCGCTCGCGATCGGGGGGTCGGCGATCGGCAAGCACAGCTCGGCCGCGCTCCAAGTCTCGCTGGTGCGCGTGGACACGTGGCTCGGGCGCGTGCAGGTGCTCAAGGTGTGGGCCGGGTTCGCCGTCGGCCGGGTGCACTCCCCGGTGATCGCCCGCAGCCAGGCGATCGGCGGCGTCATCCAGTCGCTGGGCTACGCGCTGCACGAGGAGCGCCGACTGGACGCCAAAACGGGCGCGCTGCTCACCCACACGTTGGAGGACTACCACCTCCCCGGCATGGCCGAGTCGCCGGAGATCGACGTCCACTTCGACGACGTGCCGATCCCCGGGGTAGCGGCAGAGGGCATCGGCCTCTCGGAGGTCACCACGTGCGGGGGTGGCGCGAGCATCGCGAACGCGATCTTCCGAGCGACAGGTTGGCGTCCGATGGCGCTGCCGGCCCGGCCCGACCGCGTGCTCGCCGGGCTCAAGACGCGGGTGACGGTATGATCCACTTTCCCCTGTCCCCCTCCGACGCCGTCACGCTCCACGCCCAGGGGCGGGCCACCCTGCGCGCCGGGGGCACCGACGTTGTCGACCGCGCGCGGAACGGCCTGCTCGTCGGCGACGTGATCGACCTGCGCGACGTGCAACCGGACGCCATGTTCGGCGGCGTGAGCTCGACCGCGGGGCTCGGCGTCCCACCGAGCCTCTCGATCGGCGCCCTCACCCGCATCGCGGCGCTCGACGTTCCCGCGCTCGACGCCTGGCCAGGCCTGCGCGAGGCGGCGCGTACGCTCGCAACCCCGCAGGTGCGCGCGATGGCTACCGTCGGCGGTGGCCTGCTGCAGGCCAACCGCTGCTGGTACTTCCGGCACCCCGACCTGCGGGCGGACTGCCACAAGGCGGGCGGAGCGACGTGCGCCGCGCGCTCTGGGGACGCGCTGCGGCACGCGCTGTTCGACGTCGGCCCGTGCATCTCGGTCCACCCCAGCACGCTGGGGTGCGCCCTCTTGGCGTACGACGCGACGTTCACCGTGCTCGAGGCCGCTGGCCTTCGCGACGCCGGCACCGTCGAAGCCCTGTTCGGCTCCGGCGCGGACCCGACGCGGGACAACCAGCTCCCCGACGGCGCCGTGCTCTACGCGGTGCACGTCGACACGGGCGCTGGCGACCGGAGCGCGTACGGCCGAGCCACCGGGCGCACGTGGGCGGAGTGGCCGCTCGTGGAGGCGACCGTGCGTGTCGGGCCCGCTGGCGTGGTGATCGCGGCGGGCGGCGTGGCCCCCGTCCCCGTCCGGCTGAGGGTCGCCGAGCAGGCGCTGGGCTCTGGTGCGTCGGCCGGCGAGGCGATTCACCGCGAGTGCGCGTCGCGCCAGCTGCTCGCGCAGTCTGCCTACAAGGTCGACCTGCTCGCCGGGCTGGTGCAAGCGCTGCTCGACCGCGCCGATCGGAGGTCCCTGTGAAGCTCTGTCAATCGCTCCGTTGGAAGGGCTGGTACGGCCAGCGGGTGTGGTCCGAGGCCGACTGGCTCGCGGCGGCCGCGTCAAACGAGGTGCCATGGAGCTGCGTACAGACCGGCGAGGCCTGGGGCGCGGACGACGAGCTCGCGTGCCCAGAGGAGTGCCAGCCGGGGCGGGCCTGCTTCGTGCCGTCCGTGCGCCTGGTCCGGCCGCTACCGAACAGCTGAACCCGGGCGTCGGCATCGGCAGCGAGGGAGGAGCCGAATCAAGATCGGCGGGATCACTCGCTCGTTGGGTTGAACTCTCGGGCGCAGTCGACGGTGCCGATGAGGTCGCACCCCGCGGCATCGATGCACTCGGACTCGCCTTCGATGTCGGCCCCGAGCTCCTCGTCGTACAGGCACCCTTCGATGCAGCTGTCGAGCGACGGGTACGCGGCGAACTCACAGTCCATCACCAGCGTGCGACACAGCGTCTCGCACGGGGTGTCCTTCGAGCACCCCGCGAGCGAGGCCAAGCCCAGGAGGAGGAGGGTGCGGAGCATCATTGAACGATCCCTGTCCCCAGGACCCCGACGCGCGCGACCGCCTCGAGCGTGGCCCCTGAAGCAAATTGTGGTGTTTCTACCTGGTAGCGAAGGAAGTAGATCGCCAATAGGCTGCCGGACGGCCAGCTGCCGATGACCGAAGACGGCACGGTCATCGCCCCGTTGTCGTCTCCGGCGCACAAGCCTTCGCCGATCGGCGAGCCGGTGCGGCCGTCGTACGCGTCGATCAGGATGATGAACTGGCCTGTCCCGCCGCTGGGCGCCCAGCTGAACGCCTGGCCGGCGCGGGAGATCCGCGCAGCGAACGCGCTCTGGCTCGTGGTGTACAGCGTGTCGGCCGGCTGGATGTCGCTGAACCCCTGCGGGGTGAGCATTGCGCCGGTGATGATCTCGGCGGCGACGTCGGGCCCACCGGAGATGTCCAGCGAGTAGGAGGCGGTGCGCGCGTAGTCGTCGTTGTCCAAGCCGGACGCCTCGTACCCGGGCCCGCCCGAGCCGGAGGTCTTCACCATGCCGATGCTGTGGGAGCCGGACTCGAGGTAGACGTAGCTGCCGGCGTCCAAGTAGGTGCTCGCCGGGGTGCTGGTGGCGGCGGACGTGGTGCACGAGCCGCTGCTGGGGATCCACGACACCCACGAGCCGGAGACGGGTTCGTGGAACGCGGCGTCCGCCGTGACCTCGAGCTCGGACGTGAGGCCAAAGCAAGACGGGCACGCGATCTGGAGCAACGAGAACTCGACCAACCCCGCGACGCCCTCCGACCCGCCGCCGTTGTCCCCGCCGTTGTCCCCGCCGTTCCCGCTGCCCGTGTCCGGCGGGGTGTCCCCGAACGCGTAGCCGTTCTCGCGCGTCGCGCTGCCCAAGTCGGTGGTGACGGTGAGATCGACGGTGGCCTCCACCCCCGAGTAGGGCGCCTCCACCGAGATGGTGTCCGCGTCGATCGCGACCGCCGAGACGGGATCCCCGCGGCCGAACGCGACGGTGATGGTGCCCTCGAACCCCGTGCCATCGATGGTGACCGCGTTCCCGCCTTCGACCGGGCCAAACGACGGGCTCACGCCATCGATGGTGACAGGCCCCGCGGCGCTGTCGTCCAAGCGCTGGACAGGGTCCAGCCCAACGGAGCCGCAGCCGACCAAGGCGAAGATCGAGGCCCGAACGATCACGGGGCGTCCTGCGCCATCGTGTCCAGCGGGTCGTAGATGAAGTAGCCGACGCCCGTCTGCCCGTCCCACTCGTCGTTCACCCACAGGTGCACGCGGCTCCCCACCGTGCGCGCCGCGACAGCGCCGATGCTGCCCTCGGACGTGTTGTTGATCGGGATCTTGTTGGGCCGCCGCACCCACTGGCCGCCCGAGCTCTTCTCCGCCATGCCCAGGAACTGGTGCTGCGAGACTTGGTATTGGCCCTGGGTCTCCCAGTCGCCAAACCCGACGTAGAACAAGTAGTCGGAGCCGTCCAATGAAGCCGTGGACAACGAGACCTGCCCCATGTCGTCCCACGCACCGGCGTCCCCGGCGGGGAACACGCTGGTGCTCGACGGCGACCAGGACGTGAGGTCGCTCGCGTTGAGTTGGTAGGCCGAGCACGTGTTGGCCCGCGCGTCGTACCCCGCCAAGTAGCCGGTGTACCCGGCGACGGGCCCGAGATCGAGGCCGAGCGGCCAACACCAACCGTCCAACCCCGCGGCGGGCTGCATCAGGTCGTACACGGGGTTCTGCGGCAGGCGGTCCCAAGCGACGCCATCCGGGCTCGACAGGACGCCGATCGCCAGGTTGTTCTCGTCGTAGTTCAGGCCCTGGTAGATCATCACGTACTGCGACGTGTCGGGGTCCCAGACGACCTGCATCGCGTCCATCGACGAGGCATCCCAGTCTCCGTCTACCGACGAGAGCAGCGGGTTGTCCCCCGAGGACACCCAGTCCGTGCCCTCGGCGCTCACAGCGTACCCAAGCTTCCACCCGTCGGGGTTGCTCGAGTCCTCCACGCCGGTGTACCAAAGTTGGTAGAATGGGTGACCCAAGACCTCGGTGACCAGGAACGCCGAGTTGTCGATCGTCGGGGCCCAATCTTCGCCGGTGGTGGTGAACACCGGGTTGCAGTCGTAGGCCCAGAAGTTCGTCGCGTTCCCGTCGTCGTCCACGACCTGCGTGAAGCCACAGTCGGTCACGTCCGCCGGGTCAACGTCCGGCTGGCGCCCAGTGAGGGCATAGTCGGGCGCACACGCCGAGAGCGTGAGCGGGAGGAGGGCGAGGTAGGTGGGGTGCACCCCCACAGTGTATCCTCAGCCCTTGATCTTGAGCTGCTGCCCCGGGTAGATCGTAGACCCCGAGAGGCCGTTCCACGACTTCAGCTCGGCGATCGTGCAGTTGTGTCGATCGGCGATCGCACCGAGGGTGTCGCCCTTGCGCACGGTGTACGTCGTGGTCGTCGTAGTCGCGCTCGTGGACGCCGCTGCGGGCGCGCTCGCGACCACCAGCTTCTGGCCCACGACGATGGTGCTGCCCGACAGCTTGTTCCACGACTTCAGGTTCTCCACCGAGACCTTTTGGGCCGCGGCGATCCCGGAGAGCGTGTCGCCGGACCGGACCGTGTACGTGGTGGGCGTAGCCGGCGGCTTGGGCTCGGCGGCGGGCTTGGCCGCCACCGCGGGGGTGGACGTCGTCGAGGCGGGCTTGGACGCGGTGGTGGTCGAGGTCGATGCTGCCTTTCGCACCGTGAGGCGTTGCCCGGCGTAGATCTGGTTCTCGTTCTTGATGCCGTTCCAAGCCTTCAAGTTGTCGATGGACACGCCCTGGGCCCGGGCGATCGCTGCGAGGGTGTCCCCCGACTTCACCTTGTAGGTCACCACGACGGTGGAGGAGGAGGAGGCCGGCGCAACCGTCGACGCGGTGGCGTTGCGCGTCGTGCCGTCCGGCAGCAACACCGGCCCCGCGCCGCTGGTGGGCGTGGTGGTGGCGTTGGACGGGGATGGGACCTCGGCCCCGCCGTGCGGGGACGTGGGGATGATCAGCTCCATGCCGACCTTGATCCGGGCGCTCGACGCGATGTGGTTGATGCGCGCGATGTCCGCGCTCGTGACCCCGTACTTGGAGGCGATGGTGCCCATCGACTCCCCCTTCTTGACCGTGTGCTGGATGTAGGTGAGCCGCTCCTCGGGCGGGATCTTGGCGAAGGCGGCGTTGAACGCCTCGGCTGAGCCCTTGGGCACGCGGACCTTCTGGACCTCGGGGTCGGGCGGCAACGCCCAGCGCCGCAGCGCGGGGTTGAGCTCCAAGAACCCCTCCTCTGTCGTCCCCGCGCACTTCGCGAGCACGTCCACCCCGACGCTCGCAGGCACCTCGACGGTGTCGAACACGAACTCCGGCTGGTACTGGATGCCGACGAACCCGTAGCGCTCGGGGTGGTGCCCGATGATCGCCGCCGCGATCAGCTTCGGCACGTAGTTCTCGGTCTCGGTGTGGAGGTACTCCCCCTTCGTGATCGCCCAGAAGTCAGTCGTGCCGGCCCGGCGGGTGGAGTTCATCACTCGGCCCTCGCCTCCGTTGTAGCTGGCCCAGGCGAGCCACCAGTCGCCAGCGAACATCTTGTTCAGGTACGACAGGTAGTCGAGCGCCGCGCGCGTCGCCCGTTCCGGGTCCCGTCGCTCGTCTACCCACCAGTCCACGCGGAGCGCGTACTGACGCCCGGTCGCCGGCATGAACTGCCACAGACCCGCCGCCGCGGCGTAGCTCGTCGCGCCCGGGCTGTAGCCGCTCTCGATCATCGACAGGTAGACGAGGTCGCGCGGTAGGCCTCGCGCGTCGATCTGGCGGTACATCAACGGGCGCCACTTCGTCGAGCGCTCGAGGTAGTGGGCGTAGTACTTGCGGCCGCGGCCCAAGAAGTACCGCATCCACCCCTTCACGTCGTCGTTCACGACCACGGGGATGTCGAACTCCTTCGGGTCGATCGTGTCGAGGTGGAGCGGGTCCTGGTTGGTCGTCCCGACCGGGTCCAGGTAGTACTCGATCGGCGGCTCGGCGCCGACACTACCGAGGTCGGTGAGCTCGGACATGCGCTCCGCCGCGAGCTCGACCGCGGCCTCCTTGACGGACGCGGTGGCGGTGGCCTCGCTCGGCTCGATGAAGTCCCAGATCGACGCGTCCGCCGGGGCCGCCGTACCGTCTGGCACCGCGTCGTCTTGCGCGGGGGTGTCCTCGCCGGGATCGCCCCCGTGCGCTTCTACACCCGCGGCGTACGCCGCGCCGGGCCCAAGGCCGGCGGACGGGGAAGGCCACACGGTGGCGGAGACGACGAGCAAGAGGAGTGCTCGCGCGAGGGGGGCGGCGGCGGGAGGGGGGCGCATGGGGGCGGGGAGGATAACCTATACCCAGCTCTCGCCCCCCGGCCCTCCATGTCCGTTCTCGTTGTCGCCACGTCGCGGGACGAAATCCGCGCCGAGGTGGTCGTTCCCCTCTCGCGAACCGGCGTGCCCGTTCGGCCGATCGCGGACTGGGAGTCGCTTTGCCGCGCGGTCTGCGGCGTCGACACCCGGCTGGTGCTGGTGGACAGCGAGCTCCCCCGGCTGGACCCGGTGCTGCTGGACGCGCTCGCACGGTCGATGGACCACAAGCCGCGCGTGCGCGTGCTCGGGGGCCGGCTGCCCGTGCTGACTCGCATCCCCGCGACCTTCCGGGCGGCGCAGCGCGAGGCGCTTCGGCTCCCGGGGAGCGGGGCGCTGACCGACGCAGAGCGGCTCGACGTCACGTGGATGGGGATGGGGCCGCAGCCGCTAGACCAGCTCGCGCGGCTGGCCGCCGCCCCGCTGCCGTTTTGCGTGGAGGGGGAGCGAGGGACGGGAAAGGAGCGGATCGCGCGGTTCGTCCACCGCATGTCACGCCCGGAACGGCCGTTCGTGGTGGTGCCGCTGGGGCAGCGCTGGGAGCGCATGCCGGGGAACGGGACGATCTACCTCGAGAGCGGGCACAAGCGCGAGGCCGGGGAGGTGCGCGCCGCGGTGCGCGAGGCCACCGCGCTCGGGTGGCGCGTCGGGGTCGGCACGCGCGCGGCCGAGCCGCCGTCGGGCTTGGAGTGGGCGCGGGTCACGCTGCCTCCGCTGAGAGCCCACGCCGCGGACATCAAGCCGCTCGCGCTCGAGTACATCGCCCGCCACTCGCAGCGGATGGGGCTCCCGCTCCGGACGTTCGACCGGGAGCTCTGGTCGCTGCTGATCGGCTGGCGCTGGCCCGGGAACCTGCGCGAGCTCGAGATGTTCGTCGTACAGGCGCTGACGCAGACGGAGGCGCGCGCGATCCGGGGGCGGTCGCTCCCCGAGGGGGTCGCCCGGCTGCTCCGCGCGGGCGGCGAGGGGGTCGTGAAAGACATCTCCGGGTTCGAGGAGGCGTCCGAGGCGCGCTTGCGCGACGTGGTGGCCACCTACACGCCCGGGCCTGGGCTGACGCTCTACGGGCTCGTCACCGAGGCCGCGGAGCGGGCGCTGCTGCGGCTCGCGTTGACGCGCACGGGCGGGAACCGGAAGGCCGCAGCTTCGCTGCTGGGCGTGGCGCGGAACACGCTGGCGAGCCGCTCGCGAGCGCTGGGGCTCGAGAGCGCCGGAGAGTAGCATCGGCATACGCGCGGGCCGGCAGAACCCGGGCTATCCGACGCCGTCGCCGAGCGAGACGGGCCATGCGTCGGGGTCCCGCATCGCCCGGACCCCGGCGGGCAAGGCGCCGACAGCCCGCGCGCAATGGTCCCGCGACGCGGCCAACGGCACAGCAGGCGTCTGCACCGGCACCAGCAGCCCCACCCCGCCGGACCGCTCGTAGAGGGCGGCGTCCGAAGCGCGCACGAGCGTGTCCCCCGCTGCCGTGCGGATCACCTGCTTGCGACCTGGCCACCGCGCAGCGCCTTCTCCACGGACCCCGATCCCACCCTGCGGTGTCTGTCGCTCAGCGATTCGAAACGCCATGCGCACCTCCTCGTCCGTGACGCGAGCGAGCGCTCGGCCCACCGCGTACCGGTCGATCGGCGCGCCGGTCGCCACGAGCGCGGCGATGCTGTGCTCGTCGAGGTGCCCCGACCCCATGATCTTCGTGGAGGTGTACCCGTACGCGTTCAGCGCCGCGCGAACGGCCCGAGACGCCGCGTCAAGGTCGGAGCTGTCCAGGCGCACGCTGAGCACCTCCCCCCGAAACCGCCGCAGCTCGGCGACATCGCGCACGGGGTCAGCGTCCGAGAGCGCGAGGTGCCCGGACCCGGGGAAGTAGGTACGGAAGGCGTCGTAAGCGAGCTGGTCGTTGCCGTAAGCAGCGAGGAACGTGTCCGACATCGTGCCGACCGTGGGGATGCCCCAACGCAGAGCGGCGGCGGCGTTGGTCGTAGCGGCCGCGCCACCGATGAACGCGGCGCGCGCGGCGAGCAGCGCGGCGTCGGGACCGGGCGCGCGCCGGGAGCCGAAGTCGTAGACGGGCACGCCGCCGGCGGCGTGGACCAGCCGAGCCGCGCGGGTGGCGATTAGCGAGCTCGCAGAGACCAGCTGGATCGCCAGGGTCTCCACCAACCCGCAGGTCATCAGCGGGGCGGTCACCCGGATCAGCGGCTCGCCCGGGAACATCGGCGTGCCCTCGGGGACCGCGTGGATCTCCCCTTCGAACCGGAACCGCCGCAGGTAGTCAAAGAACGCGGGCTTCACGTTCTTGAAGACGGGCGACTCCGCGAGCCAGGCGACCTGCGGCTCGGTGAACTTCAGCGCGGCGAGCTTCTCCCGCAGCGGCTCGAGGCCGGCGGCGACCAGGTACCCCCAGTCCCGGGGCAGCCCGCGGGCGTAGAGATCAAAGGTGGCGTCCCCCCACAAGCCGTCCGCGTGCCACGTCGCAGCGAGCACCAGCTGGTAGAGTTCGACCGGCAGCGTCTCCACGCGTCAGGAGGGCTTGTACTGGATGGCGGCGCCGCGGTTGCCCACGGCCCAGACGTTGGTCGCGGACGAGCCGTGCACCGCGTAGAGGTTGTTGACCACGCCGGTCGGGAGGTCGTTCCACGTCGTGCCATCGAAGTACAGCGCCGTCCCGTTGTTTCCGACGACGAACACGTCGTTCGCGCTCGCGGCCCAAACCCCCCAGAGCGACTGGGTGGTCGGCACGGTGACAAGCTCCCACGCGGACCCGCTCCAGTGCAAGACGGTCCCGGACTCGCCAACCGCCCAGACGTCGTTCGCCGCCGAGCCGCTCACGCCGTGCAGGGACGTGGTGACGGGCGTGACCGTGGCTGTCCACGTGCCAGCCGACCGGACGGCGGCCGCGCCGTCCTCTCCGACAGCGACAGCGTCCTCGCCCGAACCCCACACGTCGTTCAGCCGGGCGCCGTCCGGCGCGCTGACGAAGGTCCACGCCGCCGTCGGGTCCGTGCTCTCCGACTCGTACACGCCGCCCCAGCCGACCGCGTACAAGGCGTCCGGGGCCCCGCCGCCAAGGCCCTCGAAATTGTTGGTTCCGAGGTCGTTGTCTGTCCAGGTATCTCCCGTGTAGTTGAGCACGTGCCCCTCTTCGCCGGCGACGAAGAGGTTCAGCGTGTCGCCGGATCCAGAGCCCCACAGGTCGCGGAGCGCGACGTCCACTGGCGCGACCATGTCCGTGAACCCGACCGAGGCGGTGCCGACGTACGCCTTGCCTTCGGTGCCGACGATGTACGTGCCTTGCCCAGACGCGTAGACACCGTGGAACGTCGACGACGTCTCGATGTGACTGTCCGTCCACACGGGCACCACGTCCGGGGAGGTGTCGCTGTCCCCCGTGGTGGGGGAGTCCACGGGAGCGGACGTGTCGTCCTTCCCGCCGGTGCAGGCACCGAGCATCAAGAGGGACCAGGCGGTCAACGTCGGGTTCATGCGGATCTCCACGAGGGCATCATAACCGCGCCGGAGCCCGATCAGGGCGCGCCGATCGCGACCCGGGCGGCGTCGATCGGGGCCCGCTGCTCGGGGTACTCCCGCTCCAGTTGGTCGAGGATCTGCCGGGCGCGCTCGGAATTGCCCTGCTCCGAGGCTGCCCTGGACATCCCGGACAGCGCTTGCGCGCGGTAAAATGGGTCGCTCGCTTGGTCGAGCGCGCCGCGAAAATGCTCGTCTGCGCTGCCGGCGTCGCCGGCCTGGTAGGCACACTCCGCCAAGCCGAGCTCGCGCACCGTGCGCTCCTCGGCGCCGTCACCGAGCCGGCTGTAGACAGCGCGAGCCTCGTCGAGCCGGTTCAAGTTCCGCAGGGCCTCGCCGCGCACTTGGGCGATCGACAGCGCGTACCCGGGGTCGATCACGACGCGCTTGTCCAACGCGGCAAGCGCCGCCTGCGGGTTCTCCGCGTTCATCGCCAGGCGGGCGAGCCCGAGGCTGGCGGCCGTCTGAGTCTCGACGTCGTCCGCGAGCGTCAGGCGCTCCCACGTCTGTTGGGCCTCGACGAGCTTGCCCATGTCCTCGAAGACCTGCCCGCGCTCGATCGCTGCCCGCGGGTCGTCGCAGTTGCTCAGCTGCTCCGACGCAAACGCGAAGTCGCCTTGCTCTCGGGCTACGCGCGCGAGCCCAAAGCACGCGTTCCCGCCGGCGTCCTTCAACGCGACGAGCACGGCCTTCGCGCCATCCAAGTCGCCCGCGTCGATCAGGGCATCGGCCTGGGTCTCCGCGACCCATGGGCGGTCCGCGGGGTCAGCCGGCGTCAGGCCTGCGAGCAGCCCGGCGGCGTCCGCCGAGCGCCCGAGGTCCCGTAGCGCGCCCGCGCGCTCCATCGCGAGCTCAAACCCGCCGGCGTCGGCGTATTGCTCCGCGAGCGCCAGGGCGTCGGGCCCCTGCCCCTCTTCCCGCAGCGCGCGGACCGCCGCGACGGCGAGCTCCCCACGCATCGCGACGTCGTCCTCGTTCGCGAGCCACGCCTTGACCTCTCCGAGCCCCTCCGCGACCTTTCCGAGCGCGACAGCGCTGCGGAGCCAGCCGGCGCGCGCCTCGGCGCGATCGGGCCCCGCGGCGGTCTCCTGCAGCGCGGCCTCGAAGTGGGCCTTCGCGGAGGTCGGGTCGGACGCGAGGAGGTTGGTGCCGACCACGATGTTCGCCTTGACGCGCACCGCGGGGGAAGGCGCCTGCAGCAGGGCCGTGTACACCGCCGCCGCCGAGGGGTCGTTCGCCTCGGTGAGCGCGCTGGCCAGCGCGATCTGAAGGTCCAGCTTCCGGGACGCCTCAATGCCGGCTGCTGCGGAGAGCGCTCCACGGAACGCCGTGGCGGCGCCCGGGAAGTCGCCCGCCCGGCTCCGGAGCTCACCGAGCGACGACAGGGCCTCGACAGCCCAGGGACCGTTCGACGCGGCGACCTCCAGGAAGTACCGCGACGCGCGCTCGTTCTCGCCCTTGAGCTCCGCGATGCGCGCCAGGCCGATCTTGCACTGCGCGGCGACCTCGGCGTCCGCGGTGGAGGTCGGCGACAAGCCGCCGAGCAGCGCGTTGTACTGCGCGGCGGCGTCCTGGACGCGGTTGGCGCGCACCAGCGCGTTGGCCTCTCCGAGCACGATCCGGGCCCGGACGACCTCGGAGGTCGTGCTCGCGAGCAGGTCACGGTAGCGCTCGATGGCCGTCGTAGCGTCGTTCTCCTCGACCATCAGCTCGGCGATGGAGAGCTGCGCCTCGAGCCGCGCCTCGGGCCCGGTCGTCGGGTCGTCGACCAGGAGCGCCCAGACGTCACGCGCCTCCCCGCGCTTGCCCGCTTGCCGCAGGGCACGCGCGCGGCCGAGGGCCACGGCGTCCTTGAGCTCCGGGTTGTCGGCGACCAGCGCCGACGCGGCCGCGGGGTCGGTGGCCTGGAGCAGGCGGGCGAGGTTCAGCTGGGCCTCGTCGCGCAGCCGGGGCTCGACGCCGTCCACGGCGATCAGCCGCCGCAGCGCCGCGACCGCGGCCTCCTGGTCCCCGGCGCGCTCCGCGATGCCGGCGATCAGCGAGTCGGCGCGGGCGCGCAAGCCGACGTCCTCGGCAGACTCGAGCGGGCTCAGCAGCGCGCGAGCGCCCTCGTCGTCCCCGCGGCGCGAGAGGAGGTCGGCGGCGCCGAGCGCGGCCTCTTCGCCGCCCGGCTGGGCGAGGACCGCGTTGTACAACGCGAGCGCGGCGTCCTCGTCCCCGGCGTCCACGAGGATGTGGCCGAGCCTGAGCGACAGCGGGAGTCGCTCAGGCGCGCTCTCCATCGCAGCCAACGCGCCCTCGATGGTCGCCCGCGCGCTCTCGGTGTCGCCGACACCCATCCAGCCGTCGGCGAGCGCCAACGCCAACGAGCCGCGCTGCACGTCGGTCTCGGCGCCGGCGAGCAGCGCCTGCTCCCGCCGGAGGAGGTCTGGCCGCTCCTCCGGACCAAGCAGCCCAGCCAGCCCGACGAGCGCAGAAGCCCGCTCTCCGGGCCCGACGTCGGTGCGGTCCAGCAGGCCTTCGAAGTTCTTCCGTGCCTCCCCGGTGAGCGCGTGCCGGGCCTGGACCTGGGCCAAGCGGAGCAAGACACGTGGGACCTGCGAGCCCTCGCCCGCCGCGGTCAACGCGCTCGTCACCTGCGCGAGCGCGGCGTCGACGTCACCCGCCTCTTCGTACGCGGCGGCGGCCTCCAGGCTGAAGTCAACGACCTGGGCTTCGTCCTTCGCGGAGGCCGCGAGGGCTGCGAACCGGCGCGCGGCCTCGGCCGGGTCGCCCGCTTGCTTCGCTTCGGTGGCCGCCTGCTCGACTGCCGCGGTGTCCGCCGTGCCCGTCGAGAGGCGCGCCGCCGCGTATACGCCGATGACCCCGAGCAGGGCGACCGCGGCCGCGGCGCCGACCACCCGGACCCAGCCGGAGTCTTGCGCCTGGCCGGCGTCCGCGCCGCGCTCCACCAGCTCGGCGCGCGCCGCAGCCGAGAGCCCGAAGGCGCCCAGGAGCACCGCGCCGCGCACGGAGGCGGTCTCCAGGTCCACGCCGCGGAGGTCTGCCTGGTCGAGCAGGCAATCCTCGATGCTCGCGCGGACGAGGGTCGCTCCGCGCAGGTCACAGGCCGTGAGGTCAGCGCCGGACAGGTCCGCGCCGGTCAGGTCGGCATCGCGCAGGTCCGCGCCCACCAAGCTGGCGCCAGTGAAGTTGACGCCGCGCAGGTCGAGCCCGCGTAGGTCCCGGGCGTCGAGGCGCCTGCCGGCGAAATTGGCGCCGGCGCTGGGCAAGCCGCCCCCACCGGCGAGGCGCTGGGCGAGCGCGAGGACGCCGGCAGGCACGCGCTCGGCGGGGGCCGCTGCGGCGTCAGGCTCTTGGCCCGCGGGCGTAGCGGAGAGGCCGCCGCCCGCGTCCATTCGCTCCGCGAGGAGCCGACGCTCAGACGCCCTCGCCGCGGCCCGGGCGCGGACGAACAACCCCTCGGCAGCGGCGACCTCGACGGCGCGTTGCCGCTCGAGCACGTCCGCCTCGAACTCCTCAATCTCAGATCGGCGGTCGTCTTGCAGCGCCTGCTCGGCGACCCGCAGGCGGCGCGCCTCGAGCGCGAGCGCCTTCTCCGCGGCGGTCCCCCGCGTCGGCCGTCCTTGCGACGCCGCGTTGAACGCCTCGATCTCGGCCAGGCGGGCCCGTGCACGACGCGCGGCGACCTCGGCGTCTGCCGCGAGACGGGTACGCGCGGCAGACGCCCTGCGGGCGGCGTCGCGGCGCAACGCAGCGGCGTCGGCGTCCCGGAGGCGCGCGCTCTCTTCGAAGTCCGCGCGGTCGGCGGCGAGCTCCGCGGCGCGCTGGGCCGCGAGCTCTGCGGCGCGCGCGGCAGCCGCGTCGTCCGGGCGCCCGGCCTCCCGGCGGGCGTTCGCCATGCGTGCCGCGGCGACCGCCGCCGCGCGGGCTCGCGCCGCGGCGTCGCGCTCCAAGGGGCCGGCCTCGGCCTCCCGGAGGCGCGCGCTCTCGTCGAACTCGGCGCGGTCTAGCGCGCGCTCAGCGGCGATCGCTTCCTCGAGAGCGCGCGCGGCCGCGCCGTCGTCGGATCGCCCAGCGTCAGGGCGCCGAGCGCTCGCCAGCCGCGCCGCGGCGATCGCCGCCGCGCGCGCTCGAGCCGCCCCCGCGGGTGCGCCCTCGGCCTCTCGCAGCCGCGCGATCTCGTCAGACTCGGCACGCTCTGCGTCGAGGTCGGCGGCGCGTTGGACCGGCGCGGCAGCGCGCGCGATCTCGAGCTGGCGGGCGCGATCGCGCGCGGAACGGAGCGGGACACCCGCGCTGCGCCGAGCCCGCGCCGCCCGGGCGCGCGCCTCGGCGTCCCGGCGGGCCGGGCCCCGGTCCGCGTCCCGCTGGTTGGCGCTCTCGGTAAAGTCCGCCCGGTCCGCCGCCAGCTCCGCAGCCAGGGTCGCGGGCTGCGGCACAGGGCGAGCGAGGACCGCGGCTTGCTTGCGCAGCGTGGCTGCGGAGAGCCTGCGCGCCATCTCGGCCGAGCGTAGGCCGACCACCCGCTCGCGCTCCCGCTCGGACGCGGCCGCCAGCTGCTCTGCCTCGTCTTCGGCGTCGCGCCGAACGCGCTCGTCGTGCTGCTCTGCGGCAGCCGCAGACGCCTCCGCGGCTTGCCGCTCCCGCGCGAGCTCCGCGGCCAACGCCTTGGACTTCGCGGCAGCAGCGGCGGCTTCGTCCGCCCTGAGTCGCGCCGCGCGGAGCCGGGCAGACAAGAGGCGCGCCCCGCCCGCGCGTCGCTGTTCGAGCTCGGCGGCCTGCGCCTCCGCCTCGACCTGTACCCGGTCCTCGCGGTCCAGCGCGTGCGCGTGTGCCGCCTCCGCCGCAGCGGCGCGCGCGTCCCGCGCGAGCGCCGCCTCGCGGAGCTCGGCCATCGCCGCCGCCTGGGCGGCCTCCTCCCGCGCCCGCGACTCCACCCTCTCGGCATCGCGTGCTTCGGCCCGCGCGGCGGCGAGCGCGGCGTCCGCCGCGCGCTGCGCGCCCTGCGTCTCGGCCCGCTTACGCTCGCGCTCGGCGTCCGCCTCCCGGGTCGCGGCCTCCAGCGCCACGCGGGCAGCCTCCTTCGCTGCTCGCGCTGAAGACGCGGCCGCCTCGGCGGCGACCCGGGACCGCTCGCGGGCCACCTCGACCCGGCGCGCGAGCAGCCTCGCCGCCGCCCGCTCCCCCTCGTCGGCGCGCGCCTCCGAGGCCTGCTCTTCGGCGAGGGCCCGGAGCTCCCCCTCGGCTACGGCCCGCCGGGCTTGCTCCAGCTCGTGGCGTCGCGCCGCGCGATCCGTCGCGTCCGCCTCGACCCGCGCTCGCCGAGAGGCCTCCCGCGCCTCGGACTCGGCCGCGGCCGCGACGCGGGCGCTCTCGCGCGCGACAGCCAGCGCCCGCTCGGTGAGCTCCCGTTGCTCGGCCCCGACCGCCGCCAGGCGCCGGCGCTCGGCTTCCGCCTCGGCGCGGGCGGCGCCCTCGGCAGCCTCGCGCGCCGCCGCCATCACCCGGTCCGACTCGCGCTGCGCGGCGCGCGCCTGGGCGAACCGGCTCCGTGCGGCGGTCACACGAGCGGCGAGGACCAGCGCGTCACCCCGGATGGCCTCCAGCTCAGCGAGCTCCTCGGCCACCTCGAGGACCCGCACGCGCTCGTCGGCCTCGGCCGCTGCCCGGCGCGCCTCCTCTTCGTCGCGCCTGCGGGCGGCAGCCTCCGCGGCTTCCGCAGACGCCCGGGCGCGTGTAGCCTCGTCCCGGGCAAGCGCCTCGGAGGCCTGGGTCGCCCGCGCGCTGGCCCGGGCGTCGGCCAACGCCTGCTCCGCTCGCTGCCGGGCCTCGGCTCCGGTAGCGGCCACCCG
>CALQBK020000015.1 GCA_943328795.2 Bifidobacterium breve
CCATCTCCGCCTGTCGCAGCAGCGAGAGGAATACCACCGGCTTGAGCGCGACGAGTAGCCTCGCCTCTACGTCGGCGAGCGGCTTCAAGTGCCCCGGATCGGTGACCGCCTGCCGGGCCATCCGCACGCAGTCGTTCGCCAGCCGGTTGCACTCCGCCAATCCCCGCCCCATTTCCCTCGTCCGGTCCAGCATCTTCTGCTTCCTGGCGAGCAGGTCCACAGACCCGAGCGCCTCCTCGATCGCGGCCTCCACGGTCACCGCGGCGCCGAGGTGGCGTTCGATCGCGGTGGCGAGGGAGACGTGCTCCATGCCGTCGATGTAGGCGCCGCCTTCCGTGGCGTTCAGGAACCGCAGGCCACGCGTGTCGGCCTGGACAAACCCCGTCATCCACGTCCGGAACCGCTCGAAGGCGCCGGACGTCTGGACCTTGCCACCGAGGTATCCCCGGGTCTCCACGATCGGTTCGGCGGCGAGCGTCCGGTTCGCCTTTTCCACCATGTTGGCCAACCCTGCGCCCAGGCCAGCGAACCCGAAGGATTGGCCGTCTCCGCTCACCTCGACCTTGAGCGCGGCGTCCACGCCCAGGCTCGAATAGTACTTGTCCCCAGAGAACGCGAGGTCCTGCCCGATCAAGATGATGGGGTCGCACCCCCACTCGGCGGCGAGTGCCAGCGCGCTGCAGGCGACCGACCCGCCGCTTGGGAGCTGGGCGTTGTCCCCGAGCCCCCGGTAGATCCACTCGTCCAGGCGACTGTTGCCCCCGAACGTCATGATCCTTCGCGCCGGGAGCGAAAAGAGATCGGGGTGGACCGTGGCCCCGAGGATCAGGTTCACGTCCTCCACCGGGCAGTTGTCGAAGTGGTAGCGTAGGTCCTGGGCATCCAGGGCCAAGCACACGTCGGGGACCACGCCGGCCCCCGAGAGGGCCGACATCGCATGGGAGGAGGTCATCAGGAGAACCCGGTCCCGAATGGCCGGCACGAGGTGGATGTTCTTGTCGAGCGAGGGCCCCGGCGAGGCGATGATGCACGGCTTTCCTCGGAAGGCGTCCCGCAGTGCGTCGATCGACGGATGGGACGCGATCTCCGGCAGGTTCGCCGCGCCCTGGAGGATCCAGAGCGGCCCCATGGCGTTGAGCGTGAGCTTCCCCGTCGAGAGCCGGTCGGCCTCCGTCTTGAACAGCGTGCTCACCTCGTCGTAAAGCTCGGCGGTGACCGCCGGATCGTCCAGTCGCCAGCGAACGGTTCGACGCGGCGGGCGTCCCGCGACCGCCCCGACCGACCGCACGAGCTCGGACAACGTCCGGAGCACCACGACCTCCTCCGGGAGCTCGCCTGCCCTCGCCCCGGCCGGCAGGTACGCGAACAGCCGCCTCTGGCCCATGTCCAGCAGCGAGCGTGCGCGCCCCCCACCACCGCCGCCCACGAGGAGCAGCATGTCCACCGCGAAGTCCCAATCCTCGGGCAGCCTGCCCCCGATCGCGTCCCGCGTGTCGGCCGGTGCGGAGCTCTCCGCGTCGAGCCAGCCCTGGACGACGACGCTCCCGGCCTGGACCCGCGCCATGGCCGCGCGGGTCCGAGCCATGCTCCCCGCCGGGATGTTCACCGGGGGGGACGCCCGCAGCAGGGCGTTCGCCTCGCCGACGGTCGCGTGAAGGTGCCGGGACCGTCGCGCCAGCGCCCTGGCCAACGCGACATCGCCGGCGTCGATTGCCACGCACGTCTGCTCATAGACGTCGGCGAGCACCTCGAGGCTCGAGTAGAGCGGCTGCAGCGGGTCCGGAGCTTCCATCCGACGAAACTACCACGCGGCGCGGCTCTCCGCCGCCGCGCTGCGTGGCGCCGCAGGGCAGTTCACCGCGCGCTGCGTGCGCCGGGCAGTCCCCGCCACTTCTGGCGTGCAACCTCTATCGCGCCGTCAAAGCGCTCGGCGAACAGCCGGACATCGAACCGCCGGCGGATGGTCTCGCGCGCCGCGGCCCCCATCTTGCCCGCCAGCTCGCGATCCTCGAGGAGGAGCCGAGCGAACGCGTTGACCTCCTCCGGGTCATCCGAGGCAAAGCCGTTGACGCCGTGCTCGATCGGCGAGGACGGATGCCGGTTCGACAGGATGGGCAGACCCGCGGCCATCGCCTCGAAGGTCGCCATGTTGTAGCCGTCCTCGAGCCGGGGATCCGCGGTGTGGACGAAGAACCGGTGACTAGCCAGGATCTGCTTCAGATCCCCCCAGCTTCGCGACGGGAGCACGTCGGGCATGTCCGGATTGTGGCCGACGAGGCGCACCGGAATCCCGGCGAACGCCGCCTCGTGGAACGGCCAGTACAGGACGGCCGACTTGACCCGGATCTGGTTGGCGATCCGAAGCCCGCAGGCGAGGTGCCCGCTCCAGGGACCGTACGCGGCGGGGTCGGCACCGAACGGGATCACCTCGTGGGGGATGCCCCAGGAGCTCCCCTTCAACGCGGAGACCGCCACCACGTGGATGCCAAGCTGCTCCGTGTAGCGCTCCAACTGCCGGACGTCCGGGCGCTCAAGGAGCCCCTCTTGGGCCATCCTGCCATCGAGCGTGCCGTGCAGCACCAGGACGCGCGGCGCATCAATGGTCTTGACGTCGAGCAGGTCCGAAACGCCGTGCGCGATGATGCATCCGTACGCGACCTTCGACGCGAGGGCCTCGTCGAGGCGCAAGAGGGTGGCCCCGCGCGGCACGGGCCGCACGTTTCGGTCCCACTGCGCAGTGTACCGACCGGCCAGCCCGTCGATGACGTGCAGCGGCCGGTGCAGGTGCTCGAGCTGGTGAACCCAGGCCTCGTGGCAGTTCAGGGTGAGCAGCGGGGAGTTGCGCACCCGCCTCGGTGGACCGCGCACCGGGCTATCGCCCGGCCCGCGCGGCCTTGCGCCACGCATCGGCGCGGGCCCGGTCGCCAAGGGCCTCGGCGGCGTCCGCGCAGAGCTCGAGCCCACCCGGATCGCCCGGGTGGAGCCGCAGCCAACCTACGGCCTGGCGGAGCGCCTCGGTGGGCTGGCCTGAGCCGAGGAGCACCCCGACGTGGGCGCTGAGGAGCCGGGCACCGTCGCTGCGCCCCCGAGCCGCCGCGAGCACCGCGATCGCGCCGCCGAGGTCGTCGCTCGCGCAGCGCTCGGCGGCGACGGAGATCGCGGCTTCGCCGTCGACCAAGCTGCTGGCCGGGGCGGGAAACGGGCGCGGGACGAACGGCCTCGTGATCGCCGCGCCCACGGAGCCCGTGCTCTCGAAGAGGAAAACTTCGACATGGTCGTTCGGCTCGTCGATGAAGGGACGCAGCGTGTTGAGAAGGGTGTAGGGCGAATACCACGCCTTGTGGTCCGGATGCACTTGCTCGTGGAACACGCCGTCGACACGCCCGCCGCGGCTCGACCACTGGAAGCTGGGCGCCGTGAGGAGGTACTGGCGGGCCCGCACGGAGAAGATCTCCTCGAGAAAGGCCCCCGGGTCGCGGGTGTGCTCGAGCACCTCCGGCACCAGCACGAGGTCGTACTCGCGGGAGATCTCGCCGGCGTGCGTGTAGTACTCGCCGGGCACGAAACGACGCAGGACGTCGATCCCCTCGGCGCTCACGTCGAGCCCATCGAGCCGGTCCGCGTGGCGGGCAAGGAACAAGTGGAGGTTTTTGTCGGGATCGAACACCGGCACGTCACAACAGCCCACGTGGAGTACACTGCGTCCCGCGCAGCGCTCGGCAAGCAGCGGGCGCCGGTCCTTGACCTCGACGACGTCTACCTGGTGTTCCATGAATCCCGTGGAACGCAATACCTGCGAGAGGAGCATGCCGGCCAGATAACCGGACGCGCACCCCACCTACGCCCGGCCGCCCCCGGCGAACGCCCGGAGCACCGCCAGCGGATCAGTCACCACGGAGCGGAGGGAGCGTTCGGCGTCGATGCAGGCGGCGACCCGCTGCTGCTGGAGACGGAGCTCCCGAACCAGCGCCTCGGGCAGGTCGCCAGGGAGCACTGCGACCAACGCCCCCAGCACCTCGGCGGCGAGCGCCGGAGGCTGCGACGCCAACGGCTCGAGCACCTCGCGGAGCAAGGATGTCCGAACCTCGACAGCCGCCAGCATGCGGGCGACGAGGTCCACCCAGCCCGGCGCGGCCCACCCGCTGGCCGCAGCCCCGACGATGGCGGCGCCGATCGCCGCCTGGACGCCCGGGTCGGGGTCACGGTCATGCCCGTCCTTTCGGAGACAGAGTGGGTCGAGGAGGTAGCGCACGGTGGCGTCGTCCAGGCCCCCGGTGCCGCCGAGGGCCTCCACCGCGAGCGTACGGAAACGCGCGTCCGGCTCCCGACAGGCGATCGCCCGGAGCCTCGAGCCCATGCGAGCGTCGGCCGCGTGCTGGGCGAGGAGCTTCAGCGCCGATGCGCGGACTCGCCGATCGTCCCGGTGATCGGGCCGTCGCGCAAGGCGGAGCTCCAGCTCCAGCATCCACCGCTCCGGGCCTGGAGCAAGCTGGCCCATGACCGTGACCGCCGCCGCCCGAACGGCGGCGTCCCCATCGGCTTCGACGACGCGGGCAAGGGACGGAAAGGCCCTGCGATCCGCGATCTGCCCGAGCGCGGTGATCGCGGCGCACCTCACACCGGGGTCCCGCTCGGCGCCCGCGTCGAGGGTGCCCGCAAGCGCCGCGACAGCGCCCGGATCGCCTATCGAGCCGAGGGCGATCGCCGCGGAGGCGCGCTCCGCTGGGTCAGTCTCCGGGTCACGGAGGAGGTGGGAGAGGGGGCCGACCGCCGCGGTGTCACCGATGCGGCCCAGCGCAGCGGCGGCAGCGTCCCGGACCACGCCATCGAGCTCGATCGAGGGGTGAAGTGACCGGATCAGCGCGGGGGCCGCCGCGCGATCCCCAATCTCGCCGAGCGCTGTCGCCGCAGATCCGCGCACGAAGGCGTCCGACTCGAGGCCAAGCACCCCCGCGAGAGCGGGGACGGCAGCGCGCGCCCCGATCAGGCCGAGCGCCTTGGCCGCCGAGCCGCGGACGACGGGGTCCTTCTCCGCCCCGGGCTCGAGGACGTGAACCAGTCCGGGGATGCCCGCCCGATCGCCGATCGCTCCGAGGGCGCCGGCCGCGGATCCGCGCACGACCGCGTCAACATCGACTTCGAGGGCCCGTACGAGGCCGCTGACCGCGACGCGATCGCCGATCTGCCCCAGCGCGCTGGCGGCCGAAGCGCGGACGAAAGCATCCTGCTCCGCTTGGAGCGCCCGGGACAGGGCGGGGACAGCGCGGGGATCCCGGATCTGGCCGAGGGCATCCACCGCGGAGGCACGTACGTTGGCATCGGCCTCACCCCCCGGGTCAAGCACCGCGGAGAGCGCGGGGACCCCGTCCGGGTCGCCAATCCGCCCGAGCGCGTTGGCCGCCGAGGCTCGGACCCTCGCCTCGCTCTCCCCCCCGGGCGCCAGCACCCGGGCGAGCGCCGGGATGGCAAGGCTATCGCCGATGTTGCCGAGGGCGTTCGCAGCCGACCCGCGCACCCGAGGCTCGGCCTCGATCGCCGGATCGAGCACGAGCGCGAGCGCGGGGAGTCCGCGGCGATCCCCGATGTGCCCGAGAGCCGTGGCCGCGGAGGCACGCACCCGCGGTTCCGGGTCGACCCCGGGTTGGAGGACGCTGGCGAGGGCCGGGACGGCGCTCCGGTCCCCGATCTGGCCGAGAGCGTTCGTCGCCGATCCTCGGACCTTCGGCTCAGGCTCGACCCCGGGGACGAGCACCTGGGTGAGCGCGAGGATGGCGCCAGCGTCCCCGATCTGGCCGAGCGCGTTCGCGGCGGCTCGCCGGAATGGCCCCTTGGCGAGCCGTAGTTGGCGGATCGCCCCGGCAAGGGGATCACCGCCGTCCTGCTCTGGCTCCCGCTCGGCCTCCTTGACCGAGCGCGCGCGGAGATCCTCGAACCGCCCCACCGTCAGGGTGCGCCGCAGCAGCCCGGAGCGGACCGCCTGGTACATTGGCAGGTCAGTGGTCTCCACCGTGTCGAGGAGGCCGTGTTGGAGAGCCTCCCGCAGCAGCGGGCCAGGGAGCGCCACGAGACGTTCGATCGTCCTGTTTCCCGGACCGCGCTCAGCGCCCAGACTGCGTCCGACCGCCACCCAGCACTCGGCCTGCAGCGACGGGGATAGCACTCCGCGGTTCGCGACGACGACGCCCGGAAGAAGGTCCGCCCTGCCCCGCCAGGGGGCCTCCAGGAGCAAGCTCCGGGCGGCGCGCTCTGGGTCGTGATGCAGGCCCACCCAGTCCGCACAGAATTGCTCCGGGCCCTCGGCGTGCCAGGCGAGCGCGGGCAAGGGCTGGCCCCGAAAGGCGAGCGCGAGATGGAGGGAAACGTGCGAGTCGTGAACGAAGCGCCAGCACCCAGCCCCTGCCGGGGCCAGCAGGCAGCGCGGCAGCGTAGCATGGAGCGCTGGAACGTCCGGCCAGACCGCGCGAAGGGCAGCGGAGAGCTGGTCCAGCTCGAACTCACCGGAGCGAAGGGACAGCAGCGCAGCCGCCACGCACAGCGTCTTCAGGCGCTCGGCAGTCCAGTGGTCGCCCTGCGAACAGCGCCAGGCGAGCTCCCGCGCGGCCAGCAGCGCGCCCGCTCGACTTTTTGGAAGCGAGGGCGAGTCGAGCGCCTCGAGGAGCGGCAGGAGCATCGCGAGCACCCACGGGTTCGACGCGCTCCCCTCCAGCCCCGCAGCCGAGATCCGCGCGAGCGCCGGCCCCGCCGGGACCCCGTGCTCGTCGAGGTAGCGGCTGATCTCCTGCCCGGAGAGCGCGGCGAACGAGAGGCGGCTCGGCGCGGGTTCTAGTCCCCGCGGCTCCCGCCGGGCCGTGACGACGATCGGGAAGCGGCGCGGGCTCCCGAGGAGCCGGCCCAGGTACTCCGCGCCTTGCCGGGGGTTGCCGGGGAAGAGGTCGTCCCCCGCGTCGATGAACAGCACGATCGCCCCCCGCTTCACCCGAGCGCGCCACAGGGCCTCGTCCACGTCCGGCGGACACAGCGACAGCACGAGTGCCCGGGCATCCTCCGGGGGCCCGGGCCACGACGGGGAAGCCGGGGTCAAGCAGGCGCAGGCAATCCCCTGCTGGAGCAACCGGACCATCAACTCGACTACCATGCTGGTCTTGCCGCTCCCCGGAGGCCCGACGAGCACCCAGCTGCGCGGGCTCGCCTGCTCGACGGCCGCAGCGAGCATCGCCTGGAGCCGCTCGAAGGCGACAGCCACCGGTTCGAGGGGCACCGGCTCGTCGATCCCATCGGCCCAGGTCCGCAGCGACAGGAAACCGGGCACGCAGCGAAGGCGGAGTCGCTCGAGGTAGCCGGCGAAGCCGGACGGGGGGGCAATCGGGGCGCGAGCCTGACTATCGGACAAGGCGTACCGTGGGAGGGGCGAAGTTAGCACGACGGAAACCGGGCATCCGCCTGAACCTTCACGCCACTCCGCATTGCGGCAGGCGGGAGGCCGCGTGACATTCGGGTCCGGGCAAGCCCGCGACAAAACTCCTCCGACGAAGGCCCGACATGCTGCTCCTGCTGCTCCCCTGTCTCATCGCCCGCGCGCAGGCTGACCCGGGCGCCCCGCTCGCCGACCAGCCTTTCACCGCCCGCCCGTTCGGCTACCTGATCGGATCGTTCTCCCCAGTGCCGGCCGTCGCGGCTGCCAACGACGGCTTCGAACTCGACGCGCACCTCGGGGCCGAGGCCCGCTTGAACCTCGGAACGGCCGGACAGATGGGCGCCCTGGTGGAGGCGCGCCTCTCGCCAACGCCCTCATTGAAGGACGGCCTCGCGTTCTACCGGCCCGCGCCGTTCCTCCGCCTTGACCTTGGCCAGTTCAAGGTGCCCTACTCCGTGGGCTTCCTCGCGTCGGAGACGCGGCGGCTGCTCCCGGCCCCCCCACTCGCCGACGCCGGGATGGTCGGGCGCGACGTCGGCTTCATGGTGACGGCCTCCTTGCCGATCAAAGGGGCGAGCCGCGCGAGCGCCCAGCTCGCCGCCTTCAACGGAGAGGGCCCGAACGAGCTGGGGAACGCGGACTTGCACTACCTCTACGCGGTCCGCGCGATGATCACGCCCCTCGGCGCGCGGTCCCGGCCGTACGAAGGCTCAGACGGGTCGCTCTACCTCGGGCTCGGCGGGGGCATGCTCTACAACCGGATCCACCCAGCCAGTGGCTCCGAACGGCTCTTCCAGTACGGCGCTGACCTGCAGTTCGCGTGGAACGTCCTGTCTCTCCAGGGGGAGTTCCTCTACGGGCAGCACACTGCGCTGGGCCTTGCGAGCACGGACTACGACCAGGTCGGTGGCTACGGGATGATCTCGCTGTTCATCCCGTTGCCCTGGGTGAAGGACCACCTCCAGCTCGTCGGGCGGTACGGCCGGTCGGACCCCAACGACAGCGTGTCGGGGGCGGCGAGTGAAGACGAGTTCGTCGCCACGCAGGAGATCACGGGGGGCCTGAACCTCTATTGGTTCGCGGCGCCGGGCCCGTTCAACGACGTGAAGCTCCAGGCGGCGTACTCGCACTTCGACGAACTGGCGGGCCGGGCGTTCCGCAACGACCGCCTGTTGGCGGCTGCAAGCATACGGTTCTGACGCCGCTAGTGCGTGGTCTGGCGCACCTTTCGCCATGCGACGTCAGCAGCGTCCAACCCGCGCACAGCCACCTCGTTGGGGAACCCAAGCGAGGTGAGCGCGACAAACCCATCAAACGTCCGGGCCTGCCCCAGCGCCCATGCCTCGTGGGCCGCGATGCTCGCCGCCCGCGTAGCAAGGGCCGCGAGCTGGTGGCCCCGCGGCGTGAGCTCCGGGGACGGCGCAAACCCGATCCCGACGGCGGTCGTCGAACCCAGGTTCCAGGCCTGCGCCAGGAGCATGCCGACGCTCGGATAGACGAGGTCCGCCACGCCTGACACGAACTCGGCACTCGCCGACTCCTCCGGCTTGCGAGATGGCCCGCAGCGGTAGACCACGAGCTTTCCGAGTCCATGCAGCAGCGCCGCGAGGTAGGCATCCCCTGCGGGGTCGAACACGATGCTCACCTCCGCTGCCACCGTTGAAACCTCGCGCAGGTGGTCCGCCTTCGCCTGGTGGTTCCGGGCCTGGAACACCTTGGCGTTCATGCTGGCCGACATCGCGATCTGCCAAAGCCGCCGATGCCCGAGGCGCATCACCGCCTCCGGGACGTTCGCAGGAGGCGAGGCGCCGAAGGCAGCGCTGCTCGCCTCCTCCCAGACCCGCTTGAGCATACCCGGCTCGCGGATCACGACTTCGACCACCTGTTTCTGGTCGATGTCTCCCGCGCGCAACAGCCAGTCTAGCCGACGGGCGCCCGTTGGAAAGAGGGGGAAGTCCAGCTGCGGGGCGCTGCACGCGCGGACGAGCCTGTCGATGAACAGCCAGTCGTTCCGACTCGGCGCCGTCTCGCGCAGCGAATGAAGACGCTCCGTGAGGTGCACCCGGACGTTGGGCACGTCCGGCTCGGCGACGACCTCTCCGCCGTCCCAAGGAGCGGGGCTCTCGACGAACAAAGATCGGGCGGTTGTGCGGGGCTCCGTCCGCGGCGCCTCGGACGGGCCGGCGACCGACTCTTGAGCCGGGGCTCTGCGGGCGAAGAAGCGTCGCCACCAAGTCCGCCACAGGCTCGGGGTCGGCCGACGCCGCTCCAGGCTGTCGGCCGGCCCGTCGAACATCCGCTCGACCTGCCCCTGGGTATACGGCGGGACCATCGTGCGTCCTGCGACGAGGCGGGGCCGGGCGCCGCTGGGCGCCGTGGGTATAGGCAGGAAGCGGGTGTTCCCGGGCTCGCCGACAGCCCGCGGCTGCTCATGCATCCGGCGGGCCTGCACGCTCCCGGCCAGCGCGCGCTCCCGCTCGCAACGCTCTTCGTAAGCAAACCGCTCCAGCATGAATCGGGAGAGGAGCTCCTGGATGAGTTCCGACGAAGCGGGGCGGAGGAAGTCCACAAGCTCCGCCTGCATTTCGCGAGCACTCTGGTACCGATTGTCGGGTTCGAGGGCGAGGGCGCGCATCACGATGGCGTCGAGCCGCGGGGGGACAAGCGCGTTCGTCGCGCTTGGCGGCAAGACCTCGGCGCGACGAACGCGCTCGAGCGTGTCCACCTCGGACACGCCCTTGAACAGCCGGCGGCCCGTCAACATCTCGTGCAGCAACACCCCGAGCGCAAAGATGTCCGACCGATGGTCCAGGTGAAGCCCGTAGGCCTGCTCCGGCGACATGTACCCCAACTTCCCAGTGATCGCGCCCACGTCTGTCTTTTCGACGCAAGTGGCAGCGCGGACGATCCCAAAGTCGCCGACCTTCACCTCACCAAGGTAGGACACCAGGATGTTGGACGGGTTGATGTCCCGGTGAACGATGTTGAGCGGCTCGCCGGTGATCGACGTGCGCTTGTGCGCGTACTCGAGGCCCTTCGCGGCCTCCATAGCGATGTACACGGCGAGCGCGGTCGGGAGCAGCGCGCGACGGCGCGCGAGCTTGGAGAGGATGACTTTGACGTCCTTCCCCTCCACGCACTCCATCGCGATGTAATAGTTGTCCTCGACCTTCCCGAAGTCGTACATCCGGACGATGTTCGCAGCCTGCAGGACGGCGAACACCTTCGCCTCGTCCATGAACATTCGAACAAACCGATCGTCACTCGACGGCGGCGCGGAGATGCGCTTGATCGCCAGCAGGCTCTCGACGCCACCCGCGCCGAAGCTCATCGCGCGGAAGATCTCCCCCATGCCGCCAGAACCAATCCGATCGATCAGGTAGTACTTGCCGAAGACCTCGATTCGTACAGGCGCGAGCTCGCGCTCCTCCTCGGCGGTAATCGGCTCACCGTCGTTCATGCCGCACGCCCCAAACCCCCTGCCCGGCTCCACTCAGCGGAGGCCAGACCCTGCTCACGCGGCGCCCCCGCCCCGCGGTGGGCGACGTCCGTTGCGATCGGCAAGGTGGAGTTGGCTTCCATTCGGGAGATTCTCTCATGGTGAACCACCGGGGTCTACCCGGGGGCGGTCGCCGGTCGGCGACGGGGCTCAAATCGGCATGTTCCAAAGGGCTTGGTACGCGTCGACGAGCTTGTCACGAACGCTGACCATGGCGCGCAGTGAGATGTTGGCCTCCTCCAACGCGATCATCGTGCCGTGCAAGTCCACGTCGCGACCGCTCGCCAGACCTTCCAGTTTGCCATCGGCGGCCTGCTGCGTCGCGTCCACGGCCCTCACGGCAGACTCCAGCATCCCCGCGAAACCGCCGGACCCGGGCTTGGCGGCGGCGGGCACACCCACGAGGTCGGCGCTCGGTGTGATGCCCTGGACGAGAGGTATCATCGTCCAATCTCGAGCGCGCGCAGCGCCATGTCACGTGTCGCCTCGACAGCCGAACTATCTGCTTCATAGGCTCGGTTTGTCGACATCAGGTCCACCATCTCCTGCATGACGTCCACGTCCGGATACGAGACGTACCCGTCCGGTCCGGCGTCGGGGTGGCTGGGGTCGAAAACCCTCACCGGCGGCCGCCCGTCCGAGCCGATCCCCGTGACCACGACGCGTGACGTCGCGCGGTCGAGCTCGTCCCCGAACGGGTCCAACTGTCGGGCCTCGAAGGTCGGCACCTGACGTTGAAAAGGGCCGCCGGCGGCCGTGCGGGTCGTCCGGGCGTTCGCCATGTTGGTGGCGATCGTCTGCAGCCGGAGCCGCTCGGCCGAAAGCCCCGACGCGGCGACGTTGAATGTATCAATGATGTCGGACATCAGGTCCTCCCGTTGCTTGCGGCGAAGCGCAACAAGGCGAGGTGGCGGCCCATCCCCGTGCTGAGCGCGTTGTAAAGAAGGGAGTTCTCCGTGAGCTTGACCGACTCGGCCTCGGGCGAGACCGAGTTGCCATCCAGCGCCCAGGCGACAGGCTCAATCTCACGAACGTCCTCCGTCACTGGGGTGGACTCCCCACGCTCGGCCGCGTCTACTGCGCGACCGAGGATGTCTGCAAACGGCACCTCCCGGGCGTGGTACCCGGGCGTGTCAGCGTTCGCGAGGTTTGCGGCAGATAACGTATGTTGAACCTGTCGAAGATCGAGCGCGCGGTGCACTCCGTCAGCGACAGAGTCAAAAAGCCGGAATGCGGTGGGCGTCATGGCTCACTCCACTTTCCTCTATCGGTCGGAAGCCGGTGGACTTGAGGCCTTTTTGCTCCGGCTCGCCGCGACACGTGCGTCAAAGCCAGCTTGCGCCTCGTCTTCCGTGCGCAGCCGGCTCCAGATGTCCCCGGGGACGCTCGGCGTTCCGGCGGTCCACGCGAGAAACCCGAGAGCGTCGGGGTCCACGAGGACCTTCGCGGCCTGTGCAGCGATCACCCGGGCATCATCCGGGTGCCCGGTCGCTACCAGGCAACGTGCCTCGTCCTCCTGCACCTCGGTCAGGGAGACCGAGGCAGGAAGGGGGTCCGGCCTCTTGCTGAACCCCACGAGCGCCTCCGCGCAGCGCCCGCTGTGGGCGTCGATCATCGCCCGGCGCAGCGCGGCCTCGGCGGCCTGCGGCGGGGGGCCCATCACCGTGGTGTACAAGGCCCAGGCGCCGAGGTCATTGCCGAGATCCTCCTGAATCGCCGCGCGCAGCAGCGTCATCCCCGCCGCGACTGCGGGATCGGGGGGGCGCGTGGCCAGCAGTTCAAGCGACTGCTCGGCTTCGGGCGTGCTCCCGGACAGGCGATACAAACGCGCAATCGTGAGAATGGACGCCCGATCGTCAAGGCCCCGCCTGCCTTCGACCTCCGCCGCCGTGCGCATCAGATCGAGCGCGGGCTCGTACATGCTCAAGCGCTCGGCGGCCGCCGCAAGGTCGTAGAGCGGCTTCGGGTCATCGAGGTGGGCCACGAGCCCAGGCCGCCACACTCCGTCGTTCATCGCGAGCGCGTCCATGTCCCGGCCCGCCGCGAGCAGGTCCTCGACGCGAACCCGCCAGTCGCGAGTCAGGCGCACCCCCGGCTCCCCCTCCAGGAAGCGACGGTCGCGGTCCACCAGCGTAGTCCACGCGTAGATCGCAAGCCGGGTGTCCGCTAGCGTCTCGCTGATCTGGCCGAGCAGGAACAGCGACTCGTACGCCTCGTCCCCGCCGCCCCGGCCCAGCCGCTCCAACACGGGGACCATCAGCGCCCACGCATCTGGCGACTGCTTGAGCAGGTTGAGCAGTGACGAGCGCGAGCGGAGCAAGGGGAGCCAGACGGCCGGCGGCCCACGGTTCGCGAGATCGGCGAGCGCCGCATCCGCGCCGGGCACGTCCCCAAGCAGGATCCGCGCGTCCACGACCAGGCGCAAGGCCATCATGGCCACGCCCTCGTCGCGATTCCCCACGGCCCTTTGCAGCACCGAGGCAGCCTCGTCCGCGCAGCCCCCGCGAAGGAGCAGCTCGCCCGCAACCAGCGACGACGACGCGCGCCCGGAGGTCAGGGCGAGCGTGCGCCCCGCAGTCACTGGATCGATGCCCGGCGTCATCAATGCGACGATCCCTTGGATCTCGGCCACGACCTCCGCATCCCCGCCCAAGCCCCGCGCCTCGACGGCCGAGGTCCCCGCGGCCGCCCACTCGCCGAGGGCGAGCTGGGCGCTGGCGCGCTGCAGGACGGCGGTGGCGCCGGGCGCCCCCAAGCGGGCGGCGACCGAAAAGTAGTACGCCGCCTCCCGTGAATGACCGAGATCCCGGTGCAGCGCGCCGAGGGCGTAGTGTGCGGCGGCATCGGCGGGGTCGAGCTTCGCGCGGAGCACCGCGACATGCTCCCAGGTGGGGTCCCCGACCTCGGCGTCGGTCCACCGCGGCATCGCGGGCATCACCAGCTCCGGACGGACGTCGCGCAGCATTTCGCGACCGCGCAACGGCACGAGCGGCGTACGCGGCGTGGCATCACATGCCCCGTCCCGTTGGAGAGGCGTCGGCCGGGCGGCCACGACGCTGGAGGTCCAGACGTCACCCTCCCGTCCAAGGGAGATCGAGGTGCCGGGCTCACGCATCGTCAGCGTGAACAGCCACACCGCCCCCATGTCCAGGAGCCTCCAGCTCCGGATGCCATCCAACGGCGCGTCGCCCAACTGCGGGCGCAAGTCGACGCTGTTGCCGTGCACTACGACCTCGACGCGACCCGGCACCACCATGGGGAGGACCTCCGCCGTCGCGCCGGGCGAGGGCGCGAAGCGGAGCGGTGCAGCGGCGGCAATGCCGATGAGCAACCAGATCACAGCGTCACCACGACCCCAAGCCCAATCTTCACCGCGCTCAAGTCGAAGCCGCACACGGGTTCGTCGCCGCAAACCTCCCCGTGACGGCGCATCATCGCCCGGTATCCTCCGGAGATGTCGAGGAAGAACGCAGAATCGGTCGCCTGGAGCTCCCCGAGGTGGATTCGCGCGTTTCCCTCCACGAGCCCACCCCACTTCCACCCCCGACTGGTGGAGGCGTCGCCCTGTCCGGTCTGCTCGGCGAACGACACCGTTGCAGGGCCCACGCCGAGGCCCAGGTCGACCCGGCCGAGAGCCTTGTGGAAGCCCACTAGTCCCGTGATCGGCAAGTAGCGGATCCAGCTCGTTGCATCGGTGACCTCACCCTCCGCGTCCACGAGGTTACCGCCCATCCGCCGGTACCCGACGAGCAATGTCACGCGGAGCCCACGGGGGAAGTCCGAGGAGGCCAGGACCTCTCCCGAGAGCGACTGGTCGCCGTACATCTGCGCGAGCATCGCATCGTTCACGCTCTCGCCCGAGAGACGAAGGCCCAAGGAGAGCCCCGACAGGCCTGTCACTCTATCCCCGCCCGGTCGGCGTAAGCGCTGACGGCCCGCCGCCCCGCCCGCGCGCCCCGCAGCCGAGCCGTTATCCCCGCCTGACCAAGCCGCAGCGCTGCGAGCACGCGGTCCACCCGGGCTGCTAGCGCTGCTCGCTCGGCATCCGGGAGCACAGGGGCCAATGCCTGCACGCGAGCCACCAGGTCGCTGTACGTCGCCGAGTCGACGGGAAGCTCACGCTCGATGCTCCACACGCAGGTATCCAACCGGAGCAGGAGACCAGGCAGGTCGGACGCGTCCTTCACGCCGGCGACTCCTCATGGTTGGCGAAGCGCGCCATCTCCAGCGCCTTTCTCCACGTCTCCTCGACCACCGCAGTGACCCGCTGGACCTCGGCCATCAGGGTCTGGTCGCGCGAGCGGCCAACCGCAGTGAGCTGGTGGATGCACCACGAGTACGTCTCGACCAGCGACTTTGCGATGCCGGGCGCAATCGACGGGTCAAACGCAAGACGAAGCTCGATGAAGACGGCGCGAGCCACGTGAAGGTGAGCAACCAGGCCGTCGTGGTCACCCGCCGCGAGGCACTCTGCGGCCAGAGCCTCGCGTCGAACAGCCTCTGCGACGAGCATCACCAGGATGTCCTCGTTGGATGCGTGCTCAAGTTGGGTGCGGCGGTAGCTGGCGATGGCGCTCATGGGTTCAACTCGAAGAAGAGGAGGATGAGGAGGACGTGGTGGAAGGCAACAGCGCGCTGATCGCGGACATGCCGGCGTTGAACCCTGCGATGGCCAGCTCCATTGCGGTGAATTGCTTCTCGAGACGCGCCTGGTAGGCCGCGAGCTGGTCCTCGTACGTCGCGATCCGTTGATCGTAGCTGCTGAGCTCCTCGTCCAGCGACTCGCTCCGGGTGGTGATCGACCCGTCGTCTCCGGTGAGCCCCTCGATGAGGCTCGTCATCGCTGCCGCGAAGCCGGCCGTCGAGTCTGTCACGAAGGAGGTGACGTCGTTCATGCCATCGTTCAGTGCTGTGGTGAGCGTAGCAGAGTCGAACTCGAGATCGCCGGTTTGCGTGGTCGTGATGCCGAGGCTCGACAGCGTGTCGTATTCGCCGCCCGTCGAGTACTGGGAGCTGATCGCCGACTGGAGAGCACGGACCATGTCGGTGGGCTTACTCTCCCCGATGAAGCTGCCCTGAATGCCCTCGTCTGGATTCCAGGCCTTCTGCCCCCGCACGTAGGACATCACGGAGTTGTAGGCGGTCACGAGCGCACTCACCTTGGTGACCATGGACGTCGTGTTTCGAGCCACCGTGAGCGTGGCGGCCGATGCCGTGACATCGAGCGCGTTGATAGTGACCCCCTGGATGACGCCCGTGACCTCGTTGTTGGCGGAGGTCACGCTCACCCCGTTCACCTGCAGCTCCGCGTCCAGCGCGTGCGTCACCTCGGTGAAGGCCGGCACCGTCCCGGTCCCACCGTCGAGGCCGGACGTGTCGATCGACACGGTGTTGGCGGCGCCAGTGGAATCGGCGGCGACGACAAGTCGATACGGCGTCGTCGCGTCTCCGGTGTCCATCACATAGGCCGTTACGCCCGACACCTGCGCGTTGATGGCAGAAACGAGGTCGTCCAGGCTCGACTCGTCCGCGCCGATCGTGACGCTCGTCGTGACACCGGCGACCGTGAACCCCCAGGTGCCCTGGGCCATGGTGCCGCTCGACGTGCGGCTGGCGACGGCGTCGGAAACCTCCATCGCGCTCGACGCGAGCTGGTCCACCTGCACGGAGAGATGCCCGACCACTGCGTCGCCGGTGACGCTGATGCCCACGGCATCACTGTTCGAAGACCCGGTGACAGACCGGAACTCCGAGGACGTGTCGATAGCCTCAACCGCCGAGGACAGCGTCGCGAGCCGTGAAGCGAGCGTTCCGTACGCGTCCTTCCGAGCCGATACGACGCTCTTCTGTGCCTTGACGAGGTCAACGGTCGTCGAGTTCGCTGCGACGAGCGAAGCGATGAGGGAGGCCGTGTCGATGCCGCTGACGATTCCACCCGTGAATGTGGACATGAAGTCCTCCGACATCGCCGATATCTCGGGCAATGCGACCGCGTGTTTCGTGAATTTGGCCCGGGGGCCGGGGGGCTAATACTACGACGACGAAAATGCCTCCGCGAAACCAAAAGAACGCCCGGGGGAGCCCCCGGACGTTCTCTGGTCACTCGCGAGCTACTGGAGCAAGGAGAGGGCGCCCTGGTTGATGCCCTTCGCCTGCGAGAGGACGGCTACGCCGGCCTGCTGCAGGACCTGGTTCTGGGTGAGGTGCGCGGTCTCGAGGCCGAAGTCGGCGTCGCGGATGCGGCTCTCCGCGGAGAGCGTGGCCGTCGAGAACGTCTCGAGGTTGGCCAGCGCGTTGCCGAGGCGGTTCTCGACCGCGCCGAAGCCGGACCGGTAGCCGCTGACCGTGCTGATCGCGGCGTCGATGGAGTCGATGGCCGCGGCACAGCCGCTCGACGTCGTCATGTCACAGGTGCCGGTGTCGACGGTCAGGGTCGCCGCGGTGAGGTCGCCGGTCGTGATCGCGATCTGGTCGTTCGAGCTGTTCTGGATGCCGACCTGCACGTTCAAGGTGGTGGTCACGCCGTCCGCGAGCTTGGTGCCGTTGTACTCGGTGACCTGGGAGATCCGGTCGACTTCGTGCGAGAGCGCCGTGAACTCGTCAGACACGTAGGTGCGGTCCGACGCGCTCAGGGTGTCGGAAGCGCCCTGCACCGCCAGCTCGCGCATGCGGATGAGGATCGAGCCCACCTCCGACGCCGCGCCTTCCGCCACGGAGATGATGCTGATACCGTCGTTGACGTTCCGCGCCGCGACGTTGGCGGAGGTGCTCGCCGCGTGCAGCTTCTCGGCGGCGCCGAGGCCGGCAGCGTCGTCCGCAGCGCGCGAGATGCGCTTGCCGCTGGAGAGCCGCTCGAAGGAGCGCTGCAGGGCGCGCGAGGTCTTGTTGAGGTTCGTGAGTGCCGATTCGGCGGTAGCGTTCGTGCGTACGGTGAGAGCCATGGGATTACCTCTTTGGGTGTGGGACTGACGAGTGAGCTCGGGAAACCTTGCTCACTTCAGTCATCGGGGAACTCGGTCCGATCTTGAGCGGAAGTTTCGCTCAAATTTTAGGTGCCCCGAACGCCCCGCCCCGGCGACGGGCGGGGTCAACCCAGCCGATGGTGACCACGGCGGCACCAGCGGCCGAAAGTCCCCGGCCCGCACAGCCTGGGCGCTTTCGATCAGGACAGGTAGTCGAGCAGCGAACGCGAAGTTGCCGAGCCGGCCACGCGCAGCGTCGCATCGTAGGCCGTCCGGAGCTCGGCGAGCCTCGTATAGGCCGACACGGGATCCACGTTGATAAGCTGGGCCAGTCGGCTGTTGAACACCGTCCCGAGAGACTCCGCGTTGTCGATGGCGTCGGACGCGGCGCGCGTCTCCGCACCGACTTCCGCGCGCGCATCGGTCAGCATCGTGGTGGATGCATCGAGGTCGGTGAGCGTGGTGCCGACCGCCGGTGCGTTGTTCGCTTCGAGCGCTACAGCGAGCGCTTCCAGCGTACCAAAGATGTCGGCGGCCCCGTTGAACACGGCGGACCCGTCCAGGCCGGTCTTCACCCACCGAGACTCGGCCACTTGCGTGGTGGGCTCCGCGGTGCTCCCGGCATAGGTCCCGGTGGCGTCGAACGGCGGCGTGTCGTAGGCCGTGCCCGCGAACAGGTAGCGGTCGTTGAACCGGGTGTTGGCCGCGGTGACCATGGACTGCTGCAGGCCGCGAACCTCGAGCGCCGCTGCACTACGCGCCTCGGCGGATGCCGTGTCGCTCGCCATCGCGACCGCGATCTCCCGCGCGCGGACGATGATGGTTCCCGCCTGGTCAAGAGCGGCGTCCATGCCGTCAAGCTCACCCGTAGCGGACTCGGCATTCTGCTTCCAGGTGTCCTGGTCGCCGATCGCGGCGCTCAACTGGTGCACCTCGAACAGGTCGGCAGGAGCGTCCGACGGGCGGTTGATCCGTCGGCCACTAGAAGCCTGCTCCTCGGCCGCCCCGAGCCGCACGGAATTTGCCCCCTGGAGCCGGGCCGTGAGGTCGTAGAGGCTCGAGCGGGGGAGCCGGATCATCCGATCGCCAGGAGGGATTGGAGCATCTGGTCTCCCGCGGAAATGACGCGCGAGGCCGCGCGGTAGGCGGTCTGGAACTCGATGAGGCGGATCGCCTCCTCGTCCGTGTCGACCTTGGAGACGGCGTCCCGCTGGCTCTGCAGATCGTTCAACTGGGCGTTGAGCGAGGTCCAATCGGACGAGGCTGCAGCGATCTCGGTGCCGACGCTGCTCGTGAGGGAGCTGAGCGCGTTGGCGCCCGTGCTGCCTGCGAACGACGTCGCGGTTCGCTGTGCCATCAACAAAGCGAGGTTGTCACCATCCCCAGGGTCGGCGGTGGCCGCGCCCGCCGCAGCCAGGAGCGACGGGTCCGCGGCGAGGGCCTCATCGACATCCAGTGACGCCGCGGGCGCCGTAGGGTCGAGCGAAAACACGTCACCCCCTGGAGCGCCGTTAGAATCGAAGCCTAGGGCGTGCTGCGCGTTCACGGTGGTCGCGAGCGTGGTCGCAAAGTCATCGAGCTGGCCAAGCCAGCCCTCCATCGTCGTGCGCGCGGACATCAGCCCGCCCAGTTCACCGCCCAGCCTGTCGGTGACCCGCATCTTTCCTGAGTCGCAGGAGACGTAGATCTGCGCGATCCCAGCTGAGTCGTCGGCAACGGACACGGTGCGGGCCTCCTTGCCGCTAACCACCGCGAAGCCACCCAGGAATACGGTGGCCTGCCCGTTGGCGTCGAGGTCCACGGTCGCCCCCGCCGTCTCGCCCAGCTCCCGGATGACCTGGTCGCGGCGGTCCAGCAGGTCCCCCGGCCCGGTGGAAGCGCCCTGCCTACCGATCTGGGCGTTCAGCGAGGCGACCTCGCGCAGGCCGGTGTTCACCGCGTCCACCCGGTCGGAGAGCGAGCCATTCACACTGTCGATGCTGTCTCCTACGCCCCGCGCCGTCCTGGAGACCGTGCCAGCGAGCCCCCTCGCGGCCTCGACCACGGCGCGGCGGGCGCCGGCGTCCGCCGGATCCGCCGTGAGGCTCGACATCGACGAGTAGAACGTCGCGTAGGCTTCGGAGAGCCCTGTGCCCGACGTCTCGTCGAAGTAGCCCTGGGCGACGCTCAGGGTGGACTCAACAGTGCTCGCCTGTGCCTCGGCGCCCGCGGCCGCCACCACACGCACTCCGAGCAGGCGATCGGAGGCCCGGTTGATCCCGGCGACGCGGCTCCCGGTGCCCACCCAGAGGCCGCCGCGCCGCAGTGGATCGGACGTCTGCAGGAGCACCCGGCGTCGCGAATACCCAGGGGTAGCCGCATTCGCCACGTTCTGGCTCGTGACGTTGATGCCCGCCGAGGCTGCGGAGAGGGCGCTGCGGCCCACGGCGATGGAGTCGAGTACCCCCATCTACAGCGAACTCAGCTGGCCGCGACGGCCGTACGTTCGCGGACCCGCATCCGGCAACACGCGATCGATCACCGCCATCACGTTGACGGCGCACGTGCGCGTCCTCAAGTCGAGCTGCCGGATCTGCCGAGCAACGTCCACGGCGTGCTCGCGAGCGGCTGGGCTCAGGGCCGCTAGCTGCACGCGGCTCGCCTCAATCTGGGCCTCCTGCCGGGCGCGGGTAGCTACGTTCATCGCCGCGGCGTCCACACTCCGCGCAGCGATCAGCTGAGCCTCCGCAGCCGCGAGCCAGCGATCAAACACTGCTTTCCCCATGTTCACAGCTCCTGCAGCAACCGGCAGATTGCTCGTTCGATGTCCGCCTTGCGGTCGTTGTGGCCGAGGGCGAGATCGTGCTTCAGCTGGGCGACCACGTGCGGCCGGATCCCCCCTTGGCATCCAGCTAACGCGCGCATCCGGTTCACAATCGCCGCTGTCTCGGACAGGGAGGCGTGGTCCGATTCCGGCGCCGCGGGCGCGGGATGGGTGTTCGTTGCGGTAGTGCCCTCGACAGGCCGGGCCACGGGAGGCTCGCTTCCGACAGGCCGGACTACGGACGGCTCGCTTCCGATCTTCGCGATGAGTTCGACGTAGCGCATGCTCGAAGCTTATCGCACATTCGTTAGAAAAGTTCAACGATTTTCCCGCACGAAATTCTCAGGATCCACGGCGACGCCGTCCTGGCGCACCTCGATGTGCAAGTGCGGACCCGTTGACCGGCCCGTACTCCCGACCGTCGCGATGACCGCACCCTCTCCCACCCGATCCCCGGGCTTGACCCCCAGCGAGGAGCAGTGCGCATACCGCGTTTCCAGCCCGGCACCGTGATCAATGATGACAACGTCCCCGTAGCCGCCCCGCTCGCCCGCGAAGGACACTACCCCTGCCCGCTCCGCGCGAACCGCCGCGCCGGACGGGAGACCCAGGTCCAAGCCATCGTGCATCTTGGTTGATCCGTCGATCGGGTCCCGGCGCTCGCCGAAGCCGCTCGTCACACGGGTTCGCACGCGCTCGAGCGCGTCCACCTCGGCGGCGTGGGGCGGCTCGGGGTGCTCGTGGCGCGCGAGCGCCAGTTCGAGCTCGGCGCGCAGACCGATCCCCTGCCCCGCCGCCGCCCGCTTGCCGATCTCCTGGTCGAACAGCTCGGCAAACATCCCCGCCGCGCCAGCGTTCAGCGGGCCGTCGGGGACAGCCTCGCGCATCTGCTTTGAAAGGAAGCCGATCAGGTAAGCCTCGAACGCCTCGGCGGCCTCCGGCCCCTTCGGAAGCTCCACAATGGGCGTGTGCGCATCGAGTCCCTGCACCTTCATCAGATCGCCTCGATCTCGGCCATGAGGCCGCCCGCTGAGTGCATGGCCTGGAGGATGACGATCAGGTCGCGCGGGGTCACCCCCATGCGATTGAGCGCGCCGACGACATCTCCAACCGTGACACCTTCGATCATCTGGATGTGGCCCGTCGCCTCGTCCACGTGCACCGAGGAGTCACTCGCGACGACCGTCTGACCATTCGAGAGCGGCCCGGGCTGGCTGACCGTCGTCTGCCGGGCGACTTCGATGGTCAGCCCGCCGTGGGCCACGGCCACGGGGCTAACGGTGATGTCCGCCCCCATCACCACGGTGCCCGTGCGCTCGCTGACGACCACCCGGGCCACCTGATCGATCTCGACGTGCACCGCGTCCACCACGGCGATGAGCTCGGATTGCCGCCCTAGATACGGGTCGGGCACGTGCACTCGAACGGTTCCACCGTCGACTGCCTCCGCATAGTCCCCGCCAAGCGCAGCATCCACGGCGGCAGCAATGCGACTCGAGTTGGTGAAGTCAGGGACGTCGAGCACCCAGTCGAGAGTGACCGACTGCTGGACGTTGAGCGCGTTCGGGATCTCCACCTCGACGAGGCCGCCCCGGGGCACTGTGCCGACGGTCGGGTGGTTCTTGACCGTGCTGGAACCCCCGGCGGCGACCGAGTACCCGCCGACGAGGACCGTGCCCTGAGCTTCTGCGATCGCCATGCCGTTCGCCGAGTACAGCGGTGTGAGCAGGAGCATGCCGCCCTCCAGCGACCGGGCGTCTCCCGCGCTCGATACGGACACGTCCAGGGGGCTGCCGGGTCGCGTCCCCGCCGGCAGCACGGCCGTGACCATCACCATCGCGACGTTGCGCGACTTGATGTCCGAGTCCGACATGGTCATGCCGAGCCCTTGCAGCCGGTTCCCCAGCGCTCGCACTGCGGCGAGGTTCTGCGCCGAGTCTCCGGTGCGGTTCAACCCCACGACCAGCCCGTAGCCGACCAGCGGGTTGTCGCGCACCCCGTACAGCGCCGTGACGTCCTTCACCCGCGCGGCGAGGGCGATGCTGACGGCGAGAATCCACATGCCTTGCTATCGGTTGGCCTCGCGAAAAATTGAGCCGTTATTTGCCCTCACCGACAAGCCCGTTGGCCACCTCTGCGGCCGGCCCCGGATCGGCGACCCGAACCTTCATGCTCACCGCGCGAGCCTCCGCGTTCTCCACGGTGGAGAGGGTCGCGCTAGCGGTCAAGTGGCTCGCCGGGATGCCATGCTTCTGGAGATAGCGCACGGTCACAAGTGCACGCTCCGCGGATAGTGCCCAATTGTCAACGAACAGCCCGCCGGGCCCGAGAGGCACGCCATCGGCGTGCCCGGTGACCTCCACGGATGCTGCCGCCGCGTTCAACTTCTCGGCAATCTCAGTGAGGACCCCGAACGCGCTTGGCCGGAGCTCGGCGCGGCCGAGAACGAACAGGAGCCTCTCCGGCAGGACCAGCACGAGGTCCTGGTCCACAAACCCGATCTGGACGACGTTGTCGGACATCGACCCCTCCAGGTTTCGCTTGAGGGTGACGATGGTGGGCTCGGCGGCCTCCATCGTCAGGTGGTTGGGAACGATGTTCGGCACGTCGGGTGGGGGCTGGACATCGAGCACGTCGAGCAGCGCCTCCGGCATTCCCCCGTTGAACGCGGCGTCCATCGCATTGATGATCGCGCTCAGCTTCTTCTGGTCGGTCTGCGCGCTCGCGTAGAGCACGGTGAAGAACGCAAACAGCAGGGTGATGAAATCGGCGTAGCTCACGAGCCAGCGCTCGTGGTTTTCGTGCTCCTCGTGCTTGACCTTGCGCGCCATGCCTACGCTGCCCGCTCGCTCTCCGCCGCTGGAGCGCCCTTCGGCCCGGCGTGCTTGCCGAACGGCGCGAGCATTTCGGTCATCTGCCGCGAGTTGGCTCCGGCGACGATCCCGCTGATCCCGACGAGGAGCATCTCGCGGTCCTCGGTGTCGCCACCCACGATCTTCTTCAATCGCGCCCCAAGGGGCAGGAAGACGAGGTTCGCGACGCCAACACCATAGATCGTCGCGACGAACGCGACGGCGATGCCAGAGCCGAGCTTGCTCGGATCACTCAGGTTCTGCATGACGTGGATGAGCCCCAACACCGCGCCCAGGATCCCGATGGTCGGCGAGTAGCCGCCCGCCGACTCGAGCAGCTTGGCCGACGCGTTCCCGTGGTGCTCCTCCATGTCCATCTCCAGCTCAAGCATGTGCTTCACGTGGTCGCCGCTGCTGCCGTCGACCAGCATCTGAAGCGCCTTGCGCAGGGTCGGGTCGACCAGGGAGGGGAGCTGGGCCTCAACCGCGAGCATGCCATCCCGGCGCACGATCGTGGTGATCCGGAGGATGTCCTGCTGCATCCTCACGCGGTCCGCCCGGCCGGGTAAGATGATGCGCCGCATCAGCGAGGCCAGGCCCTTTACCTCCTGCGGAGTTGCGCCGAGCCACGTAGCGCCGATCGTGCCGCCGAAAACGATCATGCCCGCGGTCGGCTGGATCAGCGACGAGATGTGCCCCCCCTCGACGGCGTTGCCCCCGAGGATCAAGCCGAACGACAGGCACAGGGCAAAAACGGCGGTCAGATCCATGCGGCGGTCCTAGAAGGGCCAGAGTGTATCTGCAAGGCGGGTGCCCCACCCTGGGCCCTGCTTGTCTGCGAGCACCCCGGCGCCCGTGAATTCGATGCGCGCATCGGCGATGAGATCCGAGCGCACTGTATTGTCCAGCAGGATGTCCCGAGGGCGCACCACGCCATCGAGGGTAAGGTACTGTGTCTCCCGGTTCACCTTCACCTGCTTTGTCCCGCGGATCCGTAGGTTGCCGTTGGGCAGCACCTCCTGCACCTGGCACGTGATGGTCGCTGCCAGCGATCCCTGCCGCGAGGTCGAGCCCGTGCCGACGTGCTTCGATGACGAGTCTCCGCCGATCCCGATCGTGGAGCCCATGGACGGGTTGGCGCTTAGTATCTGCTGGTCGAGCCCCAGCGCTGCAGTAATATTGAACTCGGCGCTGCCCTCGCGAGAGGTCGAGGTGTCCGCTCCGAGCGACGTGCTCGAGGTGTCTTCGATCCGAACGGTGATCAGGTCACCGACGCGGCGTGCATTCCCGTCCGCGCCGATCAGCGCGCGCGTGCCGACCTCGGACCAGAGCGAGCCGGGGGTGAGGACGGGCACAGGGACATCAGGGGGGGGCGTGGCGACGACGACCGGAGCCGGAGGGGCCATGTGCAGACAAGCGAGCAACTGCAGGAGGATCATTGGGATTGCACCGTCACCACGTTGTTCCCTGCGTATGTGCCGGAGAGCACCGCACGTGTGGCGAGGTTGAGCACGGAGACCTTTCGGCCCGTATAGCCGTCCTGCAGTACCTGGCCGGGAGCGGTGACCGTCAGCGCGCCGGCGATCGCCTCGATCCGGACGCTCGCGCCTTTCTGGACGTCCGGCCACTTGTGGACGCGGGCTGTCGTGACGGGGTCGCCCGCGGCCAGGGCCACATTGGCCTGCCAGGAGGTCGACGCGTCGACCGGCGACTCGCCGTGCAGCGCAGAGCAGGGGACCCGGGACGTAGCGAGCGTCACGCGGTCTCCAGGGCGAGCTGCAGCACTCGCTACCGGAACGTTCTTCCAAACGGTCACCGGCGCCCGTAGAGCATAGCGATGCCCGCCTGCTGAGAGCACGACCGGGACGGCACCACAAAGGCCCGTGCTCGCCGGCAGTCCCACGGTCCAGACGGCCTCCGCCGGCGCGTTGACCATCACGTCGAGCCCACCCACCTCTACGTCGTCCACCGGGACCGCCTCGTGCTCTGCGACGGCGTCGCGCACGGCATCCGCCGGCGTGAACGCGCACAACAGGGCCAGTCCGATCATCGGCGGAGCCCAACCGCGGTCTGCAGCATCTCGTCCGCTGCCTGGATGACCTTGCTGGATAGCTCGTACCCGCGCTGGGCCGTGATCATGTTGATCAGCTCCTCGGCCACATCCACATTACTGCCCTCCGTGGCGTACTGGAGCACCTGCCCGGCGCCGTCCTGCCCCGGGGTCCCGCGCGACACCTCCCCGGCGCCCGGCGTGGCGCGGAACAGGTTGCCACCCACGGCCTCGAGCGCCTCGGGGTTTTGGAAGTGTGCAATCTCCAGCGTTCCGAGGGAGAGCCGCTCAACGACTCCGGCATTCACGACGTCCGCGGAGAGCGAGCCGTCGCTGCCCACCACCAGCGTGCCGCCGTCCGGCACCTGGATCCCCGGCGACACGAGGTCGCCCGACTGCGTGGTGAGGTTGCCATCGACGTCGGTGCGGAAGTGGCCGTCGCGTGTGTAGAGCGTCTCCCCGCCCGGCGTCTCGACGATGAAGAACCCCGGGCCATCGATGAGCATGTCCGCGTCGTTGCTGCTCGGCACGGTATCGCCATTGGCGAAGTTGCGAGTGAGCGAGGCGACGCGCACGCCGCTGCCGATCTGCATCGCGTCCGCGCCGGAGCCCGCGACGCGCTGGTAGACGAGGTCCTCGTAGCTCTCGCGGACCTTCTTGTACCCGGAGGTGCTCGCGTTCGCGATGTTGTTCGCGATGTTCTCGATCTTGAGCTGGTTCGCCGCCATGCCGGTGGCCGCCGTGTAGAGAGCGCGCATTTCCTACCCCTTGATCCGGTTGAGCCGGGCCTGCATTTCGTCGCTTGTTTGCATGACTTTTTCCTGCGCGTCGAAGAATCGCGACGCCTCGATGAGATCCACCATCGCCCGCATGGCATCCACGTTGCTGCCCTCGCGGGCCCCCTGCACCACCGTCATGTTCTCGGCGGGAGTGGCGGTCCCGGACCAGCGCCCGCCGCCCAGGGGCGTCGCGTCGGCCAACCGCACCAGCTGGAGTCGACCGATCTCGCCGGACAGCGAGCCGGTCACCATCCCCTCGGTCGAGACGGTCAGGTACTCCCCGGGATCAAGTTGAATGGGCCCGCCCTCCGTCATCACCGGCGTCCCGTCGGAGGTGACGAGCTGCCCCTCCGTGTCGAGGCGAAAGCCACCGTCCCGTGTCGCCGTGCCGTCTGCCAGGGCGAAGAAGCCATCCCCGCGCAGTGCCAGGTGCGTGGGGACCCCGTCAGTCGCGAGCTCGCCGTCCGACCGGTTGAACGTCGTGCCCGCGGACTTGACCGACGTCACGTCGACGAGCTCGAAGTGCTGGCGCGCCTCACGGAACCCCTGCGTGTTCGCATTCGCCACGTTGTTGGCGATCATCTCGAGCTGTTTCCAGGCCGCTGATGCGCCGGTAAACGAGGTATAAAGGTCACGCATGGGGCTTCTCCACCGGATCGAGCAAGAGGACCTCCATGTCGTTTCCGTAGTCCGCATCGATGTCGACGTCGATGCCGATCGCCTTGCGCAGCTTGACCCGCGCGCTGGAGAGCACCTGGCAGACCCGGGAGGGCGTGACATCGAGGACCGCCCCGATTTCGGCCAAGGAGCAATCACGGGCGTAGTAGAGCAGCACGACCTGACGCTCCCGAGTCGGCAGCGAGGTGATCGCTGCGCGCAACGCCGCACGGGCATCCTCGTCCATGAACCGCCTCGGGCCATCCGCCTCGGAGACACCGAGCCGCGGGTCCTCGGAGTGGACCGAACTCGATTCGCGCCTGACTGGTAGCGAGAGCGAGCGCATCCGCCAGTAGGTTTCGAGGTTGACGCCGAGGTGCGCCGCCATCTCCGCGTGGCACGGCTCCCGGCCAAGCGCCTCGCGGGTCACGCTGGTGGCCTTCGCAAGCTCCCGACTGACTTGGCTCTGCCGGCGCGTGATTCCAGATCCGCGCCGCTCGGCGTCGAGCATGGCGCCGAGGATCCGATACGAGGCGTAGCTCGAGAAGTCGACGTTCAGGCTTGGTTCGAACCGGTCGAACGCTTCCAGGAGCCCCACGACTCCATACCCCACGAGGTCCTCGACCGGGACGTCGCCGCCGCCCGGTGCCCTGTCCGACACCCGCCGTGCGAGCAACAGGATGCGCCGGGAGAACCGCTCACACGCTTCACCCCGGGTCAAGCCCTCCACGATGCGCTCGCCTTCACAGCGATTGTAGCCACGGGGAATCACGCTCAGTTGAATCTCAAGCACATGCATCGGTCGTGTCGGTTCGTTCTTGAGCTTGCCTGCAAAAGACTTCCGTCCCCGCCCGGACCGGGCCTCGGCTGCCCCGAAGCGGCGCGCGGCGAGTCCCCGCCCGGACCGGGCCTCGGCTGCCCCGAAGCGGCGCGCGGCGAGGGCGGGAACCGGCACCTCGGTGCTCACCTTCGCTAAAGAACTGTTCGGGGCGACCGATAGGAGCGCAACGGCCTTGACAGCTTCCCGGAGTTCGCGTGCAGTCTTCAGCCCTCGTCGCCATGTCACCCCGCCCGGCCGTCTCCACATGAGTCCAACCGCCCCCCAGTCCGCTGGTGCCAAGTTCGACGACCAGTCCGCGACGAATCCCCGCCTGCCGGCGAAGCCAGCGCGGGCGGGCCTCTTTGGTCGCGCGACGATCATCCCGCTGGTGCTGCTCCTCGTGGGGGTGGGGGCGGGCTTCTCGGGCGCGATCTTCTCCGGCAAGACGACCACGAATGCCACCACCGAGGAAGGTTCCGAGGAGGCCGCCAGCCCGATCGCCACCGACGGCGCCGCGCCCCCGAGTATCGGCGGCACAGCTTCGCCCGTGACCACGACCGCAGGCCCGGGCACGGCCGTTACCAACCTCGGCGCATTCACTGTGAACCTCCGGGGCGGCGCGGGCGGGCGCGTGCTCCGACTCGAAGTGCAGATCGAGACCCCCTTGGCCGACGCTGCCGGGGTCACCGCGCGGTCCGCGCCGCTGCGGGACTCGATCATCACGGCGGTCAGCGACTACACCTGGTCCGAGCTCGAGGGTGCCGAGGGCAAGACCCGGCTCCGCGACGAGCTCATCACCCGCGTGAACGGGGTGCTCGCACCGTCCACGATCGGCCGGCTCTATTTCACCCAGTTCGTGATTCAGTGAGCCTCCAGGCGCCGCCCCGCTCGCCTCCGGACGAGGGCTTCGCCGTCGTCCCCCTCCTGCACGAGGTGTTCGGCGGCGTCGCGCGGCGTCTCCGTGCCCAGCTGACGACGCGCACGGGCGTCGACTCACCGACCTGCGTGGCGATGGTGACCGTCTCCACCCTCGAGGCGCTCTGTAGTGACTCCGAGTACGAAGACGCAGCGCTCTGGTGCTCGAACACCGTCGTGGGGACTCCGGACCCCGCCTACGTCGTATTCGAGCGCCGCCTCCTCGGCCGGCTGATGGGTCGGCTGTTCGGAGAGGGGGATGTCGAGGCCTTCGAGCCTCGCGCCAACGCGGTCACCGAGGTCGAACAGGTGATCGGCGCACGGATGTGTCGAGAACTGACGGAGGCCATCTGCTCCTGCTGGGGTGGTGCCGAGCCTCTCGTGATCCGTCCGGGCGCGGTTGCGCGGTCCCGGCGGGTCTGCGCCGACGTGGACCCCGTGACCCCCTACGCGATCATCGCGCTGGAGCTGAGCGGTGAAACGCCTCACGGCCGCCTGTTCGTAGCGCTCCCGCTGGGCGTGACGGCGACGCTGGCACCGCGGCGCCCGCCGCCAAAGCCACCGCTCGCCCGGCGGATTCCGCGGTTCGAGCGGGTGCTCGACGTGCAGGTGGAGGTCGTGATCGAGCTTGCGCGGCTCGAGATGCCGCTGCGGCGGCTTCATGGCCTGCGCGCGGGAGACGAGCTGCCGCTGGGCGCCTTGGGCGAGGCCTGCGCGTGCTTCGCTGAGCGGCAGGTCTTCCTCGGCGAGCCGGGAACCAGCGGCGGGCTCCGATCCTTCCGGGTCAAGCGCCGCGTAGATTCACCCTCAAGTCCCGGCGAGGGCGACCGATAGCCGGATCCGTCAACGGAGATGTTTCATGTCGCTCGCGAGAGGCCTTGGGTTTCTTCAGGATTTTCCTGTGGAGGTGGTCGTCGTGCTCGGGCGAGCGAAGATGACCATCCGGGAGCTCGCCTCGCTCACCGCAGAGGACGTCGTGGAGCTCGACCGTGCGGCAGGCGACCCCGTTGAGCTGGTCGTCGGCGGAAAGGTGATCGCGCGGGGCGAGATGATCGTGGTCAAGGACCGCGTGGCGCTCAAGATCCTCGAGGTCGACGGCGAGCCCCTCGAGCGACCGACGGGATGATCGCACTCCTCCTCCTCGCGTCGCTCGGCCGGGCCGAGGGGCCGAGCACGGAGCCGAGCACGTACTCGCGATTGTTCGGGGACGAGCCCGGCGGGGTCACCGCCGTTCAGTCGGAGGCCCCCTCGTCGTCGCCGTGGCGCACGATCGGGCCCGCAGCGCTCGGCGTGGTGGGCATCTTCTGCCTCTGGCGCCTGCGCGCGACCACCCCCCGAATCGCGGCCGGGAAGCCGCTCGAGGTGATCTGCCGCCAGCCGCTCGGTGACCGCAACGCGCTCGTGCTGCTCGAAGTGATCGACGCGGACGGCGAGCGCCGGAGGCTCCTCGTCGGGACCGGCGCCGGGGCGCCTTGCCTCGTCGCGGACCTCGGGCAGGCACCAGGGCCGAGCGTCGCCGAAGAGGTGCTCGCCGAGCGACGCAGCGAGTCCTACGCAAGCCACGCGGCGCGGCGCGGAGGGTCCACGTGACGCTCTGGCTATTCGCCAGCGCCCACGCGGCGCCCATTGGGGACCTCGCTGGCCCCGTCAGCACGTTGCTGAACCAGACCGTCGGGGAGGGGCCCGTGCCCACGAGCACCGCCGTGCGGATGCTCCTTTTCTTGACCGGCCTCAGCTTCCTCCCGGCGATGATCCTGGTGATGACGCCATTCATCCGCTTCGTCATGGTATTTTCGCTGATGCGGCAGGCGCTTGGCCTGAACCAGAGCCCCCCGAACCAGGTGATTGTCGGGCTCTCGCTGTTCCTCACGCTGCTCGTGATGCAGCCGGTGTTCGAAGCCTCGTGGACCAAGGGGCTCGCCCCGTTCTTGGATGGCACAGCAGAGCCCGCCGAGGCCCTCGACGCCACCATCGCCCCCCTTCGCACCTTCATGCTGGCGAACACGCGCCGCGACGACATGGCGACGGTGCTCGAATCCGCCCGGATACCCCGACCTCCAACGTTGGACGCGGTCCCGACCGCCGCGGTAGCGAGCGCGTTCATCCTCTCGGAGCTCAAGACCTCCCTGATCATCGGCATCTACACGCTGGTGCCCTTCCTGGTGATCGACCTCGTCGTCAGCAGCATCCTGCTGGGCATGGGGATGATGATGCTGCCGCCGGTCGTGGTCTCCCTCCCGTTCAAGCTGATGGTCTTCGTGCTGATGGACGGCTGGGGCCTGCTCGTCCGCGACGTCGTCTCGGGCATCTCCCGATGAGCTTTGCAGAGGCGGCGAGGGTCGGACGCGAGGCACTGTGGATGGTGCTCCTGCTCGCCGGACCAGCGCTGTTCGTCACGCTCATCGTCGGCACCCTGGTGTCGGTGTTCCAGGCGGTCACCCAGGTGCACGAGATGACGCTGACCTTCCTGCCCAAGCTGTTCGCGATTGCGCTGCTGCTGGCGGTCTCCGCCGGGTGGATGGCCGAGATCGCGACGACCTACGGAGCCAGCTGCTTTGGGCGCATCCCGACGGTCGGCCGGTGATCCCCGTCGTGACAGGCGGCGTGCTCGTCTATGCCCGGCTCGCAGGCCTGCTCATGACCTTACCGGGCGTCTCGGTCCGGGCTGTGCCGTCCTACGCCCGGCTGTTCGTCGCCGTGCCGCTCACGCTGCTCATGCTACCGGGCGTGGGCACCACGGAGGTGCCGAGCGCGCTCTCCGTGCTCTTCAGCCAGCTGGCATCGGAGGCGCTGTTCGGAGTGGCGATGGGGCTGTGCGTGACCCTGGTGTTCGGCGCCCTGGCGACCGCGGCTGAGGTGATCTCCACCCAGAGCGGCCTGCACATCGCCGCGATGCTTGACCCGCTGACCATGACCCAGCCGGGCGCAGCGGGGGTGCTCGTGACCTGGCTCGGTACGGGGGTGTTCCTCGGGGAGAACCTGCACCTGCGCTGCATCCGCGCGCTCGGGGACTCACTGCACCAAGTGCCGCCGGGGCACGCCTCCGCGGCGTTCATGGCGGCGAACCAACTGATCCCGCTGGCCGGGGTCGCGATCACCACGGGTATCCAACTCGCCGGCCCGATCACGGCCTTCGTGTTCTGCGTGAACCTCGGGCTCTCGTTGCTGGGGCGAATGGCGCCGGGCCTGCAGATCTTCTTCGCGATCGGCCCAACCATCACCGTGGCCGCCTCCTTCGGGCTGATGGCGATCTCCCTCCCCGCGATCCTCGAGACCTGGTACGACACGCTGCCGCGCGCCTTCGTGGCGATCGCCGACCTCCTCGGGCCGCCCCGTTAGCCATGTCGGACGATGGGGAGAAGACGGAGCAGGCCACAGAGCGACAGGTCCAGAAGTTTCGGGAAGACGGCAAGGTCGCGACCTCCAAGGAGCTCCTCGCTGCGGTGGGGCTGTGCGTCGGTGCCTTCGCGCTGATCTCGAACATGTCGGGCATCAGCGGGGGCGTCGTCCGCGTCGCCCGCGACAGCTTCGCCCGCGGCGTGACCCGGGAGTTCGTGAGCGCCGACCTCACGTCGCTGACGCAGCGCACGATCGCGGCCGTCGGGCCGGGCGTGTTCGGCGCCCTGACGCCCGGGGTGCTCGCATGCCTCGGGGTCGGCCTCGTCATCACCGGGTTCAACCTAAGCACCGAGGCCATCAGCCCCGACCCCGCGCGTCTCGACCCCGTCGCGGCGGCCAAGAGCACGTTCTTTTCGATGTCGCCCTGGGTCAACCTCGCGAAGGCGTCCACCATCGCCGTGCTGCTGACCTGGTCCGTGTACTCGGCGCTCGCTGGTCACGCCAGCGCGCTGCCGATCGTCGGGGCGTGGCCCGTGGGGGCCCAACTGCGCTTCCTCGGCGTGCTCACACAGGCGGTACTCACTCGCGCGCTCCCCATGGCGCTGGCGCTCGGGGGCGCGGACTTCGCGTGGCAGAAGTACCAGCTCTCCGAGCAGATGATGATGACGCGGCACGACGTGCGGCAGGAGCACAGAGAGTCCGAGGGCGATCCCCAGGTCCGCGCCCGCCGCAAGCTGCTCGCCCGGCAGCTGCGCAACCTCCAGCAACTCGTGGAAGTGGCACGCGCCGACGTGATCGTCACCAACCCGACCCACTACGCGGTCGCGTTGCGGTACCGCAAACTCGAGAACGCCTCTCCGGTGGTCGTCGCACGCGGCGTGGACCACCTCGCCTTGAAGATCCGCACTGAGGGGAGCCGCCACGACGTCCCCATCATCGAGAACCGCGGGCTCGCCCGGGCGCTGTACGCCCGCTCAAAGGTCGGGGCGCCGATCCCGAGCGAGTTCTTCGGTCCGGTGGCCCAGGTCCTCGCGCTGGTCTACCGCCGGCGACAGCGCAAGTAAGGGGCGGCGAAAATAGGCCTCAACTCGGGGCTGGAGCGGCCGATGAAGGGGAAATGCACACCCGGCCCCGCCGTCACGGAACCCCCTTGCTCTCCGGCGAGTATCGCACATGCTGCTCCTAGCGAGCGTGGCCTGGGCCACGACCAGCGCCGCCTCCTTCACGACGGACTCCGGCGACTGGGTAGGGGGCACGACCGATGGCGGCGTGCTCACGGTCACGGACGGCGCCGCTACGCTCACGACAGGCGCGATGGCCACCTTCGTGCTGGACGCGCGCATCCGGCTCACCACGGGCGCGTCGATCACCACCCAGGCGGGCGATGCCGAGCTCGTCACGACCTGGGGCTCCGGCGGCGAGGTCGCGCTGGGTGGGACGACCACCGCCCTCCCGCTGGCGGAGCAGGCGTGGAACCCGATCGGCACCGGACTCGAGGGGGGGGAGCCCGAGCTGCTGCGAATGGACGGCAGCTGGCTGCTGTACAGGTCAGTCGGCGACAGCATCGAGGCCGCCAGCTCTGCCGACGGGGTCGTCTGGACGGAGATCGGGGTGGTCGCAGATGGCACCTCCCCCAACGTCGTAGACCTCGGAGACAGCGTCGTGCTGTACACCAGCTGCGGCACCGCGATCTGCCGCGTCGACTCTGACGACGGGCTCGACTTCGGGTCGCCGGCGGCGGTCCTCGACGGCGCGCTCTCGGCCGTCGCCCGCGACGCCGATGGCGCCTGGTGGATCTGGTACACCGACGCGGACGGGTTCGAGCTGGCGACGTCGACCGACGGCGTGACGTTCAGCCTCTACTCGCCCCTCGCGGACGACGGGCGCCTCGGAGACCTGGACGTGTACGGGAGCTACAACGGTGCCTGGGATGCGTCGGACGGCCTCCACCTGTCCCGGGACACCGACCCCACTTTTGGCAGCTCCGCGGGGGATGCGGGCCCCCTCGCCTTCAGCTGCGACGCCCCGACGGACCCGTCGCTCGCGATGGAAGGCGTTGCCTGGTACCTCGCGGCGGTGTGCGACGGCGCGCCCAGCGTGGCGCTGGGCACGCCAGCGCCGGGGAGCTGGACCGACCTGCACGCGGAGTGGGACGGCACCACGCTCACGGCCACCTGGGGCGATGCTGACCCGCTCACGGTCGCGCTCGCCGCCGCGGAGAGCATCTCGTTCGAGGCGAACGGGACGCTCGAACTGGACGAGGCCGTCCTGGTGTACGACGCCAGCGGCGACACCGCCGAGACGGGTGACACCGGGGAGACTGCCGACACGGGCGACACCGGTGACACCGCGGCAGACACCGCCGGCATCGGAGACAGCGCCGGCCCGCTCTACACCGGCGCAGATCTCACCGGGGAGCCCGGGGGGTGCGGCTGTGCAACGGCGGCCCGCAACCCCGGCTGGCTGGTGCTGGGCGCGCTGCTCGTGCTGGTGGGTCGCCGTCCGGCCCGACGCGAGTCATGACATCGCTGCTGCTGGTCCTGTCAGCCCGAGCCGCTACCCTCGCCGTGGGTCCGCGGGAGGCCTACTCCACCATCGGGTCCGCGGTGGATGCCGCCGTAGATGGCGACACCATCGAGGTCGCGCCCGGCATCTACGCGGAGGCCATCGACCTCGGCGGGCGTGACCTCTCAGTGCGCGGCACGGGGGGCTCCGGCGCGACGCTGCTCGCCCCGGGCCCCGGCGAGGACGGGATCGTGCTGGCCGCCGGCGAGGACGCCACGTTCACCGGCTTCACCATCACCCCTTCTGGCGGGCGAGGCATCGTCGTCTCCGGCGGCACGCTCGTGGTGGACGACGTGGTCATCGCGGCGGCAGGTTCGGCGGACAGCACGGGCGGGGCGCTGTACGTAGACGCCGCCACCGTCTCGCTTGCGAACGTCGAGCTGAGCGGAAACACCGCGGCGTCGGGTGCACACGCCTACCTCACGGGCGGCGCGACGCTGTACGCGTCCGATCTCGTGCTCACGGGCGGCGCCGCCACGAACGGCGGCGCGTTCTGGGCCGATGGCGGTTCCACCATCACGCTCGTGAGCGTGACCGCCACGAGCCCCGTCGCGGAGCAGGAGGGAGGCTTCGCCTGGCTCGAATCGGCCTCGCTCACGGCCGATGGGCTCATCCTCGACTCCCCCGCGGCGGGCAACGGCGGCGGGTTCATGCTCGGCGCATCCGCGAGCCTCGACCTCACCGGCTCCAGCATCAGCGGGGCCCGCGCGGACACCGGCTCCGGCGGCGCCATCTGCGCCACCGACTCAAGCCTCGCGCTCACCGACACGGAGCTGATCGGGGGCGCGGCGTTCACGGGCGCCGGGCTCGACCTCTCCGGTGCCTCGACCGCAGCCCTGGTCCGCGTGACGGTCTCCGGCCAGACCAGCGCGTCCGACGCCGGCGCGGCCTGGGCCCACGATGACGCGGCGATCACCTGCACGAGCTGCACTTTCCAGGGCAACACCTCCGGCGGTGACGGCGGCGCGGTGCGGTTGAGCACCGGCGGGGCCCTCGACGACGTGGATGGCACCTGGCAGGACAACGTCGCAGCAGGCAGCGGCGGGGCGGCGGCCGCCGACAGCACGGGGTCGCTCACGTTCACGGGGACGGCGGTCTCTTCGAACGCGGCGGGCCTCGACGGCGGCGGGGTGTACACCCAGGGCGGACTGGCGCTCGACTCCGCGACGTTCTCCTTGAACACGGCCTCGACGGGCGACGGCGGCGGCATCTGGGCGGGCTCCAGCCTCGTGATCACGGACGGGACCTTCGACAGCAACGTCGCCACGCAAGGGAGCGGCGGCGCCATCGCCGTGCAGGGCGACGTCTACGTTGACGGCCCCACTTTTCGGGACAACACGTCCCTCGGGGATGGCGGAGCCATCCTCGGGACAGGCGGCTGGGTGAGCATGATCGGGCTCGTGGCGCTCGGGAACCAGGCCGGCGGCGACGGCGGCGCCCTCTGCCTCGATGGCAACAACGAGGTCTCGCTCGTTGGCGGCTACCTGTATGGCAACACGGGTACGGATGGCGGCGCGATCGCGCTGCGCGCGCCAGCAGTCTCGGCGACGCTCCAGAACCTCGCCGTCACCGACAACGCGGGCGTGGACGGCGCCGGCGTGTGGATCGACGGGACCGTGCAGGTCGAGGTCCTGAACAACACCTTCGCCGGGAACGACGCGAGCGGGGCCGGCGCGCACCTGTACACCGAGGCGCCCGTGAGCTTCGTCGACAACGTGATGCTGGACGCGCTCGGCGGTGGCGGCGCGTACGGGTCGACGGACGCAGGCTCCGATCGGTCCTACACTGTCGCGTGGGACAACGCAGGCGGGGACTGGGCGGGCTGGTCGGACGTGGACGGCACGAGCGGGAACCTGGCGGCAGACCCGCTGCTCGTCAGCTACACAGCCGACGGGGACCGGTCAAACGACGACCTCCACCCGCAGGCCGCCAGCCCGTGCATCGACGCCGGCTCGCCGGCGATCTTCGATCGCGACGGCTCCCGCGCAGACGTCGGCGTGTACGGCGGGCCGAACGCCGCGCTCGAGGACCTCGACGGCGACAGCTGGACCGACGACGTGGACTGCGACGATGCGGACGGCAGCACCTACCCAGGGGCCCCCGAGGTGCCCTATGACGGCATCGACCAGGACTGCGATGGGGTCGATGCCGAGGACCTGGACGCAGACGGGTACGCGTCCAGCACCGTGGGGGGCCCGGACTGCGACGACGCAGACGCCAGCGTGTTCCCCGGCGCCCCCGACGCCTGGTACGACGGCGTCGACAGCGACTGCGGCGGCGGCTCAGACTTCGACTCCGACGGTGACCTCCACGACGCCGCGCTCGGTGGCGGCGGCGACTGCGACGACACGGATCCCACGGTGTACGACGGAGCACTCGATGCCTGGTACGACGGCGTCGACAGCGACTGCGACGGTGGGAGCGACTTCGACCAGGACGGCGACGGTCAGGACGCAACGCCGTGGGGCGACGACTGCGACGACAGCAACGCCGGACGCTACGCCGGCAACATCGAGACCCCGTACGACGGCATCGACCAAGACTGCTCCGGCGCCGACCTCGTGGACGTGGACGGAGACGGCTGGGTAGGGACGACCGCGGGCGGGACCGACTGCGACGACGGCGACCCCTCCACCTACCCGGGCGCCCCTGAGGACCCCGTGGACGGCGTGGACAGCGACTGCGACGGCTCCGACGAGTGGGACTACGACGCCGACGGCTACGAGAACGACCTCGGCGACGGCTCCGACTGCGACGACAACGACGAAGACGTGAACCCCGGGGCGACCGAGACCTGGTACGACGGCATCGACCAGGACTGCGACGGGCGCGACGACGACCAAGACGGCGACGGGTACGGCGTCGCCACGGACTGCGACGACATCGACCCGGCCGTCCACCCCGGCGCGACCGAGATCGAGAATGGCCTCGACGACGACTGCGACGGCTGGGCCGAGACCGAGGACCAGGACGGCGACGGCCTGACCGAGCTGCAGGAGAAGGCCCTCGGGACCGATCCGATGAACCCCGACACCGACAACGACTCGCTCCTCGACGGGTTTGAGTACACGTCGGGCCCCGACCGCGACGGGGACGGCGTGATCGACCCGCTGGACACCGACGACGACGGAGACAGCATCCCCACGGCCCACGAGCTCAGCTACGACGTGGATTTCGACGGCATCCTCGACACCGACGTGGACGACGACGGGCTCATCAACTCCTGGGAGCTCGACAGCGACGGGGACGACGACCCAGACCGCCTCGAAGGCGAGGTTGACAGCGATGGCGACGGCGTTCCCGACTTCTTGAGCTACGACGGGCCGCTCGTCGGCAGCGGGTGCGGCGGTGGGAAATGGGCAGGCGCGCTCGTGATCGGCGGGTTGATCCGCCGGGTCCGCCGCGCGGAGCGCTCGTGATCACGCTGATCTCGGTGGCGCTCGCCCTGGATGTCGACACCTTCACCACCGGGGCGACAACCGGGGACCCCACGGCCTTCACGCGGCTCGGCTCGCAGGCGACCGGAGAGGGCGGTGACTGGGACGCTGGCCTGGTGATGGACTACGCCGACGCCCCGCTCTCCGAGCAACTGCCGGCAGGCCGGGCCCCCGTGATCGACGCGCTCGCCACGGCGAACCTGCTCGGAGGCTACAGTTTTGGGGGGCTGCGGCTCGACGGGACCCTCCCCCTGCACTTCGGGGCCGAGACCGACGGCGCCTACGCGGTCACGGGAGACGCCCGCCTGGGCGCACAGCTCGTGGTACCCGGCGTACGACCCCTCGCGCTTGGGCTCACCGTGATCCTGCCGACCGGCGCGAACGCGCGCTACGTCGGCGGGCCGCCCCGCCTCGTCACCCTCGTACGCTGGGGCCACGAGTTCGGCCGCGTGGGGGTGCTCGCCGTTGGCGGTGCGGTCCTGTCGTTGCCGGAGGATTCGCCCGGGCTCACCTCGGGCGCGGGGCCGGTGATCGGCGCGGGCGCAGGCTACCGCGTGAACGACGCGCTCTCGGCGATGTTCGAGCTCTCGGCGCAGGGCGAGTGGGGGTTTACCTCCGTGCCGGTCGAGGCCACGCTGTCGGGGAGGATGCGGCTGCCCGACGGGGTCTGGGCGAGCGCCGGGGCAGCCGCCGGCCTGGGCAATGGCATAGGCGCCAGCCGCTGGCGGGCGATCGCCGGGATCGGGTACTCGGGGAGGACACGGAAGGTCCTAGTCCCGACGGCCGAGCAGATCGCGGGGGACCCCACCGCAGATCAGGATGACGACAGCATCCTGAACGGGGCCGACCGGTGTCCCGACCAGGCCGAGACCGTCGACGGGGTCCAGGACGAGGACGGCTGCCCCGAGTTCGACGGGGACGGCGACGGCGTGCCGTTCGCGAGGGACGTGTGCCCTACCCAGCCGATCCTCCCGGAGCAGGACCCGCGCTACTCCGACGGATGCCCGCACGTCGCAGAGCTCGCGGGGGACCATGTCGCGGTCACAGAGACGATCCTGTTCCGGGAGGGCCGGACGGAGCTCCTTGCGAGCGCTGACCCCCTCCTCCAGGCCGTGCGCGACCAGATGCTCGCGCACCCCGAGATCCAGCTGTTCCTCATCGAGGGCCACGCCAACGCAGACGGCCCCGATGACTACAACCTGCGCCTCTCGGACGCGCGGGCGTTCTCCGTCATGCGTTGGCTCGTGGACCACGGCGTGGACCGCACCCGCCTGATCTCGAAAGGGTACGGCGAGGCCGTGCCGCTCGCCGAGGACGGCACCCCCGACGCCCTCGTCGTGAACCGGCGCGTCGAATTTCGGGTCGTCCACGTGGAGGAGATCCCCGCAGACGCCCGCCACGTCGAGATCCCCGCCGACGTGCGCTGACCGCCGAGCTCTTTTCTCCTCAACTGTGGGCACACCCGACCGATGGAGAGGGTGATGGCCTCCCAGGTACCCGCCGCTGGCTCGATGATGGCCCTCGTCCGTGAAAACGGGGATATCGCGCTCGCGGTCGGCGTGTTCGGCATGCTCGCGCTGCTCATGGCGCCCCTGCCGCCGATTCTCCTCGACGTGTTCCTCGCGCTGTCGATCACGCTCTCGCTGCTCATCTTCCTGGTCTCGCTCTACGTAAAGCGCCCGGTGGAGTTCTCGGCGTTCCCGATCATCCTGCTCATCTCGACGCTGTTCCGGTTGTCGTTGAACGTGGCCTCCACGCGGCTCATCCTGCTCCACGGCGGCGATGGCCCGGGGGCAGCCGGGCACGTCATCCAGGCGTTCGGAGACTTCGTGGTCGGCGGGAACTACGTCGTCGGGTTCATCCTGTTCTGCATCCTGCTGGTGATCAACTTCATCGTCATCACCAAGGGCGCCGGCCGCGTCGCAGAGGTCGCAGCCCGGTTCACCCTCGACGCGCTTCCCGGCAAGCAGATGGCCGTAGACGCCGAGATGAACGCCGGGATCATCGACGAGAAGGTGGCGAAGCGCCGACGCGCCGAGGTTGCCCGCGAGGCGGACTTCTACGGCGCGATGGACGGCGCGAGCAAGTTCATCAAGGGCGACGCCATCGCCGCCATCGTGATCATGCTCATCAACCTTCTCGCGGGAATCGTGATCGGCGTCGGGATGCACGGCCTCGATCTCAAGACCGCGGCCGCCAACTACACCTTGCTCACGATCGGGGAGGGGCTCGCCAGCCAGGTGCCGGCGCTGATCGTCTCGGCCGCCGCCGGGTTGCTGGTCACCCGCGTGGCCTCCATCGACGAGGAGAGCCTGGACGCTCAGTTCGGAACCCAGCTGCTCGGCAGCCCCCGCGCCCTCGCGGTGCTGGCCGCGCTGGCGGGCACGTTCATCCTGGTGCCCGGGCTCCGGGCCCCCTTCGCCGTGATCTCTGCGCTGCTTGGGGGCCTGGCGTACTCCCTTCGTGACGTGCCCGTCCCGGTGGCGGTCGCGACCTCGTCCGAGGCAATGGCAGTCACCAACGAGCAGCGGATCGAGGACATGCTGCGCGTGGAGCCGCTCGTCGTGGAGGTCGGTCTCGACCTCGTGTACCTCGTGGACGAGAAGCGCGGCGGGGCCCTCGTCGAGCGTATCCAGAAGATCCGTCGACAGGTCGCGCAGAACCTCGGCGTCGTGCTGCCGCCCGTGCGCCTGCGCGACAACGTGCGCCTCGGGGTAGGGCAATACAAGGTGCTCCTGCGGGGAGAAGCCGTCGGGAGCGGCAAGATTTACGCGAGGCAGCTCCTTGCGCTTGACCCGGGGACGGCGTCGGGCACGCTCTCCGGCGTCCGCGGGGTGGACCCCGTGTACGGGCTGAAGGGCTTCTGGATCCCGGAGGCGATGAAGCTCCGCGCCCAGTCTCAGGGGTATACGGTCGTCGACGCGCCCACGGTGCTCACAACCCACCTCGACGACCTGCTTCGGCGGCACGCCCACGAGCTGTACGGGCGCCAGCAGCTCGCGGAGGCACTCGAGCGGGTCGCCTCGCAGAACCCGCGCCTGGTCGAGGAGTTGATCCCGGATCCCCTGCCACGCGCCGCCGTCCTCCGCGTGTTCCGGAACCTCATCCAGGAGGGCGTCGGTGTCCGCGATGCCCAAGCCGTCCTAGAGGCGCTGGCCGACTACGCGCCCCGCACCCGGGACCCCGAGGTGCTCACAGAGTTCGTCCGCCAGCGCCTGAGCCGGTCGGTGACAGCGCGATTCGTCAGCGAGGATGGCACGCTCTGCTACCTCGGCCTCGGCGCCGAGGCCGAGGACGTCGTCGTACGCGGGCTGCAGGGAGGCGAGGGCGGCGCGATGACGCTCGTGCTCGACCCCGACACCACCCGGCGCCTGATCGGCGCGATCCGCACGCAGACCGAGAGCTGGAGCGGCACAGGCGACCTCGTGTTCCTCGTCCCTCCCCTCGCCCGCGGCCCCATGCGCCGGTTGCTCGAGAAGGTCCTGCCCCGCGTACCGGTGCTCAGCCCCGGCGAGATCGTGCCCGGCACCCCGCTCTCCCGGGCGGCCGAGATCCGCCTGAAGTAGGCGCGGCCCGGCGCCCCGAAAAAAGAATCCCCTCAATTCCCGACCATCCCGACCGAAAGAGCCCCAGTGACGTTCACCGAACAGCTCCAGACGTTCTATGAGGGCCTCGACCCCTCCCGGCGTCGCGTGCTGTGGGGCGCGACGGCGCTGAGCCTGGCGTCGGTCGCGGGAGTGGGGATCTGGTCCATGCAGCCCGACAACGTGCTGCTCACGCGGGCCTCCGACCCCTACGAGGCGCAAACGATCGCCCGGTCGCTGGCGCAGGCCGAGGTGCCCTACACCATCGACGCGGACGGGATCAGCGTGCGGGTACCCCGCGCCTCGCAGGTGCAGGCGCGCCTGGCCGCCAGCGGAGACGGCGGCATCGTCGGCCTGGAGGGACTCGACCAGATCGACCCGTGGGTCACGCCCTTCCAGGAGCAGCTCCACCGACTGCGGATGATGCAGGGCGAGCTCGTCCGTACCCTCGACGCGATCACCGGCATCGCCACGAGCACCGTCCACATCACGTTCCCCGAGCGCACGGCGTTCATCGGCGACGCGGACCGCCCAACCGCCGCGGTCACCCTCCGGGCGGACCCCGGGACCACGCTCGACCGCAACACTGCCCGGAGCGTCGCCGAGCTCGTGAGCCACGCCGTTACCGGGATGACCGCGGATGATGTCACCGTCGTGGACGCCAGCAACGGGCGGCTGTTGTGGACGGGCGCCAAGGACGATGACGACGGGACGCAGAACGTGTCCGACCTCGCAGTGCTGCAGGCGCGGCAGGAGGGCCAGCTCGCCGAGGGCGTACGTGCCGCCCTGGCGCATCTCCTCGGTCGGGACGACGCGGCGACGGTGACCGTGAAGGTGGAGCTCGAGCGGGCGGCGGTACAGTCCACGGTCAACGCCGTAGACCCCGACAGCTCGGTCACGAGCACGGAGAAGATCGAGAACGAGACGAACGGCAGCGCGACCACGGATCCGAGTGGGGTGCCGGGCACGGACTCCAACCTCCCCGAGCGCGCGGGCTCAGGGAGCTCGAGCGGGTCGAGCGCGCGGACCCGCGAGTCCCTGCAGTCCACCTACCAGTTCACGACGACGACAACGACAACCAGCACTCCCGCCGGGGACGTGCGGCGCCTGAGCGCCTCAGTCATGATCGACCAGGCGGCGGTGACCGCTGCAGCCGCGGGGGGTGACGAAGCCGCGCTGCGCACCCAGCTCGAAGCCGGCGTTCGTGCCGCGCTCGGCGCGACCGACAAGCGCGGCGACTCGGTGATCGTGAGCTTCGTGCCCTTCGCCCCCGAGGCGACAGAGACGGCCGATGCCGCAGCCGCAGCCGCAGCCGCAGCCGAGGCCGCCTCCTGGCAGCGCTTCCTCCCCGCCGGCCTCGTTGCGGCCGTCCTGATCGCGATCCTCGCGTTCTTCGTCCGCCCGCTCCTCGCGGCGGTGCGCGGAGCGGGCGCCCCTCGAACGGGCAACACCCTCGCGTTGACCCCGGACGGGATCATCGAGGACGACGGCGTCGAGAACGTCTCGCGCCTTGATGATCGCCTCCGCGCCCGGATCGCCCGCCTCGACTCCCACCAGCCTCGCCACGTCAGCGCCCTCGTCCTCGAGGAGTCCGCCCACTCCGCCGAGGTGCTCCGGCGCTGGATCCGGACCTGAGCATGGCCGCCACCCGCGCGACCCCCGCCGCTGAGCTCACCCCGATCCAGAAGGCGGCCGTCTTCGTCATGTACCTGGAGCGCGAGGCTGCCCGCGCCCTGCTCCGGAACCTGAGCGACGACGAGGTGAAGCTGATCGGCGCCGCGATCAACTCCCTCGGCGAGGTAGACGAGGGCGTGATCGAGGGCGTGGTCGGCGACTTCGTTGACGAGCTCTCCGCGGTGAGCTTGCTGCCGTCAACGGGTCCGGACTTCGCCCGCAACGTGCTGCCGGAGCTCATGGACGAGGAGCGGCGTCCGCGGATCGCCGCCGCGCTCCGCCGCCAGGGAGTCAACGAATTCGAGGCGTTTATCCAGCTACGTCCGCCCCACTCGGTGGCCAGTGCGCTCCGAGACGAGCACCCCCAGATCCGCGCGATCGCCCTCCTGCGGATGGGGACCGAGAACGCCGCGAGGGTCCTGAGCTGCTTTCCCGAAAACGAGCGCTCCGACGTCACGATCCGGATGGCGCGGGCGGAGCGCGTGGACGCCGAGATGGTCGACGACGTCGAGGCCGCGCTGCGGAACGCGCTCGGGCCGCTCGCCGGGCCCACACAGATGGGAGGGGTCGAGAACACGGCCCGCATCCTCGGCCGCATGCCCCGCGAGGCGAACATCGCGCTCCTCGAGCAGGTGCGCAGCTCGCACGAGGAGCTCGCGGAAGATCTGCAACGGCGCATGGTCGTCTTCGAGGACCTCGGCAGCCTCGACGGTCGCGCGATCCAGGCGCTCCTGCGCGCCGTCGATCGCCCCGATCTCCTCTTGGCCCTCAAGGGCGCCTCCCCCGGGCTCCGCGACGCCTTCCTGGCCAACCTCTCCAGCCGCGCGGCGGCTGACCTCGTGGAGGAGATGGAGCTCGCGGGACGGGCCCGGCGCTCGCAGGTGCGCGAGGCGCAGGACCGCATCGTCGCGGTCGCCCGCAAGCTCGCCGACGACGGCGCCATCGAGCTGGACGTCGGTGGCACCGACGAAGGGGTCGGGTAGCCCGTGGCCGCCTTTGTTAGCCTCAAGCTTCACCTGCTCGGTGAGCCGAAGCCTCCCCGGGCCGCGCCGATCGATGCGCCCGTCGACTCCCCCGACAAGGTCGACCGGCGCGAGTTGGACCGCCAGCAGGCGCACCGGGCAGCGATGGACTCCCTGCGCGACGCCGAGGCAGAAATGCGCGCCGCGACGAAGCTGCTCACCGACACCGCGAAGGCAATCGAAGACACGCGCAGAGGCCTCCTCGACGAAGTGCGCGCCTCGACGGCGGGCGTAATCCTCGAAGCCGCCCGGCGGATCGCGGGGGAGGCACTGCACGCCGATCCTCGCCTGCTCGAGGCCATAGTAGACGAGGCGGTGCGCACGCTGGGCCGGAGTGGGCTCGTGGTCAAGGTCTCACCGCTCGACGGTGAGATGCTGCGAGGTGTCCTGCAGGGACGGGGGATCGAGGTCGTCGAGGACTTCTTCATGGAGGGCGGCTGCGTCTGCGAGGGACCCGCAGGGTGCATCGATGCCTCGGTGGAGCGCGCGGTGGCCGGGGTAGCGGCAGTGCTGGATCAATGGAAGTAGGCTCGCTGAACCTCTCCGGCCTCGCCTCCGCCCTCGCGGAGGCGCCCGTTCGGAGGCGGAGCGGGCGCGTGGTGCGGCTGGTCGGCACGCTCGTAGAGGCCGAGCTCCCCGGGGCGCGGGTCGGCGAAGAGTGCACGATCGAGGGCACCGGCGTAGCGGAGACCGTCGGCTTTCGCGAGGAGCGGGCGTTGCTGATGCCGTTCCATTCGGTGGAGGGCGTCCGGTTCGGGGCGAGGGTCGAGACCGTGGGGGAGATGCCGTCCGCGCCGGTGGGCCCCGCGCTGCGCGGCCGGGTGCTGGACGGGTTCGGCGAGCCGATCGACGGGAAGGGCCCGCTCTCGACCGTGACCCGCCGCCCGCTGCACGCGCTCTGCCCGGACCCGCTGCGCCGGGGGCTCATCCGCAAGCCGCTGCACACGGGCGTTCGGGTGCTGGACGGCCTCCTCACCCTCGGCCATGGACAGCGCGTGGGGCTGATGGCCGGCTCGGGCGTCGGCAAGTCCACGTTGCTCGGCATGATCGCACGGCGTGCGTCCGCGGCCATCAACGTCATCGCGCTCATCGGCGAGCGCGGCCGGGAGGTCCGCGAGTTCCTCGAGGACGTGCTCGGCCCCGAGGGCCTCGCCCGATCCGTGGTCGTCGTGGTCACCTCGGACAAGGCACCCGTGCTCCAGGTCCGAGGCGCGTTTGTCGCCGCTACGATCGCCGACTGGTTCCGCGACGATGGCATGGACGTCATGTTCTTCATGGACAGCGCTACCCGTTTGGCGATGGCGCAGCGCCAGATCGGCCTCGCCGCCGGTGAACCCCCAACCACAAAGGGCTACACCCCCTCCGTCTTCGGCCTGCTCCCGCGCCTCATGGAGCGCGCGGGCCACGGCATCGGCGCGGGCAGCGTCACGGCGCTCTACACTGTGCTCATCGACGGGGACGACCTCCAGGACCCAATCGGGGACGCCGTCCGGGGCATCGTAGACGGCCACATCGTGCTCTCGCGACGGATCGCCTCCCACGGCCAGTTCCCGGCGGTGGACGTGCTCCAGAGCCTGAGCCGTGTAATGCCGCTCGTTACGTCGCCCGCACACCGTGCCGTCGCGAGCAAGGTTCGCGGCCTGATGGCCACCTGGTCCGAGAACGAGGAGTTGATCCGACTCGGCGCCTACCGCGCCGGGTCGAACGCCGGGGTCGATGCGGCCATCGCGAGGAGCGAGCCAATCCGGAGGTTCTGCGCGCAGGGCGTGTCCGAAGTCACCTCGATGGCAGACACGGTGGCAGCGATGGAGGCGATCTCAAATGATTCCTCAACTGTTGCCGCCTCCGCCCGATAAGAAAAAAGGAGCACCCGCATGTCGACCGTCCTGGCGTCCCTGCACCGGTTGCGCGCCCATGCCCGGCAGGAAGCCGAGGTGTCCCTCAGGAACGCCGAGGCCGCTCGTGATCAGCAAGAGCAGCGGCTTGCAAACGTGACGAGCGGGATCCGCGCGGCACAGGCCGCCGTGGACCCGTCCGACGTCGTGGCGCTCGCAGCTTACCAGGCATACCGGATCCGCGAGGAGTTCACCGAGCGGCGGGAGCGGGTCCGGCTTCAGCAGAAGGAGCGCGACGTCATGCTCACCGGTGATCGGCACGTGAAGTGCGTTCGCGAGGAGCTCACCTTGGAGGCGGTGATCGAAGAGCGGTTCGTCGGCGCCCAGGAGGAGCTCAAGCGGGTGGAAGCGCGCGGGATGGATGAGATCGCGGCGCGCGCACGGCGCGTGGCGGGATGACCCGGCGGCGTGTTTGGGCGATCTTCGGCGTGGTCGCGGCCGCGGTGGCCAGCGGCGTCGCCCTCGCGTCGACGATGGACGCGCCCACGGAGGTAGCGGCAGAAGTCGCAGCCACGCTGCGGTGGTGCGGGGAGGAGCAGGCGGGAAACCGGGAGCTCGCCGACCAGCTCCGACACCGGGCGCGCGAGCTCGACGAGCGCGACCACTCCTTTGACGCCAGGAAGAAAGAGCTGGCGGAGACCGAGAAGCGTCTGGATGCCCGGATGGCCGAGCTGACGGCCCTTCGCACGGAGGTCGCCGCGAGCCTTGATCGGGCCGACAAGGCTCAGGACGAGCGGGTCAAGGGCCTCGTCAAGATGGTAGAGAGCAACCGCGCCGCATCGATCGCGCCCATGTTCGCGGGCCTCGACGAGGCGCTCGCTGTGGAGGTCCTCGACCGCATGAACCGCCAGAAGGCGGGCAAGCTGCTCGCCGCCCTGCCGCCGGCAAAGGCGGCCGCCCTCGCAGACAAGCTCACCCGCTCGCTCCAATCGAAGGTCCAGTGATCGAGGCCGTCGACGGTTCGAGCGCCCTCCGCGCCAGTGGTCCGGGCCCCACGGTCGAGCGCGGGTTCGCGGCGATCTTCGACGGGGCAGCCAGCGATCTCGACGCACGTGGCGCGCCCGAACGAACCGGACGCGGCGAGCTGGCGCACGCACCCGCGCCCCGGGTGGTTGGTGGTTCGCCGGGCGGGCGCCGACGGCGTCGGACCGGGTGTCGGGGTGACGAGCCTGCTCAGCCGCCCGGCTTCGCGCCTGCCACCGACGCCTGGCGACGAGATGTCGCCCAGGCGCCCGTTCCAGACGACCGTGGTCCCCGGGTGCCGCAAGGGGGGATCGACGCCTCCTCGCGGCCTGTGACGCGGCCCGGCACGGTCGAGCCCACGATGCCGGGCACCATTGGGCCCCTCCACCCGCCGAAGGCGGCCAGCACCCCCAGCGTTGCCCCCCCGGAGCCTGGCGCGCGGCCCACGCCCAGCACGGCCGGCGCCCCGCCCCCCGGGCCCCTCCACCCCTCGAACGCCGCAACCACCGCCACGCCCGGCGCCCCCACCGTTGCCCCCCCGGCGCCTGGCGCACAGCCCGCGCCCAGCACGGCCGGCGCCCCGCCCCCCGGGCCCCCCCACCCCTCGAACGCGGCCACCACCAACGCGGCGGCGCCCGACACCGCCGTAGCACCCGCCGACACCGTCGAGAAGGGCGCACCAGAGCTGCGCGCCAACCTTTTGCTCGCCGGCCTCACCCTGGAAGAAGCCCCCCCCTTGACCACACCCCC